>NZ_CP091740.1:0-314445 GCF_022014595.1 Solitalea lacus | reverse complement strand
ATTCTCTTATTTTTTTCTTGCTTGGAGTAATTGTAAAGCCTGTTTTTATTTTAACACTATCTTCCAAAAGTTCTAGTTTGGTAACATCCGCCAATTTCAATGGTCGAGAAGTTGTAAGCTTGAGAGTGTCATTTGGTTTCAATATTCCTGATGATACATTATCAGTTATTTTGAATAAGCCCAGTTTAGGGTCTTTAATAAAATTCCTAACCATTAAGGTATCGAAGGGTTTTCCATTTTTTGTCAACTGAATTTGGGTCGAATCAAATTTGGTTGTTGGTAACCATAACGAAATTGAATCAGAACTTGCTTTGTCAATTAGTAGTTTATTTTTGAATTCATTTGGATAAAAAACGTTGAAATTTACCGAGTCGTCCGGATAATTCAATTTTACTAGTACTCTTCCTTCATAGTATTTACTATATGATACTCTTAAATTTTTCGGGACTTGTTTAGCTAATGTAAAATTGATTTTAGATGAATCTTTTTGTAAGTCAACATTGTTATTTAAGAAACCTAGGAGCTCATCATCATCAAATCGTTTATTACCATTTAAATCTTTATAAGCGTAAATGGCATATTTTCCATTTTTGATATTGTTTAGTTCATATTTACCACCTGTTGTAGTGCTAGTGTAAATTATTGGTTTTTGCTTATAGAGTTTTTCAATATCTGTAGGGTAGAGGGCAACAAGAACTTCTTTTGTTTGGGCAGTATCAATTATATAATCAACCGTACCTGAAATTTTTAACGAATCAATGAATTTGCCAGTTGAAAAAACATAATGATAATTTTTATATTCATTAGATTCATTTATGTCAGCAATTGAATTTCCGAAATTGATAGAGTAAGTTGTATTTTTACTTAATGTGTCAACAAACTTTATAATTACAGTATTTTTTTTTGCTGTAATTTCTGGTGCAAGTTCCATCTCTGGAGTAATGCTTATTTCCTTGTACTGATTTTTGAGTTGAACCATTTCATTAAATTCAATCTCAATTTTTTTCTCTGCAAAGTTTAAAGTTTTATTTTTTGGATTTTCACTAACAAGTTTTGGAGCTGTTTCATCTTTTGGTCCGCCTGTTGGGCTTACCACATTGGCGCATGCACTTACTAATATTGATAATGCTAAGAATAGCTCATTTTTTTTCTTTAAAAACTTCCCTTTTGAAAATTTCACGTTTTTAAGCCCTCAGTTTAATTTTAATGCTTTTATGATAAATAATATTAAAGTTTTTAGAAAGTGGGTTATATCGCCTTAAAATAGGTAGATATTTTTAATTTAAAATTTATCTAAGTAATTAAAAATCAATTACTTAGATAAATGTATCATTAAAACAGATATATCAGCAGGCGAAACACCGGAAATTCTTGATGCTTGACCTAAAGTTCTTGGTTTTATTTTTTTTAGTTTTTCTCTCGACTCTTTCGAAAGTGAAATTAATGTATCATAATCAAAATTTGGATTGATGTTTTGATCTTCCATTTTTTGAAGTTTTGAAACCATTTCTAATTCTTTTTCAAAATAGCTTTCGTACTTAACCTTAATTTCGGCTTGTTCAATTATTTCTTGTTTTGATCCATTAATAAATTCTTTTAACGGCTGGTATGCATTTATTAAATCATCAATATTAATTTGAGGACGTGATAATAAGTTAAATAATTTAACATTTTGAGGGATCGGCGAAGTTCCTTGTTGATCTAAGAATGCATTTATTTCTGACGGTTCAACTGATTTAGCTTTCATATATTGAACAATGTCATCCGATTTTGCAATCTTTTCTTCAACTTTTCTTAAGCGTTCGTCTGATGCTAAGCCAATATTTTGTGATAGTTTAGTTAATCGAATATCCGCATTATCTTGGCGAAGTAGTAAACGATGTTCTGCTCTTGAAGTAAACATACGATAAGGTTCTTCTGTTCCTTTTGTTACAAGGTCATCAATTAATACCCCAATGTAGGCCTCTGATCGAGATAAAACTAATTCATGTTTTTCATTGATTTTTTGGTGAGCATTTATACCTGCCATAAAACCTTGTGCTGCGGCTTCTTCATAACCGGTTGTTCCATTTATTTGGCCTGCGAAAAATAAGTTAGAAATATGCTTGGTTTCGAGTGTTGTATTTAATTGAGTAGGAGGGAAGAAATCATATTCAATTGCATATCCTGGTCGGAAGAACTTTGCATTTTCAAAACCAGGTATTTTTGTTAAAGCACGATACTGAACATCTTCAGGTAATGAAGTAGAAAATCCGTTTACATATACTTCTACAGTATTCCAACCTTCAGGCTCCACAAAAATTTGATGGCGTTCTCTTTCTGCAAAACGATTTATTTTATCTTCAATAGAAGGGCAGTATCGTGGACCTAAACCTTTTATACGGCCAGTAAACATTGGTGAACGATCAAAACCTTCTTTAAGTATATCATGAACTTCCTGACTAGTATAGGTAATATAACAAGAACGTTGTTCTTTTGGTAGTTCAAAATCAAGGTATGAAAAGCGACTTGGATTCTCATCGCCTTGTTGTTCTTCCATAACTGAATAATTGATACTTCTACCATCAATACGAGGAGGGGTACCTGTTTTCATTCTACCAGCTTCAAAACCTAGTTCAACTAAATTTTCGGTTAATCCGGTTGCGCCTTTTTCTCCCATTCGTCCACCACCAAATCGTTTTTCTCCAATATGAATGGTACCATTTAAGAACGTTCCATTAGTAAGTACTACTGCTTTAGCTTTTATTTCTAAACCAAGTGATGTTTTTACACCATAAATAGTATTTCCTTTTACTAATAGGCCACTTACCATATCCTGAAAGAAATCCAGGTTTTTGGTATTCTCTAGCATATAACGCCATTCTTCATGAAATTTGTAGCGATCATTTTGTGCTCGTGGACTCCACATTGCTGGACCCTTAGAACGATTCAGCATTCTAAATTGAATTGTAGTTTTATCACTCACAATTCCTGAATATCCACCCATTGCATCAATTTCTCGAACAATTTGTCCTTTAGCCACGCCACCCATTGCTGGGTTACACGACATTTGTGCAATAGTTTGTAGATTCATTGTAATTAATAGAACTTTAGAACCTAGATTTGCAGCTGCTGCTGCTGCTTCACAACCGGCATGACCAGCTCCTACTACTATAATATCGTATTCCGAAAACATATCTATTTAATAATGTTCCACGTGGAACATGGTTTATCTCTTTAATTTTAAATAATTTGCAAAGTTACGAAATTGATTTTAGTAGTTTATTTATATTGATGTTGTATTAATGTTTCACGTGGAACATTAATTTTAAGATTGAATAATATTGAGAATATTAAGTTAATAGTGGTAAGGTGTTTTAATTGGTATTTTATTATTATATACTTTATTAGATTTATCTGTTTAATTGTAATTCAGTATAATAATATTAAGTTAGGAATTAATTTAAAGACCGTGTTTGTGTTGTAATACTCTAATCTAATTGATTTATAATGTTTCTTTATTTTAGCGAATTGATTATTATTTAAATGAGGATTATTTATAATTTCAAGATAGGATAATGATTTTAGGTGTATATAGATAAATAAAAAACCCGTTAGCTCTAACTAACGGGTTTTTTATATGATTTGTATTATTTTAATTTTGATTTAGAAGTTATAACCTATACCTATAGCACCTGATGGAAATATATTTCCTGATGTACCTATTATAGGTGTAAAGCCTATTCTCCAACTAAAACCACCATCAATTGGTTGTCTTCTATACATAAATGATATAGCTCCAATAATGTTGCTACCCTCATCTTGGTTTTCGTAGTTATAGATGCTTACCTTTTTTGATAATAAAGTTAAGCCAGCACCTATTTCAAACATATTCGCAGATCCTTCTTTACCTAATATATAATTAATTCCAATTGGTAGAGTAAGATAATTTCTTGTTTCAGTTTCGTAATAATAGTTGTTAGTGTTGCTACTAGAAGAGATATCCTGTTCATAGGTTGAAAACCCAAGCCCAATCCGATAACCTAAACCTAATTTCTTATTTTTATCAAATCTTCCATCAAAATTTGCTGAAAATAATACACCTGGGCCACCAAGTTCTGTATAGAATAACTTGTTTGCTATTTTAGATGTTGATTGAGCCTTAATGGTAGTTGTAATACAGGTTGCGGATAGTATTAATAAGCTTAGTAAGATTTTTTTCATAAACTTGTTTTTGTAATGAATTTATGTGAAATATAGTATTTTATATTAAGTGATAAATTGATTTCTTTTAACTAATTGAATTATCGGCAATTTTTTGTATTTCGTTAGATTGGTAAATGTCGGTTCCTTTAGCCTTAATTAAAGCAATAGTTGTCATTGCTTTCGCTACATCCTTAGTTTTTATTGATCTGTATTTTGCTAATTTTCCTATAAGTACATTATTTAACCATTTCATTATCCATATACCTAATTTTTCACCTGGTCTATTTTCCTCTCTTTGTCCTACTAGTAATGATGGTCTAAAAATACTTACTGCTTCATAGCCTAATTCATTTATATCCTGTTCTGTTAATCCTTTTAGTTTATTATAGAATATTCTTGAATTATTATTTGCACCCATAGCACTTACTAATAGGAAATGTTTTGCGCCGTTTTGTAATGCTATTTTTCCAATTTCTCTTGGATATATTCTGTCAATTAACTCATATTTTTCTTTAGTACCGGCTTTTTTTTGTGTTGATCCAATACAACAAAATACACAGTTGCCTTTAAGTTCATTAGCATAATCGGAAATTTTAGTAAAATCTATTACCAGTTGTATTATTTTGGGGTGGTGTATTGGTATTGGTTTACGTACTATAACTGTTATTTGATTGAACTTATCATTGTTTAATAAGAGATTAAGTAAATCACTACCTATTAAACCACTTGCACCAATAATTATTGCTGTTTTCATATTATTTATTAGAACTGTATTGACTAATTTTTTAAAGAATGTAATTTTCTAAATTACTATAATTTATTTTGTGCACTTGTTTCTTCTATGATCATTTAAATTGATTTACTGA
Source organism: Solitalea lacus (assembly GCF_022014595.1). Lineage (NCBI taxonomy): Bacteria > Pseudomonadati > Bacteroidota > Sphingobacteriia > Sphingobacteriales > Sphingobacteriaceae > Solitalea > Solitalea lacus. The sequence continues at coordinate 309,394 of NZ_CP091740.1, read as the reverse complement.
GTAAATAAGCTTTATCTTTTATTTGGGTTAAATAGGTCTGTGTTTCCCTGTAATGCTATAAACAGTTTATCACCAGGCTCATGCTGAAGAACAGAGGTAGATTTGCGGGCAACAAGTTGTTGGTGGAGTTGATGACAGAACTGGGAATAGCCATAGCCTGAGGAATAGCCTATAAGGTATTCTTCCCACAATAGTTTTTTAGTAACGCCAGGCTTCTGCAGCTCTGTTGAGAAGTACTCCAGCTTCCCTTTGAAATGCGTATAGTGATGAACTTTATAGGCCGGATTGCCGGTATGGAACTTCGTTTCCACCTCCGGATCTTCCAGCTGAAGTAATGCCTGTGGATCCAGACCTGCTGAATGAAGTTTATGCAGGTAAGATTTAACTATGTTCGTAATGATGCTTAAGATGCGTTTTATGGCCTTATTGGAATGGCCCTGGCTGTGTAATCGTAATAGTTGTTTTATCTGATTCATGGGTCTTGGTTTTTCGGCTATCAGTGATCTTTTAGGTGATAAAATCACTAAGTATAACCAAAACCAATAGCTAGAGGGGTCAACATGCTCCGGTATACCACCGCTGAACTCCTTGTAAGGGGGTCAATATGCTCCGGTAGGGTTCCGTTTAATCTCTAAAGGGGGGCAGCATCCGCCTGAATGGCAGGCTATTCTGTTTAAACAGTGGCTTTTATCCTTTTCGTATTTTCTTATCTACCTATGATTGAATGAATTGAATTTTTAATTCTATTAAATAAAACATATATGTTGTAACAAATAATGTTTTTACGTATATTTGTATCATCATTTAAAAAGGATATAAAATGAAAACTATAATTCATCGTGCAAATGAACGTGGCTATAACAATATTGGTTGGTTAAAAAGCTATCACTCATTCAGTTTTGCCAGTTATTATGATCCTGAAAAAATTCATTTTGGGCTGTTACGAGTATTGAATGACGATACAGTTGCTCCAGGCATGGGATTTGGAACGCATCCTCATGATAATATGGAAATTGTAAGTATTCCATTATCAGGAGAATTACGTCATAAAGACAGTACAGGTAGGGAAGAAGTGATTAAAACGAATGATGTACAGATTATGTCTGGTGGTAGCGGTATTGCACACTCAGAATATAATAATTCACGTGAGCATGAGGTTAAGTTCCTACAAGTATGGGTGTTTCCAAAAGAGCGTGATATAGAACCTCGTTATGAACAGAAAACCTTTTTTCCTGAAGATAGAGATAACAAGTTTTCAGTGGTAGTTTCTCCAAATAGGGAAGAGGGCGGTGTTTGGATTAATCAAGATGCATTTTTTTCACTAGGAAACTTTGATGCTGGTGAAACTATTGAATATTCTATTAAAAATAAGGGTAATGGCGTTTATGTGTTTGTTTTGAATGGTGAGGTAGAAATTGCAACTGAAACTTTAGGTACTAGGGACGCGATAGGTATAAATGATGTGGACACAATAATTGTTAAAACAAATTCTAAAACAGAACTGTTATTAATTGATGTTCCAATGAATTAATTATTAAAATGAACAATTAGAAAGTATGGAAATAATTGAAAAGGTGAATGTTTTAGATCGTTTGGAACACTTCCGTTATGCAACAAAAAAGTTTGATGTTACAAAGAAATTGAGTCAACAAGATTTTTCTAAGGTATTAAAAGCTATTACTTTAAGTGCATCAGCATATGGATTACAACCTTATAAGTTTATAGTTGTTGAGGATCCTGAAGTTAGAGAAAAATTAAAGGGGATGTCGAAGGGTCAAACCCAAATTACTGATGCATCACATTTAATTGTATTTGCTCATCAGCAAATTGTGGATAATGCCCAAATTGAAACATATATTGATAACATTGCTGTAACACGTAATATTTCACGTGAAACATTGCGGGGTTTTGAAACCATGATGAAGGGTACTGTTGCAAATTTAAATCCTGAGACTCTTTCTAATTGGAATGCTCGTCAAACCTACATTGCCTTAGGTAATTTATTAACTTATTGTGCATTGGAAGGAATTGATGCTTGTCCAATGGAAGGTTTTGATAGCAATGCCTATGACGAAATTTTAGGTTTGAAGGAAAAAGGATTACATGCTATAGTAGTGGCAGCAATTGGTTACCGTGCAAATGACGATACATTCCAGTTTGTTAAAAAGGTAAGAAAACCTTTAAATGAGATTGTGGAAGTAATTTAAGTAATTGATTATTAATAGTAATTATGAGTTATGAATGGTTTATTTTATTCATAACTCATAATTTTTTCTATACCTTCTGCAGATAAAAGTTTTCTTTCTCGGTCATTAAGGCTTTATCCTCTGGTTTTTTATCATAATATCCACAAAGGTGTAAGATACCATGTATCATCACCCTATAGAGCTCGGTGGACGCAGCAACTCCAAATTTTTGAGCATTTTCATAGGTTCTTTCCACACTTATAAAAATATCTCCTATTAATTGACCCTCTTTTTCTGAGTTATCAAAGGTTACGATATCAGTGTAGGTATTATGGTTCAAATATTGTTGATTTATCGTCAACAGATATTCATCAGAACAAAAAATAAAATTGATTTCTTTAAGCTTATAACCTTCTTCTGCTGCAGTAGATTTAATCCAGGTTTTTAGTTTTGCTTTATCTTTTAATTTGAAATCGATGTCTTCGTTAAAAAAATTAATTGCCATCTTATCAGTTAACAACAGTTAGTTTTTAATCAGTTATACATTACCTGATTAATTAATTGCGGCAAAGATAGGGAAAATGATAGGATGAATGTTAAAAGCGGTTTTTGATTGGACGTAGTCGATAATAATTAAGGCAACTATTTCAGTTGCCTTAATTTATTCGTTTAATTTAAAACTTAAAGTGCATTTCTACTTCGTTTCCTAAATCATTGTAGATCAACTGATCGGCAAGGTGTTTCATAATAAAGACGCCTCTGCCATTATCCTTTTCAATATTTTCAGGTAAGGTAGGATCAGTTAGGTTACGGAAATCGAAACCTTTGCCTTCATCTGCAACAGTAAAAATGAATTTACTTTTGTTCACTACTTCAACATTGATATATACCTTTTTATTTTCGAGACATTTATTTCCATGAACAATTGCATTCATAGTGGCCTCATTTAAAGAGGTCATAATATTTCCATAGCTTTCATTGGAAACATGATGTTCCTCTAATAACAGTTCTAGAAAGTTTTCAAGCTCAACAATACTGTCCAATTTCGATGCAAGTTGCAACGTGTATAGTTTGCTTGTATCTGTAGAAATATGACCCATAACACTATTTCCCTTTATTTAGTAAGTTAAAGTAGGAATTTATTTTTGACTTATAAAATGAACTTACACCTGGTGGAAGAGTTTTTAATAATTCAAGCTCTTTTTGCCTGGCTTTTTGATATTGATCAAAAATAGCTTTAAAATCAGCTGTTTGCTCTTTACCCTGTTTTGCTTCGCGTTTTTCATCCTCGTCACGCTCTTTTTCAGCTTTTTCAGCTTCCAATAAACGCGTTTTTATTTCTTGTTGGCGTTTAAGCATTTCCTGAGTAAGTTGTTTGTTGTAAAGTTCGGTTTCGGTACGTTCCATGTCTTTACCTAACTTGTCCAAATCACCCAGTTTGCCTTTTCCGTCTTTATTTTGTTCACGGTTAATTTCTTGCAATGCATTACGTATGGCTTGTTGTTGACGGGCCATTTTGGCTATTTGCTCACTTTGCTGACCACGTGGTGTTTGTCCCGGTTTCATGCCATTTTTCATTTGCTGCATCTGCTGGTTCAGCTCCTCTTGCATTTTGTTCAATTGTGATAGACTTGGCTTTTTGTTTTTACTTTTTGATTTGCCTTTGCCCATGCTTGATTGCTGATTTTGCAATTGATCCAACACTTCACTTAACATCACGGCCAGGTTGTTTACTGAAGTCATGATGTATTGTTGATGACCAGCAGCTTCGCCTGTACGACGTTCACTTAAACTTTCCATGGTTTTATCCATATACTTGTTTATGTTGTCGGTTTCCTTGTTTACGAAACTTTCTATTTGAAGGATACGTTTACTGATTGAAAAAATACTATCGCGTATCATTCCAATATCATCTTTTAATGATTTTTGCTTTTGAACCAATGTAGAGAACCCTGGGTCATTTATTCCTAACGTTTTAAACTGCTGCATTAGTTTTTCCTGATCAAAAGAAACTTTCAACAAATTTTCAAGCACTTGGCGTAAACCGTCGATATCCATATCAAGTTTCATGCCTTCCATTTGTTCTTGCATTTGTTGCATTTTCTGCGACAGATTTTTCATCTTGTTTGCAGCATTTTTTTGTGATTCAGAAGCCTTGTTTTTATTATTATTTTCAAGTTGTTCTGAACTATTTTTCAGGTCTTTATCAATTTCCTGTTGTTCTTTGTCAGTGTTTTCCAGGTTATTTTTATTCTCTAATTCATTATTTTTCTTTTCAAGGTCATTTAAATTTTTTTTAACATCATCAAACTCTTTATTGAGCTTATTCTGTTCAGTTTTGAGTTTATCAGCGTCTGAATTTTTATCTTTTGATTGGTTTGATAAATTTTCCTGCTTTTGTGATAACTCATCCAGTTTATCTATGTTTTGTTGAAGCTTTTGCTCAAATTCCAATTGTTTATAAAGTTCAAGCATGCGATCTAGTTCTTTTTCCAAACTCTTGTTGTCCATTCGCATGTTTTCCAGTTGCTCGCGCGTAAGGTTTTTATTGTTTTCCTCCATTAGTTTTTGGAGGTTTTCTAAAATTTCCTTTGTTTTTTCATCAAGAACATTGTTAAACATGTCTTCCAACTGTTTTTGCTTTTCCATAATTTTTTGGTCAAGCTCATTCAATTCACTGTTTTGTTGATTATTCAGTTTATTTTCTTGCTGAATTTCACGAATATTTTCTTCCAGTTGTTTCTGTTTTTCAATCAGCTCAGTAATTTGTTTTTTCTCCTCAAAAGTCAGGTTCTTTTTATCGACCAGTTTATCATTCAGTTTTTTTGCTTCACGCTCAATCTTTGATGCCTGACGAAGGGCATTTTCCATTTTTTCTTTTAATTCATCACGCTTGCTATCCAGCTGACTTTCAATTTCGGTTTTTGAAAGACTTTTTAAAGATTTAATAGCCGATTTGGTGGATTTAGCTCCATTAATACCATCATTATCAAAAATTTCGAAATAATAACTTATTTCATCACCCGGCGTAATACCTGCATCTTCCATATTCCAGTCGAAAAAGAAATGCTCAGTGTTTTGATTTACGTTTACAGGTATTTGCTTTATATAAACTTTCTTTTTGTTTTTATTAAGTATTTGATAGTTGAAAGTGAGTTTGGAGAAGCCATAATCGTCGCTAATTTCACCCGAAAAATAAAACTGCTTATTGGTTAGCGAATCAAAACGTTCAGCTATATTAATTGATGGGTGAGCATCAGAAATCACATTGATAGAATAATTGAGAGAATCTTTCTTATAAACAAATCCATTTTTGGTTTGTACAGTATATTTAGCCGATTTAAAAAGCTTTTTGCTTAACGAAAATGATGATGTTGATTTCTTTTGTGTAGGTTGATTTACACCATCAATCAGCATGTCTAGCTGATCAGTATTGGCTGTTTTAAAATTCCAACTTACCAGTGTCCCTGCCGGCGCTGAAAAATCGCCGATATTTTGTAGTGTTTCATTTACCTTTTTGGTGTAAGAAGGATAAACCAGCGTAACTTCAAAGTTTAACAATATTGGGTTAGGCAATACTTCTATTCGATATTCTTTTGAATAAAAACCATCCGCCAATAAACGGAAGGTTTGTGTTTTTTGAAGATTTTTAAAGGTGTATGAAAATTCTAAAATATTCTTTTTATCGAGTTTATACCGGTTTTCACCCTCAATCAAATAAATATCTTGTGGAATTTCATCTCCTGAAAGTTTCACGTTTAAAGTAAGATCATCATTTTGAAGTGCACTCAGTTTATTATTACTAAGCGTTATTTCAAAAGGTGCTTTTCGTTCAAAAGGTGTATCATAATTAACCAAACGAGTGGTTCCGTCTTTTAAAACCGAAGGAGCTGCTGCTCCCAGTACTATTAAAGACAAAATGGGAGGAATAACAAATTTGAGGTACTTTTTATTTTCGCCCAGATTGATAGCTGAAGCAAACGGAATGGGTTTAAGCTGGCTGATTTTTTGATTGATACTGGCCTCAATTAGTTTATTGTCGCTTAACTGGTTGGCCATTTCTTTAAGCTGAAGTGTATTGAGCAGTTTGTCCTTTACATTTGGAAAATGATTGCCAATAATTTCGGAAGCCTGTCTATGATTAATAATAGCCCCTAATCTGAATAATGATAATAACGGCCTGATAACATAAAGTAATAACACAACCAACGACAATAACACGAACCCGAAAAAAATGAAAGTACGTGCGGAGATACCCAAAAACGAATAATACTCGGTTACGGCAAGAACTAAGTAAAGACAAGCAAGGATACCTGTAACATACAAACTTCCTTTGATAAGCCGGTTTTTATAATATTTCCGGATAAACTCATCCAACTTGCCAATCAGCAATTCGTAATTGGTATTTGCTTTATGCATAAACAGATTTAGGGTTAATAACAAATTTAGATATTAATTTACCTAAAAGAATTATTTTATAGCATTCATTAATAAAATTACAATTGATTTTTCTGAAAGGGCAAAAAGATATTATTTTTGAACAATAAGCATAAAAACGATGTTAAATCCACATTATTAAATGGAGGATTTGGTGGCCCCAAAGCCTATAAACTCCTCGGGATGTAGCGTAGCCCGGTATCGCGCCAGCATGGGGTGCTGGAGGTCGTCGGTTCAAATCCGGCCATCCCGACATGTAAATGAGCCTTCTATATATAAATAGAAGGCTTTTTTTATTCCTTAGGAAAGGGTAAATCCAAGGAATTCTATTTAGACTGTACCCTTTTTTGTACCCTTAAATCTTAATGCACAACAACTAAAAAATGGCTACAGTTGCTATTGTGCTACACACATCAAAAGGATTAGTAAACAATTTTTATCCAATTTGTTTAAGAGTAACTCAAGGTTCTCAAAGGAAATATTTTGCGATTACCTCATTGCTAACAAACAGAGGATTGGACTTTAAAGCTAAACAAGAAGAGTGGAAGCCTGCTGAAAAGGAAGATGAAGGACTGGGTAGGTTTAAAAGGTCTTTTAAAACCTATAAAGAGTATAATGCGATTCTAAAGGAAAAACTTTCGGAAGCAAAGCAGATACTTCTAAATTATGAGTCAAACGGAACCGCTTTTTCATTTATTCAATTTGAACGTGATCTAAAGAAACAAAAACCTTCTCAGCTTTTAAAGGATTATTACACGCATTTAATTGAAGAACTCGAAAACAATCGGAAAACTGGTTCAGCAGCCTTATATAAAGAAAATCAAAGCATTTTACTTAAATATCGACCTGTTGCAATGCTACATGATTTAAATGTTAAGTTCCTCGAAGGTTTCGAGAATTGGTTAAGATTTGAGCGCAAGAATAAAGACACAACCATTAGTGTCAAAATCCGCAACCTTCAACGGGTAATTAATCTTGCTATTGAAGACGGTCTTTATAAAAAAGAAAACTACCCTTTCGGTGAGAAGAAATACTCCATTAACAAACGCCTGAATCATAAAACAAGAAAGCGTTCTATTAATCTCGACATCATCAAGAAGATTAAAGACTTAAAACTTAAAGAAGGAACAGGAGTCCACTTCGCTCAACAGGTCTTCTTATTCAGCTTCTATATGCGTGGAATGAACTTCGTTGATATGGCTTTCCTCGAATGGTCAGATATTCATAATAATGAGATTCATTACACCAGACGAAAGACAGGCCAACTGTTTACAATACCGTTAAATCAGTATGCATTGGAGATTATCAATTACTATGAGTCTAGTCAACAAACAGAAAACTACGTTTTCCCAATTCTTAACGATTCGATTCATATTACAGAAAAACAGAAGTACACTCGAAAGAAAACTGCTATTAAGAAAGTAAATGACAATCTTAAGAAGATAGCTGGATTGATTGATGAAAAGGGATTAAATCTTACTACCTATGTTAGTCGCCACAGCTATGCAACCAATCTCAAACGATCAGGAGTAGCAACAAGCATCATCAGTGAAGCGTTAGGTCATCAAACCGAATATCAAACACAAACCTACTTGGATGAATTTGAAAAAGGAGTGATCTCTTCAATGGAGGCAAGAATCTTTGATTTTTAACAAGGACACACTATAATACTTCTTATTCTTTTAAAGGGTAAAATCTTAAGTTTGTCCCATTCTAAAGGCAATTCACATTGAGTTGCCTTTTTACTTTAGATCTATGAATCATTTCATTTTAGAACCGAACTATTCCCTTTTAAAGGATCATCTATTTAGTCACTTAAATGATGATGAGTGGCAAAGGTTCTTAAATACCTATAATGGGAAGCCAATGCAAATGGCATCTTTTATCGTTTCTACGGATGGAATACTTCAATTCCAACATGACTTTATTGACACCTTAGCAGGGATAGGCGAAGATCAACAAGATAGATCCGACTATAACCTTATAGAGCATTTCCACAATCTACTTACCATTTGTTTATATGCTTATGAAGACTTCTATGCAACAATGGAGTACTATAACGATTCCTATCAATCGGAAGTCTGTTTAAAGGAACTGGCTCAAATGCTTTTGCTATATGAAAACAACCCAGACCGTAGCATTGTCTAAAACGGTAGTCAATGGTTCTTCGTCACTTTTGGTGAAAAGTATATAAATTAATTACACTTTATTTATCAATCCGCGCTTCTTTTCAAATGTAATGCCGACTTTCTCAAGCAGATTGTATACCTGAGCCTTCTGATACTCTAATCCATATTCATTTTTGATCCATTTCACCAGAAGGGGGCCGGTCCATTTTTCCGATGTTAATCCGTGCTGGTTCGGGCTTTCCAAGAGGACTAATGACTTAATTCTCTTTAGTTGATCTTCCGATAGGGCACTGCGCCTACCTCGTCCTTTTCGATCTTTCAATCCTTCAATCCCTTCTTTTTCGTATCGATGCACCCAGTTGGTTATCTGCTTAAAGCTTATATCATGAAGTTCAGCCAGCTTCCTGGAGGAATGGCCCAAGGCCACTAAGTATACAAGAAACAGTCTTACGCCCACGGTATAGTCGTCATTTGTGTTTAATAGCTTCTTGATCTCTCCGGCTTCTGACCGCTGGACTTTCAATACAGTTTTTCCCATAATAATTTTCTGTTCGGATGATAAAAATAAGCATAATATATGTGTAATTTTATATTATACTTTTTATTAATGATACCATCATTTATTCTCCCTGCTAACGTACAGCTAAAAGCTGATGCCATTTCTTCTGAACCTGGAGTATTGCACATTTGTGCATCGGTTTGTCAGCCCTGCTCTACCTGCCCCATTTGCAGCAAAAAAAGCAATAGGATCCACAGCCGATACTCCAGGAAGCTTTTGGACCTGCCTGTTTCGGGGCATTTGGCAAGAGTTAAGCTCAAAGCAAGGAAATACTTTTGTGATAACCCTGCGTGCCACCGAAAAATCTTTACGGAGCGTTTTGATTCTGAAATTAAGCCTTATTACAGAAGAATGCTGCGTTCCAATGACCTGCTAGCAAGAATGGCACTTGAACTGGGCGGGAATACGGGTGCTACCATCAGCAGGTATGTGGGCATACCCGTAAGTCCGTCTACCGTATTACGCGTGGTTAAAAAGCTGGAAATACAATCTAAAACATTGACCTCGGGAATCATTGGGGTGGATGATTGGGCATTCAAAAAGGGAAGAACGTACGGAACTGTTCTTGTTGATTTGGAAAGAAAGGAAGTGATCGACCTGTTGCCGGATCGGGAGTCGGAAACCCTAGCCGAATGGCTTAAAAAACATCCAGAAATAAAAACAGTTTCCCGTGACCGGTATGGACCTTATGCATTAGGGGTGAAAAAAGGCGCCCCACAAGCTCATCAGGTAGCAGACCGCTTTCATTTATTAATGAATCTTGGAGAAGCAGTCAAAAGAGTTATTCAATCCAAAGGAAAAGAGCTGAAGGAGGTATTCAATCTCTACAATAATCCCCAAAAGGAGCATGCACCTGCAGCTCCAAGGCCACAGCCGGTTCAGTGCACCCCAGAGTTGGAAACATCCGGGGATTCTGTTGCAAACATTAGTATTGATAGACAGCATAAATTCGAGCAAGTGAAAAAATTATACAATGCAGGTTATTCGATAAGGCAAATCGCCAAAACGGTAAATGTATCACGGACAACCACCCAGAAATATGTGCATATGGAGCAACTGCCCAAAAGGGAATCCTGCACTATCACTAACCTGGATGCTTTCCTTGACTTTTTGCTACAGGAAAACAATCGAGGTAAAACTTATCGGGAATTACACCAGATCATAACCCAGATGGGCTTTAATGGTAAGTATTCGCAGTTTTGTTTCAAAATGAACAAAATGCAACCCTCGTTCAGAGCCAAGAAAATAAACCCCACACCTATAAAAACATGGTCGCCAACCAAGTTATCCTTTATGTTATACCTGGAGCCGGATCAACTTCCGCGGAAGGATGACCAGGACTTCCTCAAGCTCCTGTATGAGAAATGTCCTGATATAAAACAGATGGAACAGTTAGTAAAAAGCTTTAAAAACCTTTTTCTCCTTAAGGAAGATGGGTCACTGATGAAATGGATAGATGAAACCGCCAAATCTGAATGCGGCTTAAAAAATTTCGCCAAAAATATCTTGAAGGATTATGAAGCCGTAAATAATGCCGTGATCACACCCTTTAGTAATGGGCAGGTGGAAGGGCAAGTCAACCGGATTAAAAATATCAAAAGAAAAATGTATGGCAGAGCCAGCTTTGAGCTGTTAAGAAAAATGGTACTAGCGAAATCTGCATAATTCACCAAAATTGACGAAGAACCTAGTCAATGGGCCAGCCATTACGGTGATACCGGGCCAGTCATAACGGGAATCATTGGGCCAAAAAGATAACCGTTATTACGGAGGTCATTGGGCCAAAAGCAATGTCTGCTCCTAAAAGCAAAACGGAGGTCATTGGGCCAAAATAGCACCAGGGATTCCTTGCTTAAAACGGAAGTCATTGGGCCACTTTTCATGATTTTTAATAGCCTTGTATCTGAACTCAATGGATGCATGGCAGGACAACGAATTGATATCATGGAATTACGCAGTTTAATTTCCCTTAAACTTAAAGGCTTAAGCAACCGCAAGGTAGCAGATTTTTTAAAAGTTAACCGTAAAACGGTTGACAGTTATACCAGCCGTTTCAAAGCACTGAACCTCTCTTACCAGGAGCTCATAGAGCTCGGGGAGGCTGATCTTAGGGATTTGTTTACCGAAAACAGCCAGACTGAAAAAGCGCGTTACGAGATCCTCAGCAGTCAGTTTCCTGCTATACAAAAGGAACTGCACAAACCTGGAGGCACTTTACAGGAGCTCTGGAAAGACTACTTTGAAAAGAACCCCAAAGGCTATAAATACACCCAGTTTGCCCTGCACTACCGAAACTGGAAGAGCCGGAGCCATCACAGCGGTAAATTAATCCATAAAGCTGGGGAAAAGCTCTTTGTCGACTTTTGCGGCAAGAAGCCTTATTATGTAGACAAATCTACCGGTGAACAGATTGATGTGGAAGTATTTATCGCTGTGCTCCCTTGCAGCCAGTATACCTTTGTCAAGGCAGTTCCTTCCCAAAAGCGCGAAGATCTGATCAGTTGCATGGAATCTTGCCTGAGGTGGATGGGTGGGGTTCCACAGGCCATCGTATCTGATAATCTCAAATCCGCAGTTAGCAAGGGTAGTAAATACGCTCCTGTGATCAATAAAACCTTTGCCGACTTTGCCCTGCATTATGGTTGCGTGGTCGATCCTGCCCGTCCGCATCACCCTCAAGATAAGGCACTGGTGGAACGCAGCGTAGAGCTGGTCTACCAGCGCATCTATTATCATTTGCGTAAGCATACCTATTTTAGCCTTAAAGACCTGAATAAAGCGATTGCGGAGCTCTTGGAGGAATATAATGATTACCTGTTCTCTCATGGAGGCGGCAGCCGCAGGAGTTATTTCATTGATCTGGAGCAACAATACTTACAGGGAATTGCGACCGACTCTTACAGTATCCGACAATACAGGCGGGCTAAAGTACAAAAGACAGCACATGTCTACATGAGTGAAGATCGCAACTATTACAGCGTTCCTTACCGCTTTACCGGCCTGCATGTGGAGGTACAATACAATCAGGATAAGGTAGAGATCTTCTATAATTACGACCGTATTGCCAGCCATGAACGAAATTATAAGGCAGGCAATTATACTACCATACCCCAACACATGCCTTCCTCGCACCAGGCTTACGGACAATGGAGTCCTGAATACTTCCAGGGTCGTGCCCGCCAGGTAGGTCCTTTTACCCTGGCCTATATTCAGCGCTTGTTTACCCAATATAATTATCCAGAAATCGCTTATAAGCAGAGTCAGGGAATCCTCGCTTTCGGGAAAACGTACAACAATGAACGCCTGGAAAAGGCATGCAAAAGAGGCTTGGAATACCATAAGGCTTCTTACCGCACCATTGAAATGATACTGAAGAACAACCTGGATATGGAGCAGGAAGATCCAGCGGAACCATCCGGTTCCCCGATCCCAGAACACAGCAACATCCGGGGGGCAAGTCACTATCAATAAACAGGTTCCGGGGCATGCTGACCCCACCAGTCAATACTTACTTATTAAACAGATCCAACAACAAATTATGAATGAACACAACACCGTAGAAAAGATGCGCCGCATGCGCATGAATGCCATGGCGGCCCTTTACCACCGCAGTATCAGCGAACACCTTTATCAGGATTATACCCTGGATGACTTTCTTTCCCTGTTGGTAGATACTGAATGGGAAAGCCGACAGAACCGAAATATTGATAGCCTGATCCAGCGTGCTGGCTTTAAACAGGCCGCTTCTGCTTCAGATATTGATTACCAAACTCAACGAGGTTTAGATAAAACAACCTTTGAAAGGCTACTGGGGCTTAACTTTATTAAAAAAAAGGAAAATATCATAATTACTGGCTATAGTGGCTGCGGTAAAAGTTTTCTGGCTCAGAGCATAGGTGTTAAAGCCTGTCAAATGCTGCATCGAACAATGTATTACAATACGGCGCGGTTCTTTGACCTGGCCAAACTCGCTAAACTGCAAGGTACTTACTCTAAACTGATCAAGCGGATACAAAAAACGGAGCTGCTCATCCTGGACGACTTTGGACTCGTTCCTATTGATCAGGCTGCCAGGAATGTGCTAATGGATGTCATTGAAGAACGACATGAAACCTCTTCAACCATTATTGCCACACAGATACCGGTAGCAAATTGGCATGGCCTGATTGGAGAAAGTACAGCTGCCGACGCGATATTAGACCGGATCGTTTTCTCCTCTCACCGAATTGAACTAGAAGGTGAATCTTTCCGGAGAAAAAAACAATTGAGTCATTAAAATTAAACGCTTATAATTGTATTGAAAAGTGGCCCGTTGATTCCCGTAACAGCTGGCCCAGTATCATGGTTCTTCGTCACTTTTGGTGAAAAGTATATAAATTAATTACACTTTATTTATCAATCCGCGCTTCTTTTCAAATGTAATGCCGACTTTCTCAAGCAGATTGTATACCTGAGCCTTCTGATACTCTAATCCATATTCATTTTTGATCCATTTCACCAGAAGGGGGCCGGTCCATTTTTCCGATGTTAATCCGTGCTGGTTCGGGCTTTCCAAGAGGACTAATGACTTAATTCTCTTTAGTTGATCTTCCGATAGGGCACTGCGCCTACCTCGTCCTTTTCGATCTTTCAATCCTTCAATCCCTTCTTTTTCGTATCGATGCACCCAGTTGGTTATCTGCTTAAAGCTTATATCATGAAGTTCAGCCAGCTTCCTGGAGGAATGGCCCAAGGCCACTAAGTATACAAGAAACAGTCTTACGCCCACGGTATAGTCGTCATTTGTGTTTAATAGCTTCTTGATCTCTCCGGCTTCTGACCGCTGGACTTTCAATACAGTTTTTCCCATAATAATTTTCTGTTCGGATGATAAAAATAAGCATAATATATGTGTAATTTTATATTATACTTTTTATTAATGATACCATCATTTATTCTCCCTGCTAACGTACAGCTAAAAGCTGATGCCATTTCTTCTGAACCTGGAGTATTGCACATTTGTGCATCGGTTTGTCAGCCCTGCTCTACCTGCCCCATTTGCAGCAAAAAAAGCAATAGGATCCACAGCCGATACTCCAGGAAGCTTTTGGACCTGCCTGTTTCGGGGCATTTGGCAAGAGTTAAGCTCAAAGCAAGGAAATACTTTTGTGATAACCCTGCGTGCCACCGAAAAATCTTTACGGAGCGTTTTGATTCTGAAATTAAGCCTTATTACAGAAGAATGCTGCGTTCCAATGACCTGCTAGCAAGAATGGCACTTGAACTGGGCGGGAATACGGGTGCTACCATCAGCAGGTATGTGGGCATACCCGTAAGTCCGTCTACCGTATTACGCGTGGTTAAAAAGCTGGAAATACAATCTAAAACATTGACCTCGGGAATCATTGGGGTGGATGATTGGGCATTCAAAAAGGGAAGAACGTACGGAACTGTTCTTGTTGATTTGGAAAGAAAGGAAGTGATCGACCTGTTGCCGGATCGGGAGTCGGAAACCCTAGCCGAATGGCTTAAAAAACATCCAGAAATAAAAACAGTTTCCCGTGACCGGTATGGACCTTATGCATTAGGGGTGAAAAAAGGCGCCCCACAAGCTCATCAGGTAGCAGACCGCTTTCATTTATTAATGAATCTTGGAGAAGCAGTCAAAAGAGTTATTCAATCCAAAGGAAAAGAGCTGAAGGAGGTATTCAATCTCTACAATAATCCCCAAAAGGAGCATGCACCTGCAGCTCCAAGGCCACAGCCGGTTCAGTGCACCCCAGAGTTGGAAACATCCGGGGATTCTGTTGCAAACATTAGTATTGATAGACAGCATAAATTCGAGCAAGTGAAAAAATTATACAATGCAGGTTATTCGATAAGGCAAATCGCCAAAACGGTAAATGTATCACGGACAACCACCCAGAAATATGTGCATATGGAGCAACTGCCCAAAAGGGAATCCTGCACTATCACTAACCTGGATGCTTTCCTTGACTTTTTGCTACAGGAAAACAATCGAGGTAAAACTTATCGGGAATTACACCAGATCATAACCCAGATGGGCTTTAATGGTAAGTATTCGCAGTTTTGTTTCAAAATGAACAAAATGCAACCCTCGTTCAGAGCCAAGAAAATAAACCCCACACCTATAAAAACATGGTCGCCAACCAAGTTATCCTTTATGTTATACCTGGAGCCGGATCAACTTCCGCGGAAGGATGACCAGGACTTCCTCAAGCTCCTGTATGAGAAATGTCCTGATATAAAACAGATGGAACAGTTAGTAAAAAGCTTTAAAAACCTTTTTCTCCTTAAGGAAGATGGGTCACTGATGAAATGGATAGATGAAACCGCCAAATCTGAATGCGGCTTAAAAAATTTCGCCAAAAATATCTTGAAGGATTATGAAGCCGTAAATAATGCCGTGATCACACCCTTTAGTAATGGGCAGGTGGAAGGGCAAGTCAACCGGATTAAAAATATCAAAAGAAAAATGTATGGCAGAGCCAGCTTTGAGCTGTTAAGAAAAATGGTACTAGCGAAATCTGCATAATTCACCAAAATTGACGAAGAACCAGTATCATCCGTTTTGAGTGGCCCAGTATCACCGTTATAGACAAGCATTGAAATCTCATTTAAACTAGGCAGTCAAAAGGTTAAAATTACAGATGGTTTCCTATCACAATGGATTGGTCAAACTGTAAAAAAAGAATTAAACGATTACAAACAACTTCCCATCGCATTAGGAGAACCTATCTTATATACTTTTCAAAACGGTTATGATGCTTCTAAATTAGAAAAGGCAGCAGTTAAAAGAATTAAGAAACCAATTACAGAACGAAATAAAGCTATTGCTCAATTCTGCTTTAAAGTTTTAGCCTATTTAAACGATCAAACCTTAATGAAGGTCGCTGAAGGGGCAATGTTTTCCGATGCACAATTGTATCTCCTTTTCGATATAGGTGTTCAATTCGGTTTCTTTAATACGGACACTGTTACACCTAAAGATTACATGCGCACTTTCCTTTTAAACTATATCAACAAAATCAAGTAACTACAACTTGCTCATTTATAAGGAAATAAAAAAACTTCAAAAACCTAAATTAATAATCCCTCCAGCCTTCTGTACTCTCCGCACCTTTGTAATGTCAACAAGAGAAAAGAACAATAATTAACAAGGTTCTTAATCAAGTTGGCAGCCTGGCCAGGCAAAGCAAAGGTCGGTATCCTGCTCAACGACCTCAAAAAGAATAGAGCATTTTAACATAACATTATTAATAAAATGCAAACGCATAAATTTACTTTAGCATCATTAAATGCTGATCAAATTGCAAACCTGAAAGACGGTAAGCTAAATATCTGTGAAGTTTTAAAACAAACTTTACCGACCAGAAGACTAAGAAGAAGTGCTACTTCTTTCTTTTCAAAGGATGGTAACGAAGGTTACATCACTAAAGAAGATTTTGTGGAGTACATCCACAAAATCCCTTCAAAAGATCGTGAGAACTTTGGCCTACTCCTAGAATACATGGGAGAAACCATTAAAATGAACAGCCTGCCTATTGTGAGGTTAGATAAAAATGGCACCCCATACATTTGGTGTAAGTTTATCATGGCCCAGTCAGTGCAGGAATTCAAGCTAATCGTTACGGCTGATCTTGATAAATTTATCAAGCATTATCAACAAGGGATCTTCTACCCTGGCTTTACGCTAAATGAGTTATACTTAGAGGCTCTAGAAGCATAAAACTGCCCAAAGGGAGGGCAATCGCCCTCCTTTTAAATCAACATTTACAATAATTAAAAAAATTAAAAGCCTATAAAAGCTTAATGGCATTGCTATGCCCAAAAAGTAACATAATGAAAAGAAGATTTATCAAAATAAATAAAGATCAATACATGGCAGATATATTCAAAAAAGGGTTGCCATCCAACAGAATTATCTACAAAACGCTTACTGCAATTGGTGCAACAACATCAGAACTTGAAAGTGAAAGACATTCTATAATAATTGAACCTAATCTCCCTGTTATTAAATGCAAAGAAACTAATGAGATCCTAGGAGTTAGTGAAGGAATTTACAAGGATGATATAATTGATTATTTAACTAATGATGTTGTGCATAAAAAGATAATTGTTACACCAGAATCCTTTTCAAAAGTTAAAGATGCCTGTGAAGATCTTGGCATTAATATGTACAAAACCTTTTTCTTAATGTTCGATGAGTGCGATCGAGCTGTTAAAGATGTTAATTTCAGAAAGAACATCGTTCTTCCAATGGATGACTTCTTTAAGTTTAAACGGAAAGTCTTCATTTCGGCTACACCATTGATGCCATCAGACCCAAGATTTATAAAACAAAGATTTTCAGAGTTAGTCGTAAGGCCAACCTTCGATTATAGGATTCCAATTCTATTAAATCCTACCAACAATATACTGTTATCTTTAAAACACTATTTAAAGCAAACTAAAAGTAATCGTTATTTTATATTCATCAACTCAACAGAAGTTATTGCTTCAATAATCGAAGCACTTCAAATTAGAGAGGATAGCTATGTTTTTTGCGCAGAGGATAGCCGAATCAAACTAAAAGCAAGCGGCTTTAATGACTCATGGCATCATTTTGAAAAGAAAAAGATGAATAAATACAATTTTCTAACCAGTCGTTTCTTTTCAGCAGTTGACCTAAAAATTGATGAACAGCCTGATGTTTTAATTGTTACCGATTTAACCAAGGCAAAACACTCTATTATTGATCCTTATACAGATACTATCCAAATTGAGGGTCGATTAAGAAATAAAATTAAAAGCTTAACACATATCACCAACATCGACCCCAATCTTGACCATAAGGCTAAGGAACAAGTGCTTTCATTTTTATCAGGTTGTAGAGAAGCTTATATGCAGATTAAAGCCTTAAGAGATGGAGCTACTACAGAAGGTTCCCGTGCTACATTGGATCAAGCCCTGAAGAAGATTTATTATGCTGAGTTCCTTAAATACGATGGATCGGAAAATCATTATAGAGTTGACAACGAAGTACAAGACAAAAGGATAAACGGCTATTACTTATCCAATGAGAACCTTATAAAGGCTTATGAGGATACTGAGCACTTTAAAATAACTGTTAAAGAGGATGAGTTCCCCTTAAATGATGTGCAAGCAAATCAGTTAAAGAAAGTCTTATCCTATAAACAACTGATTATCTACGTTACTGGAATCTTAGAAGATTTAAATAGTGAGGCAAATAAATACAATATTTACTCCCATCAAATTGTCATGGATCTAAACAGAAAGTTCCCCGCGATAGTTGAAGTCTATAATTTATTGGGTTATCAAAAACTGAAAGAGCTTGAATTTAAACCTAGATGGATTTTCGATGAAGTTGAAAAAATAAAACGAGCAAAAGAGAAAGAGCATTTCGGCTTTATCTCATTATTAAAATTAAGGTTTAAAGTTGGTGAGAGCTTTACAACAAACTCAATCCTAAAAGTTCTGAATTACGGAATCAGAAAATTCGGTTTAAAATTGAAGGCTTCACTAAAACTCATGGAAGACTACTTTGAATTATCGGCCAGAACTACAATTGCAACCACCTTAGATGGCAAGCAAGTTAAAGGCTTTGTGATTAAATCTGTGAAAATATAGTCTTTAAAAGTTCGGACACTAAAATCGAAAAAAGGTTATTATATACCCCCTATAAAATTAGTGTCCGAAATTATCATCCCCCTCTATCTATAAGGTAGAAGGGGTTTTTCTTTTGTAGGGTATGTTGACCATGCAAGGGTAGCCGTGAGAAATATCCCCTCACATGCTTCTGAAGTAAGTGAAATCTTTTCGAAAGAACTTTATAAGATATTCCTTTTAAAAGGAAAAAGCGCAATGTTTTAGCTTTTAAAAAGTTGGCTGTCATACACTCTCGAAGGCTGCTATCCTCGCCGTATTTTTCCTTTAAAAGTTCAGTCTTCATTTAGCGATTTAATTATTAAGACATCATTCCTGACTCGATATTCAGTCACTTATTAACTTCCGTTAGATTGTTGTTTTATAAGGTAAAATGGTGGTCACTCCCTGTAAAAAGAACATAAATTAATGCCACTAACGGATTTTTAAGACTATTAATTGAAACATCTATGTCAAATCAGATTCTTCAGCTTACCATAACCGTAGTTGGGTTGGTAATCGCTATTCTATTGATTGTTAATTTCCTTGAACTTTGGTTATGGGGCTTAGTAATTTTCTTCGGATTTATGATTTTAAGAGTGATATACTTATGGTTAATCTCCAATTAGGTAGTATCATTTAAAGGGGAATTCATTACAGTAATTCACTTTCTGAAAAACTTAAATCACTCATAATAAGAAGAATAAAAACTTTCCATTAACGAACACTTTTTAATTACAATTATTTAAATAAATTTCAGAATTAACCCTTACAAAAAAACGATAACCTATTTATGAAAAAAACTCTATTCACAACTATATTGATCATTTTATTTTCAGCTATTTCTGTCTATGCTCAAACTCTAAAAGTTACATCAGTTAATGCATCTGATGATAAATTATATAATAGAATAGCTCCTAGAGAATTAGGTAAGGAGTTAACATTAACTATTTACGACAATAGTGTTTTAGTAAAAACTACGAATGGGACGTTAGTTCTCAAAATGGTTTCTGAAAACAAATATTCAAAGACTGAATCGTCAAGCGAAAAGGAAACCGTAAGCTTTGAATTGATAGTCAATAAAACAATGTCTGTTATTACATCTGCGAATTTTACAAAATATATACGTGAAAATGGAGGATTAAATCGATCTGCATGGTATGAACTTAAAGCAACAAGATTTTAATTTTTTATTTAAAACTTTCTTATGGGGTTAAAACTCACATCTTATCACTTAAATATAATCACATGAAAAGAACACTTAAACTGACATTGCTTATTTCATTTCTTGCCCTACTATCATCAACAAAAATTAAAGCACAGAGTTATGCAACATTAGACTATTGGGGAAAAGACATTAAACTTGACAGAAGCTTCTTTCAAATACTTAACAACCAATGGTCTTATTTTTTAAATAATCAAGCATCTCAATGGAGATATTACGACTATGGCGATTATACTGATATATATAATAAAACTGTTCAAAATTTAACACGATCAGATTTTAAAGTTCAAGTTACAGAATCAAATTCTCTTTGGTTTTATAATATCAGTAATGACTGGCCTAGCTCTACGGAAGAAAATAAAAATAAAAAAAATAGAGCAAGAGCAGGCTGGGTTCAACATTATGTTCTTTTGCCCGCATTACAAGAATTTGCAAAAGGAAAGATCTAACATTTTTTTATGAAAAAGTTTCAAAGATTATTATTAATGGCATTAACGCCATTCATCATATTAAATTGCTCCTCACTTGTAGCGAGTTCTCAAAGCATTCCTTTCGAAAAACTGCATAATTTACTGGATTCATGGAAATCTAAAACTCCCCAAAAGATAGACAAAGAACTATTTATTATTACTCCGAAATGGAAACGCTCATCAACTGACCTACAAATGGATGAAGATTATTATTTCTATTTATGGGAATTAACTAAATCTAAAATTGGAGAACAAGCATTGAATGCAAGTTACAGTGATTGGGAGGATGGCCGATATGAATACAAATTAATTTATGGCTTCACTAGTAAGCTCCTAAAAGATTTATATCTAAAAAAAATATTAGCGTTAAAACCTAAACAAATTGGGTCATCTCCTCAATGGGAGAAAAAAAATCGTTGTAAAATTTATGTGCATGAGAATGTTCAATACACAATTTTTGAACATTATTCTACCTCAAATGACTTAAGTCCAATGGCATATTCAGTTGAATTAAGAATTGTAGAAGAATAATAATGAATTCATAACATAAAAGATTAAACTCCATAGTTAACCGCTATGGAGTTTTTTCGTTTAACTACCTTTCTGCAAGCCGTACAGATCCAGTTTTTGCCCTACCCTCATGTGGTGGACTAAGGAGGGATAAGCCAAAAACTGATCTTCGGAAAACTCATTCTATTTTCCTTTATAAGTGGTTACTGGACTGCTTATATAGGGGTGTTACTGGATCGGAATATATAACTGAAAGGAAATTAGGCGTTCCTCATTCCGAAGCTACCTAAAATTCCGCCAGATTCGTAAAGCTATGCTTTACAAGCCCCAACGCTTTTCAGCTTGGAACATTTTAGTCCAATACATTACCCTTATAAAATCTTCCAGGCTTACCCAACCCTTCGCTTTCTGTCACAATTTTTGTCCACTTCTCCATTCGTCATCGTAAAGCTGCCTTTATCTTTTAAATCTAATTCCGCTAAAGCTTCATCCATTTAAAAGCTAACCGCTTTACACGTTTGGCTCGCCTGCTTGTCGTGAAGGGCTGCGGAACTGATCATAGCTTTTGAGAGCCTACACACAAACCTAATTCAAAAGCTTCGCCAGTTCCTTGTGCAAAGCATATCAAAGCATCGCCCTAGCGGGCTTCTTTGCTTTGACCCTTCACTTAACTCGCAGCGGCGAGCACGTTCTGTCGTTGCTATCAATTAACTCAGTCATAAATCATTTTTTATCACTATTTACATGAAAAATTCACAGGTTAACACTATTTCTATGGTTTCCGAAATCTCTTTACGGTATAACCCAAAAGTAAAGGCATCAGATATGAAAACCGTTCATTCATCAAAAGACGCTTACACAATTTTTAAAGGGCATTGGGATGACGGATTGATAGGATTTTTGGAAGAATTCAAGATTCTCTTATTAAAGCGCAGTCATAAGGTAATCGGGATTTATCAGGTTTCCTTGGGTGGGGTTTCAGGAACAGTGGTAGATGCGAAGATCATCTTTGCTGCTGCATTGTTATCGCATGCATCTGCTATTATCCTTTGTCACAATCACCCTTCTGGGACATTAAGTCCAAGTCAACAGGATATTCAACTAACTAAGCAGCTTAAAGAAGCCGGAAGGGTGTTGAATATTGAGATATTGGATCATTTGATAATAACGAGTGATAGTTATTACAGTTTTGGAGATGAGGGGCTTTTATAGCCTCTCTCTTTGACTTGAAACTTATAATTTTAATAATCATATTTATTGTACTTTTGAACTTATGGCAGCATCTGATCAAATAAAAAGCTTAATCAAATCGTTTGGAGATGGGGACGATGAACGTTTTTTTTCTTCTGCAATACAAATAGCGGCATCAGAGGCCCGTCAAGGTCATACTACAATTGCTCAAGAGCTAAAAGAATTGATTGATAGGGCTAGAAAGAACAGATCATTATCTTTTGTTGGTCGGAATAAAACCATTTCAATTTCTCAACCAAAACGGGAACTTAATGAACTTATTGATGTTTTTCAGCCTCAGCTAAAGCTCGATGATATGATTTTGGATACGCATGTTCAGAGTGCGTTGGAAAGGTTAATAGCAGAACAGCAAAAGTGGGAAATAATCAGGCAGCACAATCTTTCTCCTAGAAGAAAAATACTTTTGATAGGTCCACCGGGTTGTGGTAAAACAATGACAGCACAAGCAATAGCTGGTGAACTTGGAATTCCTGTTTTTATAATTCGGTTAGATGGGTTGATGTCAAAATTCATGGGAGAATCTATTTCTAAGTTAAGGCAGATATTTGATGCAATGCCTGATTATAGAGGAGTATACTTATTTGACGAATTTGACTCGATTGGGTCTCATCGTAATCAAGGACAAGATGTTGGAGAAATTAAAAGGGTATTAAACAGTTTTTTAATTAACATCGAGAAGGATCATAGTAATAGTATTATAATTGCTGCAACAAATCTACCAGAGTCCCTAGATAAAGCACTGTTTAGACGTTTCGATGATATAGTTACTTACCCTTTGCCCGGTAAGGCAGAGATTGTTTCAACTATAAAGAAAAACACTTCAGGATTCTCTTTTGATACTAAAATCAACTACAAACAAGTTTCCGAAATCGCAGAGGGTTTAAATTATTCAGATATTGTAAAAGCTTGCGAAGAATCAATTAAAGAAATGATTCTTAGTGAAAATAATGTTTTAAATAAGGACTATTTTATAGCCTTATTAAGGAAGAGAAAATCATAGATGCCAGAATCAGTACAACTACCTCACCTCCAAATTAATGGATATAAAACCGATGAGCCGTATCGATACCCTCGATTGGTAAACATTCAATCTAGATTAGTTGAGCGTGATAGAGCTGCTCATGGAGCAAGAATATTAAATCAGCTTAATAATATTAAAGCACGATTTGAGGAATTGCAAGCAGTGCAACTTCCTCAAAATGTTGAACGAGATGAAGCCATTTATGTAGAATTTGTTTCAGAGTGGAGTTATCCTTTAAAATTTGAAAGTTTATATGATTCTCGAGAGAATTATCAACTTTTAAAGATATCTAATGAAGTGATAGAAAATCAAGAGAGATATCGGGTTCTGGTAATGCTTAAAAAGGGAGGGATTAGTCATTTTATTAAAGCAGTTGAGAAATATTTAGATGAAAGTAGGGACAGAATAAAAATAGATGAAAATGGTAACGAAACACGTAGAACTCCATCCAACAATGCATTATTAGCAAATGTTGAATTAATTCAATTAGCATCTCTTGAAGCATTCTGGAGTGATGCACCAGAAAAACCTTTTCCAAATGTTGAGCAAGAAGTTTGGTGGGAAGTGTGGTTTAGAAAAACTTCCAATGATGATGAAAAGATGCTCAAAGTTCTTAATAATCTTAATTCAATAGGAGCTCAAATTACTAACTCTGATATAATTTTCCCTGAGCATACGATAAGATTAATCAAAGCTTCGGCAATACAACTTTCTCGGTCCTTAATGTTGCTGGATAATCTCTCGGAATTGAGATCACCACAAGAGTTACCAGAGTTTATCACGGATGAAGAAATTACAACTCAAGATAAAGAAACGTGGCTGCAAGATTTAATTAATCGAACGGATAACAGAATCTCTGAAACGCCTGTGGTTATTTGCCTAGTTGATACAGGAGTTAATAATCGACACCCTCTTTTAAGCCCTTTTCTTCCTGACGACAGATTATTTACATTGAAAGATGGCTGGGGAAAATATGATAGTTGGAGTGGAGGTGGACATGGAACAGGAATGGCAAGTTTAGCTGTTTATGGAGACTTAACGGAGGCGTTGGCTTCTCCTGAGCGAATACAAATATTTCATGGATTAGAATCATTTAAATTAATTCAGAGGGATGTAATTAATGAACCTGAATTATATGGTAGTATAACAAAATCAGCGTGCTATACTCCAGCAAGTTCGAATCCTCAAAATCCAAGAGTCTATTGTATGGCAATTTGTGACCCAGATTTTGCATTTAAAGGACGCCCTTCCTCTTGGTCTGCTGCCATTGATAAAATTATTGTTGGAGAGCCAAATAATCAATTGGACCCACCGCAAATATTTGTTGTTAGCGGAGGCAACGTCCATATTGAGGGACATAATGAATATCCAAGTAAAAATGAAATTGAATCAATTCATGATCCGGGTCAATCTTATAATGCAATTACTGTAGGCTCATATACAAGAAAAGAAAGATTAAGTGCCGAAGAACAAAACAACGGGTTTTCAGCATTAGCTCCATATGGAGCTATGTCGCCTTCTTCTTCAACTTCATTATTTTGGGATTCCCAATGGCCAAATAAACCAGACGTTGTTATGGAAGGTGGAAACAGGGCAACCAATGGAACATTTACATTCCTTAGCAATAATCTAAGGTTATTAAGTACCCATAATAATGGGGCTAAAATTTTTCAATCATTTGGAGATACTAGTGGAGCTGCGGCATTGGCCTCAAAAATGGCTGCTGAAATAATGACTAAATACCCGAATTTATGGCCTGAAACTATTAGGGGTTTGATGATACACTCAGCAGATTGGACAAGTGCAATGTTGGGAAATGGGAGAGTCGAACAATTTACTGAACCAAGAAAGAGAGCTTTATTACGCACAGTTGGCTATGGAGTTCCTGTTTTGTCCAAAGCATTATATAGTGCTTCAAATTCATTGACTATAATTGCAGAAAGAGAAATACAGCCTTTCTTACAGAATAATAATAATGATCCGAAATATAATGAATACCATCTTTTTAAACTTCCTTGGCCAGTTGAAGTGTTAAGAGATGTTTTATATACTAATGATGTTAAACTTACTGTAACTTTATCTTATTACATTGAACCTAATCCAGGAAACAGGAGATATTCCAATAGTTTTCAGTATCATTCTCATGCATTAGATTTCATTGCTATAAAACCGAATGAATCTCTTGACATTTTTAAACGTAGGATTTCCTCCGCTTCTGAGCAAGAAGAAATGGAAGAAAGTATAGATACAAGTGGTGAACCCTGGGTTTTAAAAAGGCTTAGAAATAAAGGGTCGATTAAAAAGGACTTTATAGTGATGTCAGGAGCGGATCTTTCAACTAGAAATATCATTGCAGTGTTCCCTAAAAATGGATGGTATAAAACAAGAAAGAAATTAGGAAAAGCAAATACCAAAGTGAGGTATAGTCTAATAGTCTCTCTTGAAACACCAAGAACAGAGGTTGATATTTATACTCCTGTACAAACTCAAATATCAATTGAAAACATAGTCGAAATCCCAATTAATGTTTAAATCAGCGTACCTTTTAGTGTACCTTCATATGAAGGTTTAAATAATAAATAGATTGAAAATCAACTAATTAAATTACATAAAAAGGGTGACGCACAAGCATGAGTGCTGGAGTTTTTCATAACACTGAGATTAGTTATAAGCATATTCCGCAAGATAGGAGCTAGCTAAAATTCAATAATAGGGACACAGAACAGATTCTTACCTTTTATAAGGTAAAAATTGAAAGTTCTTTGTCCCTATTTGTTTCTATAAGTGCCTACTTACAATTCTGGCAAGACGTCTTTTAAACGCTCATCAGTAATCTCCCCTGGGCCTCGCAAATAGTTAAAGGTAACGATCATATTAGAGTGCTGTAAAAGGGAATCATCGGACGATCATATTTTCTATCTTTGACGAGTTCTGTTAGAAATCTGTACTCTTTTTTGTACCCTGAAGCTTCTTAAAAGAAATTTAATAACGAGAATTAACATATTAATTAACCCGCATTATTGATTTAAATAGTTCAATAACAGGAGAAAACAAACTAATTATAGAAGGCTTAATTAACCTTCGGGGTGTAGCGTAGCCCGGTATCGCGCCAGCATGGGGTGCTGGAGGTCGTCGGTTCAAATCCGGCCATCCCGACATAGAAATAAGCTTTCTATATATAAATAGAAGGCTTTTATTGGTAAATCCAAGTAATAATCTATTATTTATCTGATGGTAATTTCGTCTAGTACCAAGGCTCAGCAACAAATTTTACTTTATAACCATTCAGTTCCCAATTCAAAATCTTCGGCAATTGCTGAAATAAGCGAAGTTGGAGCAGATGGAAACCTTAGAATTAGGAATGTAACCCAGCCAACGCTGACCGTTTTTCGTCCGGCCGATGAAAAAGCGAATGGCACCGCAGTAATTATTTGTCCCGGTGGTGGTTATGGATTGCTGGCATTTAGTCACGAAGGGACAGATGTAGCCAGGTTACTCAATGATTGGGGAATAACAGCTTTCGTGCTGAAATACCGTTTGCCCAGTGATGAAATTATGGTAGATAAAAGTATTGGTCCGCTACAGGATGCCCAACGGGCAATTCAATTGGTTCGAGCGCGGGCAAAGGACTGGAAACTTAATGTAAACAGTATTGGAGTAATGGGGTTTAGTGCAGGTGGGCATTTGGCCGCGTCGTTAGCAACGCATTTTGGTAGAGCTTTTATCGATAATCCTGATAAAATTAACCTGAAACCCAATTTTATGATTTTAGCCTATCCGGTAATCAGTTTCAGTAAGGAAATAGGCCATGCCGGCAGCCGGATAGCATTGTTGGGTCCTGAACCCACAGGAGAGCAAATAAAACTGTTTAGTAATGAACAGCAAGTCAGTAGCGAAACGCCGCCTGCGTTTATTATGCATGCACTTGATGATAAAGGCGTGTCGGTTGCTAACAGTACCGCCTTTATGGGGGCTTTGGAGCATAATAATGTTAAGTTTGAAAAATACTTTTATGAAAAAGGCGGACATGGTTTCGGCTTGGTTAATCGGGCAAGTACCATTGCATGGACCGCTTACCTCCAAAATTGGATGGTTAAAAACAAATGGATTCATGTCAATTCCGCTTCCGCCAATTGAACCATTCAGAAAGTTGCAAATTTTTATCTCAAAATGATCCTTAAACTCTATCTTGGACTAGGTTATGACCGGTATACCAATGGCAATATATACGGTAATATAGTAAACTATTCGATTTATCAGGTGGCGGTCAAGTAGAGAGGAAAAACTGATGAGCTTCCAAAGATGCATGGACCTTAGTTAACTGAATAAGAAACCGTACTCCTTTTTAGACTCGTGACTTTCGAGTTGATAAGACAACATAGATTTATACAAATATTCCTTCTTCAATACATTTTCATAAGCTTTAAAAATTATATATAATATATTGTAAATTAGGTATATATAAACAATACAATGCTTTAGGAAAAACAAAATTCAACTATGAAGGAGCTAGAAACAACAACTATCAACGATTTTAAAACGAACTTTCAGGGCGATGTACTTTTATCTTCAGATGTAGGGTATGACGAAGCACGCCAGATCTGGAACGCTATGATCGATCGCAAACCCCGACTGATTGCCCGCTGCAAATCACCAGAAGATGTCGTCCAGGCCGTTAAGTTCGGTCTTCAACATAATCTGCTCATTTCCATTCGGGGGGGAGGGCACAACATTGCCGGTAATGCCGTCTGTGATGATGGCCTTATGATCGACCTTTCATTGATGAAGAGCGTAGTGGTAGATCCGAATACCCGAAGGGCAATTGTTGAACCTGGCTGCACCCTAGCCGACTTCGATAAGGTTGCGCAGGCTCATGGTCTTGCCACTCCGTTGGGTATCAACTCAACTACTGGTGTTGCCGGACTCACACTCGGCGGCGGCTTTGGTTGGTTGAGCCGGAAATACGGTATGACCGTCGATAATCTCCTCTCAGCAAATGTCGTTATGGCCGATGGTAATCTAGTACGAGCGAGCGAAACGGAGAATTCTGACCTTTTCTGGGGTTTGCGTGGTGGCGGTGGGAATTTCGGTATTGTCACTAGCTTTGAGTTTCAACTTCATCCCGTTGGACCAAACGTATTGAGCGGACTTATTGTCTTTCCTTTCGACGAGGCAAAGTCTGTTCTTACACAGTTCGCCCGTTTTACTGAGACGATGCCGAATGAACTTAATGTGTGGATGGTTACTCGAAAGGCCCCTCCACTTCCGTTTCTGTCAGAAAATGTTCATGGGAAGGAGATAATTGCACTTGCCTTGTGTTACCTAGGTGACCCTGTTGAGGGAGAAAAGCTGATAGACCCACTGCGCGGCTTTGGCACGGTTCTAGGCGAGCATATCGGTGTGCAACCTTTCACTGCCTGGCAGCAAGCTTTCGACCCGCTCCTTACTCGAGGTGCGCGCAACTATTGGAAGTCCCATAATTTCAGTCGTATCAGTGAGGGTGTGATCGACAATATTATCGAATATGCAAGCAAGCTGCCGTCATCGCAGTGTGAAATCTTTATTGGTACGATTGGGGGCCAAACAGCCCAAGTAGCGCCTGAAGCGATGGCATATTCATGCCGAGATGCTAATTACGTAATGAACGTTCATGGCCGCTGGGAGTCGGCCCCTGAGGATGAAAGTTGCATAGCTTGGTCGCGCGAATTCTTCGCCAAGACTCAACCGTTCGCCAGTGGAGGAGCGTACATCAACTTTCTCACCCAGGACGAAGCTGAGCGAATTTCGTTTGCCTATGGTTCTACATACAAACGCTTAGTGGAACTCAAGAGGAAATATGACCCGATGAATCTTTTTCGGATGAATCAGAATATCAATCCGGCATGAAAAAAGTTGTGCCAGAAGTATAGGTTGAGCACTTCATAGAGAAGAATTTAAATCATCTAAATAGGTGCTGGAGGGCGGCGTTTCAAATCCGGCCATCCCGACTTTTGGAAAGCTCAGCATTTGCTGGGTTTTTGTTTTCTATTTATAAGCTATTTCATTTACATACTAGACTGGAAGTCAAAAAATTATATTTTTACTCATAGGTAATATCAAGAGAGTGCAAGTTTTTAAACTTGCACAATTATTGCATTATAAAGAAAATTCTATAAATAGTAGTATTAAAATACAAACCACCACAACCTATACCTATGAGGAAGTACTGGTTGACCCTTCTTGTAAATTTTATTTGTCTGAGCCTTTTTGCACAGCAGGTACAAAAAACTGTATTTGAAATCTCGGCTCAGGTAATGACTGATATGGGTTATAACTTTAATCAAGTTAATCCCGATTACTTCGATGTAATGCGTCCTACACAATTGCCGGCATTTAAAAATCAATACGGTACCGACGGTAATGTCTATTTTGGTGTACGTCAGTCTATGCTGGATTTTAAAAGTTTTACACCGACGCGTTTGGGTAAATTAATGACCCGTTTAACATTTGACTTATTTGGTGTGGCAAATGATGCCGGTCGTACGACATTTCATATGCTTTACGCTTATGTGGAGTTAGGCATGGTAGGTTTTGGTCACAACTGGAGCTTGTTTTGCGATTTTGACGGGTATCCAAATACGATTGAATACTGGGGGCCGGTAGGTATGTCTTTGTGTAAAAACGTCCAGTTACGTTTTATTCCACTTAATGGCGCCAATCGGCTGGCTTTTGCACTTGAACGCCCAGGAGCAAGTGCTGACCAAGGCATATACAGTGACAGGATTGAGCTACAAGATGTAGATCCAAAGTTTGAATTACCCGATTTGTCAGCAGAATTTCGTATGACACGTAAATGGGGCTATGCTGAGTTAGCAGGGCTAGTTCGTAAAATTGAATGGGTTGACCAAGGCACTCAGCCTTTTAATCTCGGAGGAAAAGCCGTAGGATGGGGACTTAACCTAAGCACTAATCTTAAATTAGGAAAGAAAAGTGTATTTCTGGGACAAGCAATCGTTGGGGAAGGAATTGAGAATTATATGAACGATGCACCGACAGATATAGGAATCAAAAATCAATTAGGGAATGTTAATTCACCTGTTAAAGGAGTTGCATTGCCACTTTACAGTTACTCCGCTTACCTTAATCATCAATGGAATAAACAGTTCAGCAGCATAATTGGCTATTCATCAATAGTTATTGATAATTCAGACGGACAAAGTGCTCAAGCCTTTCGTATAGGTCGCTATGCTAGTACCAATTTATTGTATTACCCAGTGCCTAATCTTACTGCAGGTGTTGAACTGCAGTGGATTAATCGTGAAAATTTTAACGACGGATGGAAAACATCTGCCACTAAAATTCAAATTAGCCTTAGATATTTTTTTAGTAAAGTCTTTGTACTACATAAGGAAGAATAGCCCCATGATGATATTTAACTTTTAAATGGGGAGGGTAATATTTGTCTTTCGATACAAATGGGAGGGCCGTCAAATCCTTAAAAAATTGTTCTCCGTTTTAAAAAAGTGTTGCTTTTTTTTCCATGCTTCTAAAAAACACACAAGCCTTTTTATAAACCAGGATTGCATCTTGAATGCTTATGCTTTTCTGAGTTCAGTTCTGCAACAGTAGTAGGTTGAAATGGCCCATCGTAGGCCTGGTTGATGCTATAAAGATGGAAACCAATATTATGGTTACTCAAGATTTTACTGTTGGCGAAAAGCGACGAGTGGGCGCTTTTTTTATGTGGCGTGCTTAAAGGCGTGATGATTGCTTTTCGGGTTAACAGCAATAGTCGTTTAACTGATTGTAAATAATCGTCTTGCTTCTGTTTTGTGTTTCTATTACTACTTATGTATCTTTCCGCCCGAAATCAGTCATCAGATAAGTTGAATAAAATTTCTGAGAATAGCATGTCTTTTGTAGATAGTGATTATAAGCAGAATAAGGTCGCTTTTAAGGCCTTGTTCGATTTATATGCGCCTAAAATTTACAAGTTTGGCTATTCTTATCTGAAGTCGACTTATGATGCCGAAGAGTTGGTTCAGGAAGTTTTTATACGGCTTTGGAATCAGAAAGCATCGCTTGATGAGTCCAAAAATATCAAGGCTTATGTTTTTAAAACGGCAGTCAACCTTATTTATGACCATTTGAGAAAAAGGAAGCTTGAAAAGTTACACACGGAGCTTGCTTTATTTCAACAAAGCGAAG
Organism: Solitalea lacus; assembly: GCF_022014595.1. NCBI lineage: Bacteria > Pseudomonadati > Bacteroidota > Sphingobacteriia > Sphingobacteriales > Sphingobacteriaceae > Solitalea > Solitalea lacus. The sequence continues at coordinate 277,774 of NZ_CP091740.1, read as the reverse complement.
AAGATGATTCAACCTGGAACAACCTCGCCCTTATTGATCTTCAAAATCAATTAAACGGCTTAGTTGCTCAAATGCCCGAACAACGAAGGCAAGTATTTACAATGAGCAGGTTTGATGGCTTGAGTTATGATGAAATTGCTCAACAGTTAAATATTTCTAAACGAACGGTAGAAAATCAGATTTACCGTGCAATGACTTTTCTGAAAGAGCATATTGATTCCAAGTACATGTTGTACCTCGCATTCTTCTATTTCTCTTAATACAATCCTTTTTTATTTTTTTAATGAGCGCGTGAGTAGTTACGATTACTTGTACGTATTAGTATTAAATGACCAATTTTAAAAGATGATCATGCGTCTTTTAGCGAGCTTATAATTATGAAATCAGAAAACAAGGAAAAAATCATTCAATCGTTTTACAACTGTGAAATGGAGTTTGAAATTAAGAATGATTTATATAAGCAATTGGAGCAAACAGAAAGTTCGGCAGAGGAACAAACATTAACAGCGCCGCTGTTCGAAAAGATTTGCGAGACGATTGCTGAAAATGAAAAACTGCAAAAAAGAAGAAAGTTGATTCGTCTGATGACTTTGATTGGGTCAAGGGCAGCAATCTTTATTTTTGGAATGCTGATCTATGTTTTTGCTCTTCAGCCTTATTTTAACAGAAAGATCAATGAGTCAGAAATTAGAATTATTGCCGGCAATAAATCGAGTTCACAGACTATTTTACCTGACGGCTCAACGGTTTTTTTAAATGCAAATTCTGAGTTAACCTATAAACTCAACTCTTCTGACAAAAGGGAGGTGTTTTTGAAGGGAGAAGGCTGGTTTAAGGTTGCCAAAATGCCCGAAAAAACATTTATTGTACATGCCGGTCAGTATAAGGTAGCAGTACATGGAACGGTTTTCAATGTGAAAGCTTATCCTCAAAATAAAGAGGTAATAACCACACTGCAGGAAGGTTCTATTGAAATTTTACCCGAAAACGATATTAGTGCAATTAAACCTACCCTAATGATTCCGGGCCAACAGTTTACGTTCAACAAAGAGAAAAAAGAGTCAAGCTTAACTACAGTTCAGCCTGAGCTGGCTTCGGTATGGAAAGAAACAGAGGTGAGATTTGAAAATAAAAACTTCGGGGACCTGCTGAAAATTCTGGAAAGCAGATACAATGTGCAGTTTGAGGTTCATGATCCATCATTGTTTAAATACCATTATGACGGAAGCATTAGGAATGAAAATATTATTCAGGTGCTGAATTTAATTAAAGAAACACTTCCAATTAAATATCAGCTGGTTATGGGCAATGTAATAATGATTGAGAAACAACCTTAATGTATTAGATAAACCAAAATTTATTGCTTATGAAATAAAAAAGATTACAAATGAGGAATTAATAAAAAAGTGCCGAAAGAAAGGTCGAAGAGTCTTTCGGCACGCAAGATCAACTTAAATGAACTTTTGAATTAATCTTTAATTAAAACTATGCAAAAAATAATTAAAAACTACTTTAATCCTATAAATGGATGGAAAAAAGTAGGGTTTAAGTGTATGCTGATTATCCTGTTAGTAGCAACTTTTGATTTAGGAACAGCATATTCACAATCACAAAATCTAACTCTTGATTTTGATAATACACCTATTACAGAGGTGTTTAAGGTTATAGAGGCAAAAACTACTTATCGTTTCTTTTATCAGCGCGAACAACTTGATGTTAATCGAAAAGTTTCGTTGCATGTAAAAAACAAATCGGTTCAAGATGTATTAAACTCATTGTTCGGTGGCTCAAATGTTAATTTCACTATTCAAAAAGACAACCTTATCCTTCTTAAAACCACTAAAACTAGTCAGGGTACAAAGGAAGAAAGCCGCAAAGTAACCGGAATCATCACTGATGAGGAAGGGACTGCTTTGCCAGGTGTTGGGGTTAGTGTTAAAAATTCGACCATTGGCGCCACTACTGATTTTAATGGAAAGTATGAAATAATCGTTCCATCGAGCGGATCGGTATTGGTTTTCAGCTTTCTGGGAATGACAACGCAAGAAGTTAGGGTTGGAGGCAACAGTACCATTAACATAAAGTTACTTAGCAATGTCATTGGGTTGAAAGAAGTTGTCGTGGCAGTAGGTTATGGTTCAGTAAATAAGAAAGACCTCACCGGATCGGTAGCAACTATTAATACTAAGGATTTTAATAAAGGAATTGCTGTTAACCCAGTTGACTTAATTCAGGGTCGTATGCCTGGTATTAACGTAGTTAACAATGGAGGAGAGCCAGGAGCAGGTGCATCGGTTCGTATCAGAGGGTCAAATTCTGTGCGTTCTGGTCAGGACCCTCTATATGTAGTTGACGGAGTTCCATTAGACATTACAGATGCCCAACCTAGTGGGGCAACCATTACCGGAGCGGGTAGTGCCGCAACCAAAAATCCGTTAAACTTCTTAAATCCGGATGATATTGAAAGCATGGATGTATTGAAAGATGCGTCTGCCACCGCTATTTATGGTTCACGTGGAGCAAACGGTGTTATCTTGATTACAACTAAAAAAGGAAAATCAGGCAAAGGTGTATTGACTTATTCGGGAAGTACCTCAATATCTGAACTTCCAAAGCAATTGGACTTATTGAACGCTGAAGAGTTCCTTGCATTCAGAACAGAAAAGGGCTTAACCGGTGGTGATTACGGGGCTAACACCAATTGGCAGAGCCAAATTTACAGAACAGCTCGAACGCAAAGTCACAATTTATCCTATGGAGGCGGTAATGATAAAGGCTCATACCGTGCTTCATTAAGTTATTTAGACCAGGAAGGTATCATTAAAAAAACCGGATTAAAGAAGTATACCGGAAGATTTAATGTGATCCAAAACTTGATAAATGATAAATTACGTTTGGAAGCTAATTTAACTGCGGCTCGTACCGGCGATCAGCGCGTTCCTATTGGAGAAACCGGAGGCTATGAGGGCGATGTGATTTTATCGTCATTAAAATTGAATCCTACCTTGCCTGTTTATAACCCAGATGGTACGTTTAAACAGATGAGTGCTGACGTGCGTAACCCATTGGCAATGATTGACCTGACAAGCGATAATAATCAAACTGACCGTGTTTTAGGTAATATCAGCGGATCTTTTGAAATTATCAAAGGCTTGAAATATAAGATCAATCTGGCTGCTGACCAATCGAATGCATCGAGGAAAGTGATGCAAAATCAAAACCTTATTTATTTAACGAATAAAGGCACTGTGGATATAAGCAATGTTTCTCTGTCGAGTAATTTGATTGAGAATTATCTGACTTATGATTTTAATATTAATGAGAATAACCGTTTTAATGTACTGGCAGGTCATTCATACCAACAGTTTAAAACTTACAGCTATAAGTTTAGTGAAGACGGATTTACCATTACCGACTTTGACTATATCAATAATTTAGGTTTAGGTAATGCTAAAGCGGCTACTGTTGGCTCGTCAATTGTTAAAAATGCGTTGCAATCATTTTTTGGCCGTGTAAATTATTCCTTAAATAATAAGTATTTAGTTACTGCTACGCTAAGAAGCGATGGTTCAACCAAGTTTGGTGCAAATAATAAATATGGACTATTCCCTTCAGCTTCGGTTGCATGGAAATTAAATGAGGAAGAGTTTGTTAAAAATTTAGGTGTTTTCAGCAACCTGAAAATGCGTTTAGGCTGGGGTATTACCGGTAACCAGGAGATTCCTAATAAGATATCTCAAATATTGCTAGGTTCTTCTTCTTCTGGTTTATCAGCCATTTTAGACGGATCGGCCAAAAACGTAACTCCAGGGATTACACTTACCCGTACGCCAAACCCTGATATTCGGTGGGAAAAAACCAACCAGGTAAATGCCGGTATTGATTTTGGATTTGCCAACGGACGTATTACCGGTACCATCGATTATTTCGATAAAACCACCTCCGACGTATTGTTGGAAGTATTCTCAATTTCTCCTGCTCCAACCACTAAAGTATGGTCAAATGTTCCTGATATGAAAATTAAGAACAGGGGTGTTGAGCTTGGTTTAACCGGTATCATTTTAAATAAAAAAGATCTTACCTGGGATGCAGGTGTAAACATCACTACCATTAAAAATGAGGTATCGGGCTTGCCAATGAGTCAGATCACAACGGGCTCGCCAAGTGGTCCGGGTATTACCGGGTTCTCTTCGCAGGTTATTAAAAACGGCTATCCAATTGGTACTTTCTGGGGACGTAAATTCTTAGGGTTTGATGAGTTAGGTAATAGTGTTTTTGAAAAAGACGCCGACGGAGTTGAAATTCAGCAATCTTTAGGATCGGCGCTGCCGAAGTTAACCTATGGTTTTAATACAAGCCTAATTTATAAAGGGTTAGATCTTGTGTTAAACTTTAATGGTGTTTATGGCAATAAGGTTTACAACAACGTTGCAAATATTATCAGTCAGAATACTTTAATTTCTAAAGAATGGAATGCAACGAAAGAAGCTGCTCAAAGTACAGAGAATTCAAACGGTACATTGACTTACAGTAGCCGTTTCATTGAAAATGGATCGTTCTTACGTTTGTCAAATGTAACATTGGGTTACACAGTCAATTTGAAAAACATTAACTGGTTGAGTAAGTTCCGTTTCAATGTAACGGGCAACAACCTGTTTGTAATTACTGATTACTCTGGTTACGATCCTGAAGTTAATGCCGATCACTCATCAGGAGGTGTACCTTCAATGGGTATTGACTGGACAACTTATCCCAAAGCTCGTACTGTCGTTTTCGGAGTAAATGTTGAATTCTAAATTCTAAATGACAATTAAACATGAAAAAAATATATATTCTAGTTAGTGCATTGGCTCTTATCATAAGTTCTTGTTCGGTAAAAGAGGAAATTTTAGATGAAGTTAACGGAGGAAATGTTGTTACTGATAATAAAAATGTTGAAATGATTGTTGCCCCTGCTTATGCTTACTTAAGAGATTTGAATAGCAGATCAGGTGTTTGGGGTGCCTTATTGGCAACTACTGATGAGTTGGCATGGCCGGCAAGAGGGGCTGATTGGGTTTCAGTTGACTATCAGACACTTTGTACGCACAATTATAAACCAACTAATATTTATATCCGTAACACCTGGAATAGCTTTATGCTTGGTGTTACCCGTTGCAATGTGGCGTTACAGTATTTGTCGGCTTTCCCTAAATCAGAGAAAACGGACGTTTACATTGCCGAAGTGAGATTCATCAGAGCGCTTTGCATGTTCAAGCTTGCGGATAACTTCGGAAAGTTTCCGTTCAGGGAGTATACTGAAACCGATTATTCAAAACAACCAACCATTTATAATCGCGAGCAGGCTGTTGAGCGTATCATTAAAGAGATCAATGAGATTATTCCGGTATTAAAGAATAAGTCAGAAGTTCCTTATGGAAGAGTATCAAAAGCAGCGGCTCAAATGCTATTGGCTAATGTTTACTTAAATCATGAGGTTTATACCGGAAAAGCAAAATGGCAGGAAACAATTAAAGCTTGCGACGATATTATTAACTCGAACCTGTATAAAGTTGCTGATGACTATTGGGGTTTGTTCCAATATGATAATGCCAACTACTTACAAAGTACCGAGTCAATTTTATCGGTTATTTATGATGAAACCAATGGTTTAACAGGCTTAGCATCGCCTTCAATTACACTACATTATAGCCAGAAATTTGGGACCTATACAAGTTTATTGAATGGATGCTGTACTACTCCGGCTTTTGTTGATACCTGGGATGTTAATGATAAACGCTTTAAAGATACCCGCTTAGTTAGCCAGTTAGGCTTTAATCAGGGTTTATTAATTGGTCAGCAATATTCAACTGCTGGAGTTGCATTAAAGACACGTACCGGAGATCCACTAATCTATACAAAAAATTTCAGCATTTCTAACTCAAAAGAAGAGCAAGGTGTACGTATCGTTAAGTTTGCTCCTAACCCTGCTTCCACTTCTCCAGGTCAAAATGCCGGAAATGATTTTCCGTTGTATCGTTTATCTGATACGTATCTTATCCGTGCTGAGGCGAAATTTAGAGCAGGTGATGTTGCCGGTGCCTTGACCGATCTTAATTACATAAGAAACACCAAACGTGGGCAACCAGCTTATACTTCGCTCGATTTAGGTAAAATTTTGAATGAGCGCGGATATGAATTGTATTGGGAGGGTAATCGTAGAACTGATTTAATCCGCTTCAATAAATACACAGCTCCTCGTGCTGAGAAGAATTTTGAAACACCTGCTTACATGGTGTTACTGCCAATTCCTATTAGCGCAATTGAGGCCAATCCTAATTTAACTCAGAATATAGGATATAATTAAAAGAAACGATTGTAAGAAAGTTAACCACTATTGGCGGCCTTTGTTTTGTGAAGGCTGCCAATGGTTAACTAATGCATTGTTTACTTTTACAAGGCTCCGCTATGATCATTGCATAAGTGATTTCCTGGTAATTTTTATAATTATATAAATGAAACAATTCGTAATTGCATTGTGCTTTACAATGTTTACAGGCTCGCTTTTGGCCCAAAAAATACAGCCGGTCCCTGTTTGGTTAAAAACAGCCATATTTTATCAGATCTATCCGCAGAGTTTTCAAGATACCAATAATGACGGCATTGGTGATATTAACGGTATTACTCATCGGCTTGATTATATTAAATGGCTGGGTTGTAATGCAATTTGGATCAACCCTTGTTTTGAGTCTCCTTTTTTTGATGCCGGATACGATGTGACTGATTATTACAAAGTGGCTCCTCGATATGGTACCAATCAAGATCTGGAGAACTTATTTAAAGAAGCTCATAAACGAAACATCAAGGTTTGTTTAGACTTGGTGGCGGGACATACCTCCGATCAGCATCCATGGTTCAAAGCATCTCAGCAACAAACACTAAACGAATTTTCGGACCGATACATCTGGACGAACGATTCAACCTTAAAACCGGAAAAGTTTGTTGCCGGTAAATTTGAACGAAATGGCACTTACCGTAAAAACTTCTTTGAGTGCCAACCCGCATTGAATTATGGCTATGGTAAACCCAATCCCGATAATCCATGGGAACAAGCTGTAACAGCAGAAGGGCCTCAAAAGACAAAATCCGAGTTGATCAGGATCATAGATTTTTGGATGGATAAAGGCGCTGATGGATTCAGGGTTGATATGGCGGGCTCTTTAGTAAAGAATGACCCTGATTTAGTGGCAACAAATAAGTTATGGAAAGATATCCGTTCTCATTTTCAGTCGAAATATGCTGATGGGATTTTAATTGCAGAATGGGGTGATCCGGCAAAATCGATCAAAGCTAATTTTATGATGGATTTTCTCATCCACTTACGCAATTCAGGTTATAGTTCTATGTTTTTTAATAAAGAAGGCGTTTATCGACATGATACCTGTTATTTCAGTAGCCAGGGTAATGGCTCTCCGGTCAATTTCATCAACCTCTATAATCAACAATTAAAAGAGGTTGTTGCAGGCAAAGGGTATTTGTGTTTGCCAACTTCCAATCATGATTTTCAGCGTCCGGCAAGTGGCGACAGGAATACCATTGAGCAGTTAAAGGCAGCTATGGTTTTTTTCTTAACCCTGCCAAGCGTTCCGTTGGTTTATTATGGCGATGAGATTGGGATGAAATACATCAGCGGATTACCTAATAAAGAAGGCAGTGTGTTAAGCAAAGGAAATCGTGCCGGAACAAGAACTCCTATGCAATGGGATAAAACCAAAGGTGCAGGTTTCTCGAGTGCCGATCCCGAGAAGTTTTATTTGCCATTGGATTCTTCATTGATCCGTCCTGATGTGGCTACTCAATTAGCTGATACAAACTCACTACTTCATTTTACCCGTAAACTGTTGACTTTAAGAAGCTCTTCCAAGGCTTTGAAAACAGAAGGAACTATTCAGTTTTATAACACTGCTGAGCATACATATCCCTTGGTTTATCAGCGTAAGTTCAAAAACGAAACCTTCTTGATTGTGATCAATCCTTCAGCTAAAGAACAAGCAATTCAAATAAAGTCTGATAAAAACGTTAAAAAGGTAAACCCAACGCTTATTGATGGGGTAGAGTTGAACACTGATAAAAGTAAAGGACTAACCATTACAGCTAAGACCTACGGTTACGGCATTTTCAAGTTAAACTAAAACCAATGTACGAATGCGAAAATTCATACTGCACTTAATTACAGCTTTTGTATTTATTTTTTTTAATGCTAATGCTCAGGTTAACCCCTGGATAATCAAAGCCGACAAGATCGACCCATCCAATTATTCCGGGGTAAGTGTTGCCAATGGAATGATTGGTATTGTTTCATCACCAGAGCCTTTTAAAGTTAAAAACATTGTACTCGCTGGGGCGTATGACCTTTATGGCCGGGGGCGCGTAAGTAACTTTATTAACAGTATTAATTTGTTGAATATGGGCTTGTCAGTAGATGGGAAGTCAATTTCGGTAAATAATATCAACAACTTTACTCAACATCTGAATATGAAGAAAGGAAGTTTCACTTCTTCATTTAATGTTGGTGAAAAGGCTACTGTAAGTTATACTGTTTATTCATTAAGGCACTTGCCTTATTCGGTACTGGTTGATGTAAGTATAAGCGCCAGTCAAGATTTGGAGATAAGCGCTGTTAATAACATGGAAACTCCTGATGCATTACGTGATGCCCAAAATTACTTTAATGAGATTGCTCGTTCGCATGTAAGTATCAGTTTGCTTACCACAACGGCTAAAAGTCCTACCGGTAAAATTGGGTTGGCAGCATCAACCACCTTTTTATTTGATGAACCTAAAGATCGGCAGCCAAACATAATTCATGCTATGTATGATAATAATAAACATAGCATGCGCTTTACAAAGAAAATAAAAGCAGGAACTACCTATTCATATGCAATAGCAGGTGCTATTTTGAGTACAGCTCATTATCCCGATCCATTAAATGAAGCTGAGCGACTTACAATTTTTGCAAAAATGGAAGGTAAGCAACGCTTAATTAGTTTGCATAACAAGGCTTGGGATGATTTATGGAAAAGTGATATTTTGATAGAAGGGGATGATCAGGCCCAGCAAGATGTTAGAAGCATGCTGTATCATTTGTATGCTTTCTCGCGCCAAGGCTCCGGAATGTCTCTGTCGCCAATGGGATTATCGGGTTTAGGATATAACGGACACGTTTTTTGGGATACCGACATTTGGATGTTCCCTCCTTTGTTGGTTTTACACCCCGAAATCGCAGAATCGTTAATTGATTACCGGTTTAATCGATTAGAGGCGGCTAAGCAAAATGCATTTGCCCATGGTTATAAAGGCGCAATGTATCCTTGGGAAAGTGCTGAATCAGGCGACGAAGAAACGCCTGTTTGGGCGTTAAGTGGTCCGTTTGAGCATCATGTAACAGGATGTGTTGCTTTTGCTGCCTGGAATTATTATTGTGTTACACAGGATAGAGAATGGTTGAAAAGTAAAGGTTGGCCAATAATTGAAGCTACTGCCGATTTTTGGGCTAGTCGTGTTGAACGAAACGGCCCCTATAAATTTGATATAAAAAATGTTGTAGCAGCTGATGAGTGGGCCGAAAATGTAGATAATGATGCCTATACAAATGCCGTAGCCAAAGTAAATCTGGAAATTGCTAACCAAGCTGCAAAGCTATTGGGTAAATCAGAAAATGCCGATTGGAGCCTAGTAGCTAAAAATATTCCTATTCTTCAATTTCCTGACGGCGTTACCCGTGAACACGTCACCTATAATGGAGAACCAATTAAGCAGGGTGATGTGAATTTGTTGGCTTATCCGCTTAAAGCAATCTCTAATGAAGAGCAAATCAAGAAGGATCTTGAATACTACCAAACAAGGGTTCCTGTTTCAGGTACTCCAGCGATGACTCAGGCAATTTTTTCCTTGCTCTATGCACGTTTGGGAGATGAGAAACAAGCCTATCATTATTTCCTGGATGCATTTGTTCCAAATTTAAATCCTCCTTTCAGGGTAATTGCAGAAACCAAAGGCGGAACAAACCCTTATTTCGTAACTGGTGCCGGCGGGGTATTGCAAGCGGTTTTAATGGGGTTTGGAGGATTAGATATTACACCAAAAGGCATACAACAAGTAAAAAGTAAACTGCCTGCTCATTGGAAATCATTAACAATAAAAGGAGTGGGACTACAGAAAAAACTTTATGAGATAAGGCCCACAGCCACATTGAAGGAGAAGTAAAGAGGACTCAGATGTTTGAAGGAACTAACATTAGCTTGTCATGCTGAGGTACGAGGCATCAGTTAATTTAATGGACTTCTGTTATGTTCCGCATTATCCCTCGGAAGACGCTCTGTTTAATTAAATGACTCATTCATATGTTCAGAAGAGATTTTATTAAAAATATTGGCCTGTTAGGAGCAGCAGTTTCTGTGCCGGTTGGTGTAGTTAACGCAGTTGATAAAAATGATGATCCAACAACAATTGGTGTTGCCGAAATTGTTTTAAAGGGACAGGTTTTGGGTCAAGGGCAAGGCGTAGCCGGAGTTTCGGTAACTGATGGCATTAACGTTACACGAACAGATACAAAAGGAAATTATCGTTTGCTGAGCAATAAAACCGCTCAGTTTGTTTATATCTCTATCCCTTCGGGGTTTCAGATAGCAAATGAAAATGGTATTGCCAGGTTTTATGTGCCTGTTGATAAGAAAGAAAAGAGCTTTACAACCAATTTTAATCTGGTAAAACTGGAGCAGCCGGATATAAAACATCAGTTCGCCGTTTGGGCCGATCCTCAAATTCAGAATAAAAAAGATGCTGACTTACTTTTAACAACCACCGCCCCTGATTTGCGTGAACTTGTAAAGAGCTACGGAGATAGTGCATTGTTTCATGGCATTTGCTGTGGTGACTTGGTGTTTGATAAACATGAACTTTTTGCTGATTACAAGCAGGCTGTAGCCGTAGCAGGTATTCCATTCTTTCAGGTTCTGGGTAATCATGATATGGATTTTGTGGATGTTCGCAGTGATGAGCAGTCGACAGAAACCTTTAAAAGCATTTTCGGGCCCACTTATTACTCGTTTAATCGAGGTAAAGTACATTATGTAGTGCTTGATAATGTATTTTCCATTGGAGCAGGAAAAAGATACATTGGCTATTTAACCGAAGCTCAATTAAGCTGGTTGGAGCAAGATTTGGCGTATGTATCTAAAGATACCCTTGTTATTGTAACTATGCATATTCCGTCTGATTCAGGCGAGAAGAGTCGACTAGGATTGAAAGAAGAGAGTATTTCAGGCGTCTTGTCGAATCGGAAACAGCTGTACAAAATTTTGGAACCATTTAATGCTCATATCATTTCTGGGCATACTCATTGGAATGAAAACTTAGTCATCAGCGATCGGTTGATGGAACATAATCTTGGTACGGCATGCGGTGCATGGTGGAGTGGTCCGTGTTGCGGCGATGGAACGCCAAACGGCTATGGTATTTTTGAAGTGGATGAAACCCGTTTAACTTGGTTCTATAAATCAACCGGAAAAAATAAAAATCATCAATTTTGTGTGTACGAAAAAGGATATCATAAAAGTTATCCTGATCATGTTTTGGTAAACGTTTGGAATTGGGATGAAAAATGGAAAGTAGAATGGTTGGAAGATGGTGCAGAGAAAGGTGAAATGGAACGAATTGCCGATTTTGATCCGCAAACTCTTGAACTTTACCAGGGTTCAACTTTGCCAGCCTATCGCAAATGGGTAGAACCAATAAAAACAGAACATCTGTTTATGCTAAAACCTTCAACATCTGCAAAACTTATTATGATTCGTGTAAGAGATAGATTTGGAAATGTTTATACAGAGGCTAAAGTACTAAGCTAAGTGAGGATAACAATTCTTTATAACAGAGCGGCAGAAAGGCCGCTTTTTTTGAAGAATACATAGAGTTTGTTTAAAAATAGATAGTGTATAGGGTTAGATAAAATGACAACAACCAGTCCTTACAATAAAAGCAATATCAAGCAGAAATGGGGGTGCTTGAGGCTGTTCAGTTTTGTAATAAATTTAATCAATAAACAAGAAGTCCGAAGGCTGGGATCATGGTAGTTTAATCCCTATTGAACAGATAATTAATACTCATTTAATTGCAAGTAATTGCTCAAAATGATAAAAAGGTTGTCTTTGTTATTGCCGACGGAATTCCTGCAGATGTTATGGAAAAACTCAATCTGCCTAATTTTAAGCAAATTATTAAAGATGGAGCCTATACCAGAATGTATGTTGGGAGAAAAGGGAGGATATAGTGAAACTCCTACGATTTCAGCTGTGGGGTATAATAGTTTGTTAACAGGAGTATGGTTTAACAAACATAATGTGCCCGATAATGATATTAAAAATCCTAACTACAACTATCAAAAAATTTTCAGGCTGTTTAAGGAGCAGGAGATAAGAAATAAATAATTCATTGTTTGCAGAAAACAGGAAATGATCAATTTTCAAATGTCTTTAATCAGTTTAGATTAATTTCAGATCAATTCCTTACCTTTGCCCCCGAAATTTGCTAAGCCTTATGACCTTGCTATTCTGTCATAATCAATTGTTTAGCTAATAGGCGAGTTCTTTATATTCTAAAATATAGCTGCGGTCTTTTCTCAGGTAGATAAATCCTTATGAAAAGACTGTTATTGTTTTTATATAAATTATGCTTGCATAATAATTTAATAGAATCTTTTAACCGATTAATTACTGCACAGTGCCAATTTTAATTTTCTTTTTGTGTCATTGGTTTATTTCCTTGTTTTTCCAAACTTTCTTTCTGCATCGTTATGCTTCGCATAAAATGTTTACTACTAATAAATTTTGGGAAAGAACATTTTATTTCATGACTTTCCTGTTTCAAGGATCATCTTTTTTAAATCCTCGGGCCTATGCAATTATGCACCGCATGCACCATGCATATTCAGATACAGAGAAAGATCCGCATTCTCCCCACTTTTTTGACGATGTATGGCAAATGATGCTTGAAACTCGCCGCATTTATAATGCTTACGTTACCCGGTTAAAAGAACCTGAAAACGAATTTAAAGGTAATTATCCTGAATGGGCATGGCTTGATAAATTTGGCGATTCACTGATTACTCGCTCTTTCATGGGGATAATTTATGTTGCTGTGTATGCCTATTTTATTTTTGGTTTAGGCTATTCTCCATTTTTCTTTTTGCTATTGCCAATTCATTGGTTAATGGGACCTATTCATGGAGCAGTTGTAAATTGGTGTGGACATAAATACGGATACTCAAATTTTGATAATGGTGATAAATCAAAGAATACGACTCCAATAGAATTTTTAATGTTAGGTGAATTGTTTCAAAATAATCACCATAAATTTCCTAACAGTCCGAATTTTGCAAAAAAATGGTGGGAATTTGATCCAGTTTATCCTGTAATGAAAGTACTTCATTGGGTAAGGATTATTCAAATTAGAAAAGTTACTGCTTAAAATATATAAAGCCTTCGTATTCACGAAGGCTTTTTTATTGACCGGTATTGAATAAAAAGTTATTTTGATTTATTATTTCAACTAATTATGAAAAGGGAAAACATTAGTTCAGGGGCCAAATGGGAAGATATTGTTGGCTACAGCCGTGCAGTAAAAATTGGAAACATTGTTGAAGTTTCGGGCACTACAGCTGTTGTAGAGGGAAATATCGTAGGTGTAAATAATTTCTATCTGCAAACAAAAACAGTTCTTCAAAAAATAAGCGATTCATTAGAAAAGGCGGGAGCAAGTATGAATGATGTAGTGCGCACTCGTATATACGTAACTGATATTAATTATTGGGAAGAAATTGGTCGTGCACATGCAGAATTTTTTAAAGATATAAAGCCGGCAACATCCATGATTGAAATAAAAGCTCTTATTGACCCATTATTGCTCGTCGAAATTGAAGCTACGGCTATTATAGCACCAGAGTAGTTTCTTTCTTAGAAATTGTCTCCATAAACGTATTTATACCTCTATTCAATTATTGAGAAAACGTAGTAATACGCAAAATGAAAAGAATTGATGCAAAATGTGTTTAGTTGAATTATTTTAACATCAATTCAATAAACTTATACAGCAGATAACTTTTCATGAAGCAAAAACTGGCGATAATTGGTTCGGGGATAGCAGGATTAGGTGCAGCATATCACCTTAAAGACTATTATGATGTTACAGTAATTGAACAAAACAAAACTGTGGGAGGGCATGCTCATACCATAAGTATTAAGGAAGGAGATAAATTAGTTCCAATTGATACAGCTTTTATGGTTTTCAATAAAAACATGTATCCTAATTTATATAATCTATTTTCTGAACTTAATATACCTATTAAAAAAACCGAGGTTTCTTTTGGTATTCAGCAAAAAAGAACCGAAAGAGAATACTTGACTTCAAGTATAAACGGCATGTTGGCTCAAAGGGGAAATATTTTTAATATAGACCATTTGAACCTAATGCTTCAAATAATAAAGCTAAATAAAAATTGTGGGAGTGATTTAGATAGCAACAAGTTTGCAAATTATAGCCTCAAACAATACGTCAATGAAAAAGGCTTTAGTTATAGCTTGTTAGAAAATTTTTTGGTTCCGGTTTGTTCAGGAATTTGGTCACTTCCTCCACATAAAGCAAATGAGTTTCCGTTTGAATTTCTAGTTCGTTTTCTTAAAAACTGCGGCATTTTGGGCGATCATGGCAATAATGATTGGTATACCGTTGAAAATGGCAGCCAGACTTACATTAAGGTTTTAACTCAAATAATTGAGAAAAATATACAAACCAATCGTAAGGTTGTATACGTAAAGCGACAGAAAGATCTTGATAGGGGTGGGGTTGTTTTATATTTTGAAGATGGTACTTATGAGAAATATCATAAAGTTGTATTCGCCTGTAATGCCGAACAAGTCTTGAGAATTTTAGAAGATGATGCAACAAATTTGGAATACAGCTTGCTACGTAATTTTAAAGTTGAAACGAATACTGTAAAACTTCACACCGATGAGTCAGTTATGCCTAAAAATAAAAGGGCATGGGGTGGATGGAATTACAGGGTTGAAATGGGCAGAACTACTGCAATTTATTGGCTAAATAGGTTACAACAAATAAACGCAAGCCAAAATTATTTTATATCAATTAATGACACTGGATTGGTTGCAGAGGATAAAGTGCTGAAAACTATAGATCGTGAGCAACCTGTTTTTGATTTAAAGGCTATTAAGGCACAGGAATATTTGCCTAAACTTAATCAAGTGCCTGAAAATGAGGGTATGGAAAAAACCACGTATTTTTGTGGTAGTTATTTCAAATACGGGTTTCATGAGGATGCATACACTTCAGCAATAAATTGTTCAAATGCCCTAATAGGGCAAATGAAATATTCACAAGTTGAAATATATAAATGAATTGGGCCGGTTGATTTTTCGGCCCAGCTAAATATTAATGATGGCTATCTTCTTCGTGTGAAGGATTTTCCAATTCGTGTTTACGTTGTTTTTCGAAAACAAGGATAATACAAATAGGTAAAATTAACCCTATAGCAATTACAGAAGGAATCACGTATTGAGCCGGAGCAAGATAAGCCGCTAATGTTGATAACATAATCTTTAAAAATATTTAGCGCAAAAATAAAAAAGCCTGAGCAAAAATTAAGTTAAATTAGAATAAAACTTCTATGAATTCCTGTTTGTACGAATGTTTGGTAATGCATAATCGTTTAGAACCTCGCAAAAGCAGGTTTTATTACAAGAATATTATGTTCTACCTCAACCTGGATGAAATTGATCTGATTGCCCGTAAACGTTGGTTTTTCAGTCGAAATAAGTTTAATATCTTCAACTTCAGAGATGCTGATCATTTAAAAAATGATGAAACAGCAAACCATGAATCAATAAAAGATAGAATTGTTGCTCGATTTGAAGAAAACGGTATTGCGGTTGGAAGTCAGCGTATTATGCTTTTAACCAATGTTTGTACCTTTGGTTACTTGTTTAATCCTGTATCTTTCTATTTTTTGATGGATGAATACAGTGATCCCGTTTGTGCAATTGTTGAAATTAAAAACAAAATCGGCGAACAACGGAATTATTTTATAGGTCGGGAAAATTTGAGAGGTCACCGCTTCTTCCTAGATACACCTAAATTTTATGGATCTCCATTTATCAGTAATAATGTAAACGTTCATTTTAATCTGGAAGTTCCCGGCAAATTGTTCTCAATTAAAATTGATGATCAAAATGTTGAAGGACGCAGAATGTTTATAAGCACCATGATGGGGAAAAAATGCAAATTAAATGCACTAAATCTCCTTTGGTTTGCAATTGTGTTTCCATTTGTAACACTACGAATGGTTACACTATTGCGTTGGCACTCAATAAAATTGATGTTCAAAATTATTATTAGTCCAAACTCATTTGGTAATCAGGACGTTCAGCGTGAAACTTACAAGCCTTACCGTCCTTAATAAATGGTTTTTATTCAAGTTTAATATTTCCAAAGGGAGTTTCTATTACATCCCCTGCTTTTAATTTAGCTCGTTTGCGGGTTTCAACAGCGCCATTAACTTTTATCTGATTTGCCTCAACCAAGGCTTGAGCATGCCCGCCGTTTTCGGCAATACCGGAAGCTTTTAGCAATTTAATCAGCTCTATATATTCCGTATTTAATTTAAATGAAGTCATCTTATAAAAATTTAAGGAGGCAAAGATAAAGAAATAACACTCATAGCTTGATTAATGAACTTTTCACAAGTCTAAAGCTGAGAAGTAAAAATTACGCATATCTTGTTACCTTTGGAAATGTGAAGAAAAATATCCGGCTGGGTGCTTGGATATGGCACTAATATTAATGAAATTGTAGAGATGGAATCGAAAAGACAATTAAAATTTGCCCGTCAGATACAAAAGGACTTAGCGGATCTTTTTCAGCAAGAAAGCAGTAGTCTTTTCCCTGGTAATTTTGTAACTGTGACCAAAGTTCGAGTAACACCTGATTTAGGTATTGCACGCATATACCTAAGTTTCTTAAATACTCAAATTGCGCAGCAGTCGCTAAATTCAGTGAAGGCTCAACAGGGTGAAATAAGGTATAAATTGGCCAAAAAAATCAAGGATCAAGTACGTGTTATTCCTGAGCTGGAATTCTTTGTGGATGACACTCAAGAATATGTTATGAAAATGAATAAGTTGTTTGATGAAATTGAAAAACAACCCAAATCATCGGAAGAAGAATAAAAAAGAAAGGTGAACGATATATTGTTCACCTTTCTTTTTTATTATTTAAATGAGGGTCCTGGTTTTATTTTCAAGTCCATTAATCCATCAAACAAGGCATTGGCCTCTTTGGTATAACCCATCGCCCGGTAATACTTAAGCAAATCAAATACTGCTTTAAAATGATATGGGTTTGCAGCAATTGCAAGTTTATACTCATCGGCAGCCTCAATCATTTCTCCTTTACCCTCTCTAAGTTTAGCCTTGGTATAAAAATAATCAGCCCTTGAAAAATTATCAGATGCTTTTGGTAATGAATTAAATAAGTTTTCGGCAGTGCCAACTCTATTTATGTTTGCCAGAAGGCGTATAAGTCGAGTTTGATACCTTGAGATTGATCTTTGATCTTTTATTAAAGGTTCAATAAAATAAGTAGCCGAATCAGCATCCCCGCTTTGATAGTAGTATTCGGCAATACGCAGCGTGAAATCGGGGCGGGGAGTGCCGGCGGCATTTAATAACTTTTGAGCTGATTGCAAGGTTGCAATAGCATTGTCATATCGTTTATTGTTGGCAAGCGCATCTGCATACTGTCCTAATAGTTCATAGTTTTGGGCTTTTTGCTCAACTTGTTTTTTCAATGTTTCAAGAGCTTCATTATAACCTAACTCAGCTCTGGTAACAGCTGCATACGCAATTTGCTCCTCCCGGTTGTCTCTTAAATAAGTAGAAGTTACAGGAACTGATTTAATAAAGTCATCAGCAGCAAAAACTGCATCAGCAATTAATGCGTTGCGGGTATAAAATTGTTCTATTGTATTTACCAATTCTGCTTTAACCATTGGATCACTCTCAAGGCTAAGAGCCTTGTTGTATAAAGCAGTCTCAGTTTGTATTGATGCAGAAGAGTTACCCTGATTCAGCGATTGAGATTCCAATAGTTTAGCTTTTGAAACATAAAGCGGGGCGTAATTTGGGTTTATTGTCTCCGCTTTTTTCAACAAAGATTGGGAAGCCTCAAAATTGCCTGTGACAGAATGATGATCTGCATAAGCTAGCAATACTGGAAGGTAATTGCTATCATATTGTAAGGCTGTGTCAAGCAATGCTGTATTTGGGGCCTTACGGTTTTCGGTGTTATTAAATATATTAAGATAAACCTGGGCCCAGTTGCTCTTTAAAGCCTTGCTATCACCAGAAATGGCAGCTTGTTCTTTTTTTACCATTGCAGCTATGAAATTATATAAGCCAGGATCCTTTGTTTTAAGATCATGTGAGGTGCACATCGACTTAAAATCAAGAGGATGAACCTTCTCAACTTCAAAATAGGCCGGATATGCTTGTGCATAATACTCATGTTCATTATTAGCTGAATAGTAGTCTAGCATTCTGTTTTCAGCCATCGCTTTTAAATACAATGAGCGAATTGTTCTTAGTTCATCATCTGTTAATGCTTTCATGTGAAATAAATGCACAAACTCATGCAGTAACACATTTCGTTCTCTATAAGCACCACGCTCAACATATTCAATTCCGGCGGCCCCACTGCCAACACCACGGATATCCATCCATTGGCGGTTATCAAAAGTTGTAGCAGTTCTGAAATAATTGCTGTTCATGGCAGTTGCCAAATCAACATGTAACGGGGGGACTGCAAATGTTAAATTTTGCTTTGACAATAATGGATAGTAGGCTGAAGCCGAATACATTTGGCTGGCCACCCATTTTTTTACAGTTTCTCCAGTATAATAGTTTATATCAGGAAAAACAGCTAAAAATCCTTTTTCATTATTTATTTGAAGTGATTTTAAGGCAGTTTCAATAGAATCATAACTAGCTAGATAAGGAATTCGCTTCGATTTTATTACTGCAGCTAAGCCATTATGTGCTGGTCCATAGTTCTTTTTCTTTGCCAGAATGCTTAAAAAAATTGCCTGGGCCGAATCCAATCGCTGTTGACGATTCATATTAAAGGCCATATAATAAATTGAACCACGCATCATGGCCGGAAGAACCGAGTTTGGATATTTCTTCTCAACAAGGCGTGTAGCATCAATAGCCTCCTGAAGTTTATGGTTTTTAATCAGTTGCTCTGATGCAGCAAGCTCTTTGTTCACAGCATCATCATTTTTTTCTGCATAGTTAGAGTATGTTTGGGTGGTATGGCCATTGCCCCAATGCCAGTGAGTTTGAAAATGAATCGGGTTAATGGCGATAGCCAATTGCCACTGTGCTTCCATTTTTAATAACTGCGTGGCATCGCGTCTCCTCCAAATGGCATAACCATAATTGAATCGGGCATCGGCATTAAATGGATCAAGCTCAAGCGCTTTTTTTAAAGGAGTTTCTGCTAATTCTGGTTTTTGATTCCAGAAATGAACATCAGATTCCAGTAGGCACACGTCTGAATTTTGGGGAAATTGCTGCTGTAATTCTTTCGCAATCTTTAAGGCGTCATCATATCTTTTTTGCAATAATCTTACACGGCCGAGTTGAAGCATGGCCTCAGCATACAAAGGTTTATCTTTTAGAACAGTGATTTGTTCACAGGTTTGAGCTGCTTCAGATAACTTCCAAGCCCAGGTTTCCAGTTGTGCTTTTAACAATAAAGCTTTCGGATTTTCTTTTCTGCGCAGTAGCACTCCATTGACTAGTGAGTCAGCTTTTCTGAAATCATTGGTAATTAAAAAATATTCAGCATTTACCAACCGCATTTCTATACCTGGGTTCTTATCTGCTGAGATTAGTTGCAAAGCATCGTTCCACATACCTAATTTAAGCATGCGTTCAATTTTCGGTTCAGGTTTTAACTCTTTATTGGTTAATAACGAGGCACGCTCTTTATCTAAAGCTCGCTTTGCGGCAGCTGTACTATCCGGGTTTATTGCTGACGAATTTAGACCTAGAGCTGTAAATAATGCAACTAAACAAACTTCTTTAATCTTCATTGCTAGGTTGTAAGTACTTTAAAATTCGGTTCGGAACAAATTTGGCGTAATAATCCAATTTGAAATGCAAAATGTCAAATTTTTTAAAATAAAGTTCTTAAATTATGATATGATTCAAAATTTAATATTTAACGAATTGTTAATCAAAAATTTTCAAACAGTTTAATTAAGTCGGGTATCTTGCTTGAAACAAATGAATGCGCTCATGATACAAATCAAAAACAACCCCACAACTCCGCAAGCTAATTTTAAGACGTCATCTGAAAAACAGGAAACAACTAGTATTGGGCTGATTTTTCATATCGATCAGTTAGCAGAAAAGCGATTTCAGGATTTTGAAAGGCATTATGTAAGTAGAAACATTTATTTCAGCGATAAAGTACAAGAACGCTGGGACGATTTTTTTGATAACCTAGATGACCTTAGGTTAAAATAAAATTCTACAATTATATTAATTTGCAGTATATTTGTAAAGTTAATCTATAAGCCATCGAGACAAATCCAGATACGCGCAAGCGGTGGGGCCAATGAGAAAAGGCCCTTTTTTATTTCCCAGAAGTCATGGTTGATTGCTTCTCCTTAAACAAGGCTTAAGGGTTTGAAACCAGGATTGATTATTTTATCATTTGTTATTCCCAACCAATTGTTCAAAACTGTAGCATACACATTTCTGAAATCAATCTGGTATTTTATATCACCGTTATCTAAATCATTCAGGTTCGGTGCAGTGTTAAATATTCCTGCTTTTTTAAGCTTTCCACTAAATAGAAACAAATTGTTGGCAGTTCCATGGTCCGTTCCTCCACTGGCATTTTGTGAAACTCTTCTTCCAAATTCAGAAAAGGTCATAATCAAAGTATCATCAAAATTGCGGGTTGATTTTAAATCTTTTATGAAAGCGGCAACTGCTTCGGAAAAAGCTTTTAATAGGCGCGATTGTTGTCCGCGCTGCGCAATATGAGTATCAAACCCACTCAGTGAAACATAATAAACACGGGTTGAAAGGCCTGAGTTAATGAATGTTGCAATGGTTTTAAGCTCATTGGCGAACTGAGAAATCGGATATATTGCCGTGTTTTTATAAAGCTTTGCCGTATCATTGATGTATTGAGCCGAGGAATAAGTTTCTATCAGTGTTTTATACAAATAACCCAAATTATCCTCATTAAGAAGGTTTTGCTTGGCATCATTTACCGCCATCTTAAAAAATGGTTCGCGTGTGGTTCGGTATAACTGTTCACTGTTTTTTACGGCAATACCTTTGTTAGTAATTCCTTTTAAGGCTAGTGATAAAGATTCATCTACTTCAATTGCTGTATGTGGAGATTTGCACTCGGCACAGTTAGAATCCAGGTAACGACCAATCCAGCCAGTTGGGAGATATTCGTCAGAACCACTGGCAGTATGCCAAATGTCCATGGAGCGGAAATGCGAACGATCGGGGTTTGGATAACCAACGCCATTTAAAATACTCATTTGTCCCTGGTCATAAACCTCCCGTAATGCATCCATGGCAGGATTAAATCCTTGGTAATTATTTAACTTGATGACCTCATTTTCTGCAATATTTAACGAAGGACGTTTTTTGTAATAAAGGTCATCTCCAAATGGTACAATTGTGTTTAAACCGTCATTCCCTCCTGAAAGCTGAATAATCACCAATCGCTTAAAACCGATGTTGTCAGCTGCAATCAATTCTAAGGGCTTTATAAAAGATGGGATTAAAAATGCTCCTGATGCCAGTGCTGTATTTTTAAGAAAATCTCTGCGTTTCATACAGTTATTATTGAAAAAATGGGTAATACCCTAGCAAAGTTGATACTCAGGCATTGATACCAATTGTATAATCAGTTCCTTTACCGTTTTGGATGATAATTCGGATAACAGATTTAGCTTTCTCTTTGCTAAATCAGGAGCAAGTAAATAATCGATCAATTGTTCCTGACTCATGGATTGTGGCAGTTCTTGCATAAATTGGTCCCAGTCTGGAGTCGCTTTCACTCTGCGTTGTATTTGAGTAGTCATTTTTTTCATCATGGCCAGTTGTGCTTCTTCCTCTGGGTCTGGTTTACCGGCTAATTCAATAACGCCATTATTTAAAATGACCGAAGGAATTTTTAACCGGTACATGAGTGTTGAGCTGTCAATCCAGTTTTTTCCACCTGGCCAGCCGCTTACATTGGGTGGATAGAAAAGCATTTGACCTAGCGCCCTTTGTAAAAAAAGCAGCATATCAGTGCTTTCGTAGCTTATATAAAACTGACGGTTTAAACCAACAATGAATTCTATTGGAGACTTGATATTGGCACCAATATTTTCTGAAGCATAAAACCAATCAGCCGTAAAAAGTAAGACCATTGTACTCCCAATGTTATAATTGGACTGATAAAAATGCTCCGCAAGTATGTTCACATGTTGTGGGTTTATTTTATCATTAACAAAAAACTTATACAGTTTGGTGCAGATGAATTGGGATGTTTCCTTATGTTTAAGAATAATGTCGATGATGTCAGTTCCGTCAAAATTACCGGTTTGTTCCATAAAAGTTTTCGGTCCAAAATCGTGTTGGTTAGCTCTGAACACAAACTCGGTGGTTAATGGCTTAAATCCCCATCCGGTAAAGGCTCGTGCTGCTTCTTTAACATCCTTTTCGGTATAATTGCCACGGCCAATCGTAAAAAGCTCCATTAGTTCACGGGCAAAGTTTTCATTAGGGCTATCTTTACGGTTTTGTTGATTATTAAGAAATGCAAGCATGGCAGGAGATCTGGAAACCTGCACCAACAATTCCTTAAAATTTCCCAAGCCATAGTTGCGCATAATATTGTTGAGCTGCTGATTATGAATTGGATTGAAACTTCTACAAGCGAAATGACCGTGCCAAAACAAAGTCATTTTCTCACGTAATTGAGCATTTGTAACGCTCATTTGCTGAATCCAACGGGTGTTAAGGTTTTCAGTACTTTCTTTAAAAAACTTACGCATTGCCTTACGATTTTCCTCACTCATCATTTCCTTTCCCTTCATTTCTTCCAAATCGAGGTTTAAATCTAACTGAGAATAATCATTAGATTCTTCAAAAATTGCCTTAACTATTTTAGCAATTGGCTTATTGTGTAATTGCTGTAGTTTTTTATAAGAAATTCCAAACCCGGCGCGGGAATACAAATGTTGAATAATTTTGGCGGTAGCTTTTTCCATAAATGTCAGTTAACACATCTTTGACCATCTGTTCTGAAATTGGTTTAACTAAGAATTTTAATCTTCTAGAAATACTATCAAATACTTGATAATAAATTAAATAAGTGGATTGACTAATTAATTTAAGTACCTTTGTCATTATAGTTGTTACTATGAAGAGATTTGCTTTTATAGGGCTGATGATGTTCATAGTTCTATCATCATCGTGCCAATGTTGGGCAAAGGGACACGCATATTCAGATTGGCTTTCCATTCTCTTAATTCAACCCGAAAATTCCTTTTCAGAAGTAAAAGAAGAATCCATTAGTTATTTGTCTCAAAATTTGTCGTTGGTTGCAATAGGTATAAGTTTTTTAGCCGGTGCAGCATTTATGGGATTTATTTGGGAAATTATTCAAGAATGGGAAAAGCATCATCATCCACATCAAAATTAAAGCCTCGAAATCTTCTAAAAAAAACTAAGCGGTGTTAGAGGGGCTAACTTCCAACAATGAAATTCTATGTGTAAATTACTGATTACAAATTTGTGCTAGAGGTAATTTTGTATAGTTTTAAGTTTAATCTGTAAAGCTTTATTTATAATCGATAAATCGTATGAAGAAAATTATTGGAGCCTTGTTACTCCTTGGAGCAATCAATACGGCTCAGGCGCAAGAAAATCCATTATGGATGCGTTATCCGGCTATTTCTCCTGATGGGAAAACCATCGTTTTTAGTTATAAGGGAGATTTGTACAAGGTGCCATCTGGGGGAGGGCAGGCTATTCCTTTAACCATGCATGAAGCACATGATTTTATGCCGATATGGTCGCATGATGGGAAATCAATAGCTTTTGCTTCTGATCGTTATGGTAATTTCGATGTGTATGTAATGCCGGCATCGGGTGGAGAGGCTAAACGCGTTACCTATCATTCTTCAAATGATTTTCCATCAGATTTCAGTTCGGATGATAAAAATGTAATTTTCAGTTCGGTTCGACAGGATATTTTTACATCGGCTCAGTTTCCTTACGGACGCATGCCTGAGTTGTATAGTGTTCCGTCTGCAGGAGGAAAAACAACCATGCTGAACTCAAACTCCATGGAAATGGCTCGAGTTAGCAAAGACGGAAAGAAAATCATTTATCAAGATTATAAAGGTTATGAAGATCAATGGCGTAAGCATCATACGTCCGCTGTTACCAAAGATATTTGGCTATTTGATGCAAATGCCAAGACCTATGCCAAGCTAACCAATTTTGCAGGTGAAGATCGCAATCCAGTATTTGGGTCAAATGGTGAAGTGTTTTACCTGAGTGAGGAAAGTGGAACTATGAACGTTCACCAAATGGCTGCAAACGGAGGAAATAGTACAAAAATCACTTCGTTTTCAAAAAATCCTGTAAGATTCTTAACCATCTCAAATGACAACCAGTTGTGTTATTCTCAAAACGGAGAACTTTTTACACAAAAACATGGTGCGCAACCTCAAAAAGTTTCTGTTCAAATTTTGATAGATGGACGAACCAATACAGAAAAGGTATTACCTGTTGGGTCTGGAGCAACGGAAATGGCACTTTCGCCTAACGGAAAGGAGATTGCTTTTGTGTTTAGAGGCGAAATTTTTGTAACCTCTGTTGATGGTGGAGTAACTAAGCGGGTTACCAACACTCCAACACAAGAACGTTCAGTAAGTTTTAGCCCGGATGGCCGTACGTTATTGTTTGCAGCGGAGCGGGATGGCAACTGGGATGTTTATAAAACCAGTATTAAACGCAAGGAAGAAACCTATTTTTATTCATCAACCTTGTTAAACGAAGAACCTGTTATTGCTACAAAGGTTGATGAGTTTCAACCAGCTTACTCGCCTGATGGTAAAGAGATAGCTTTCTTGGAAAATCGTGTTACGTTGCGTGTTTACAAAATCGCTGATAAGTCAGTGAGAACACTTTTAAGCGATGATAGCAATTATTCATATTCAGACGGAGATCAATATTATTCATGGTCGCCTGATAGCAAATGGATTTTAGCAAGCTTCAATGAACCCAATCAATACTTTAATAATGATATAACGTTAATATCAGCTGATGGGAAGCAAAAAATGGTCAATTTGACTCCAAGTGGTTACGGAGAAGGTAGCCCAAGGTGGTCAATGGGTGGAAAAATGATGATCTATTTTTCTGATCGCGATGGAATGAAGAATCATGCAAGTTGGGGTGGACAGCAGGATATTTATGGTATGTTCTTTACTCAGGCCGCATTTGACCGTTTCATTCTCAATAAAAATGATTTTGCTTTATTAAAGGAACAAGAGGAAAAAGAAAAGAAAGAGAAAGACGAAGCGAATAAAAAAGAAGAAGTGTCAAAAGACAAACAAGTTGCCAAGGTTGATGACAAGCTGATTAAAATGGAATTGGATGGAATCGAAGATCGCAAAGTGCGATTAACAATCAATTCGTCCAATATTTCTGATGCGGTAATGTCGCCTGATGGAGAAAAGTTATTCTACTTAACTAGTTTTGAAAAGGGATACGATTTATGGGTTACCGAGCCCCGTACCAAAGAAACTAAAATATTGGCTAAACTAGATGGCGGTCCTGCTGGGCTGGAAATTACTAACGATGGTAAATCTCTATTTGTAATTTCTAAAGGAAGAATCACTAAAATTGAGGCTGAAAGCGGTAAAACTACTTCTGTGGGCATTAATGGCGAAATGCTGCTCAACGGATACGGCGAACGCGAATACATTTTCAACCATGCTTGGCGCCAGGTTAAAGAGAAATTTTATGTTACTAACCTGCATAATGTGGATTGGGATTATTATGGGAAGGAGTACAACAGATTTTTACCTTACATCAACAATAACTATGATTTTGCCGAGATGATGAGTGAAATGCTTGGTGAGTTAAATGCATCTCATACAGGTTGTCGTTATTTTGCACAGGCTGATGGTGGGGACCAAACGGCAGTTTTAGGATTGTTGTATGATGAATCGTACACTGGTAAAGGCCTAAAAATTGCAGAAGTATTGGCAAAAGGGCCGTTCAGCATATCAAAAACAAAAGTTAAAGCAGGTATTGTTGTAGAAAAAATTGATGGAGTTGAAATTACCGAGGATAAGGACTTTAATCTCTTATTTAATCGTAAAGCAGGAAAACTTACCTTGGTTTCGTTTTACGATCCTTCATCAGGTACTCGTTGGGAAGAAAGTGTAAAACCAATTAGCTTAAATGAGCAAAATGAATTGCTTTATACCCGTTGGGTTGAAAACAGAAAAAAAGAAGTAGATAAACTTTCAGGAGGCAAGGTGGGTTACGTGCATGTGAGGAATATGAATGACAACAGCTTCCGTACCGTTTATGAGGAGGTTTTGGGTAAAAATGCTCAAAAGGAAGCATTAATTGTTGATACGCGCTTTAACGGCGGAGGGTGGTTACATGATGACCTTGTTACCTTGCTTAGTGGTAAGAAGTACATCGATATCTTCCCCAGGGAGAAACATCGTGGTCAGGAGCCATTCCGTAAGTGGACAAAATCATCGGTTGTACTGATGGGAGAAGGCAATTATTCAGATGCACATATGTTCCCTTATGCTTATAAAGCCAATAATATTGGTAAGCTGATAGGGATGCCTGTACCTGGTACCGGAACTGCTGTTTGGTGGGAAACTCAAATTGATCCTACTTTAGTATTTGGTATTCCACAGGTAGGAATGCTGGACATTAATGGTAAATACCTTGAAAACCAGCAATTAGAACCAGACGTAAAAGTTGCCAACGATCCAAGTGTAGTTGTTACTGGTGTAGATCAACAACTTGAACGTGCCGTAAATGAATTACTAAAAGGTAGTTTGAAGGCAGAAAAATAATTGTTTAGTAATGTTGCTTCAGGGAATAAGAGCTAAATTCTTTCCCTGAAGTAACATATTAATATTTATTCCTTTTCGCCTCCACTGAAAACAGAGGTTACAAATGACAATAGTAAGCTGAATAAAAGTGCCCACCAAAACCCATCTACAGTAAACCCTTCAATCAGTTTATCTACCCAAATAATAATTAGGGCATTTATAACAAATAAAAATAGTCCGAGTGTTAAAATGGTGATAGGGAATGTGAGGAAAACCAGGATAGGCTTCACTATGGCATTTAATATTCCCAAGACTAAGGCTAATAGGATTGCTGTCCCAAAGGAGTCAATATGAACGCCCGGCAAAATGTACGACAAGCCGAAAGCTACTGCCGCACTAATTATCAGTTGAACGATTAAATTCATAAGAATGTTTTTCTTTAAGTTATTAAAAGCTTCCGATATATGGAATATTATAGGCTATAAACTTCTCCGCTAAGGAGGAGTAGATTAGTCAAGTAATGCTTTAATATCCTCTGTAGTTAATGATTTCTCAAATGAATCTTCAACCGTTATTAACGAACTGGATAGTGATTTTTTCTTCTTTTGCAGTTTTAAAATCTTCTCTTCCACGGAGTTTTTAGTTATGAACTTATAGATAAATACATTTTTGGTTTGGCCTATACGATGTGCGCGGTCAATGGCTTGCTGTTCAACGGCAGGATTCCACCAAGGATCAAGCAGAAACACATAATCCGCTTCAATTAAGTTGAGACCAGTTCCCCCGGCTTTTATCGAGATTAAAAACAATTGAATATCATCATTCTCCTTAAAGGCTTTAATGTTCGCACTTCTGTTTTGTGTGGCTCCATCCAAATAAGCATAATTAATATTTAGGCCATCAAGTACATTTCTAAGCAACTGCAAATGCTTTACAAATTGTGAAAACACAAGTACTTTATGACCTCTGGTCAATGTATTCTGCAACAGTTCAATTACCAATGAAAATTTCCACGAATCAAATTTGTATGACTCATCAACCAGTTTAGGGTGATTAGCAATTTGGCGCAAACGGGTTAAACCCTGTAATACCGGAATCTGCGATTTAGCAACGCCACTTTCTGTTATTAAGCGCAATAATTCATTACGGTAGAATGATTTGGTTTCTTCATATACTTTTTCTTGCTCCTCACTCATTCCGCAGTAGAAAATCTGCTCCGTTTTATCCGGCAACTCTTTGGCAACCTGGTCCTTGGTTCTACGTAAGATAAACGGTTTTATTAAAGCTTGTAAGCGAAGAAGCTTTTCCTCGTCTTGTTTTTTCTCTATTGGAATGATAAACTCATTTTGAAAATAGGTATGCGATCCCAGTAAGCCAGGATTAACAAATGAAAGTTGTGTCCATAAATCAGCAACAGTATTTTCTACCGGTGTACCGGTAAGTATTAATTTATGCTTCGATTTTAGCGTTTTAACTGAT
Source organism: Solitalea lacus (assembly GCF_022014595.1). NCBI lineage: Bacteria > Pseudomonadati > Bacteroidota > Sphingobacteriia > Sphingobacteriales > Sphingobacteriaceae > Solitalea > Solitalea lacus. Next base: position 249,069 of record NZ_CP091740.1, on the reverse strand, counting down.
CGGGCACTTTTGCTATGGGGATTTTTGATATTCTGACTCTCATCTAAAATGATGTAATGAAAGTAGAATTTTTCCAACAACTCATGATCAATCCGAACAATGCCATAGGTGGTTAAAATTAAATCGTATTTGGCAAATAGTGAAACGTCTTTGTCACGAGCAGCTCCAGTAAAAACATGTACTTTTAGTTTTGGGGTGAATTTCTTTGCTTCACTAATCCAGTTATCAATTAACGAGGTAGGCATGATAAGCAGTGAGGTTTGATGAACGTCACTCTGCTCTTTCACCTTTTGTAAAAGTGCCAGGGTTTGAACGGTTTTTCCTAAACCCATATCATCGGCAAGACATCCGCCTAAATTATAACTACTCAGGAAATTGAACCAGTTGAAACCTGCCTTCTGATAAGGCCTTAATTCACCTTTAAAATGTTCGGGAATTGGAATGTCTTCAATTTCTTCAAACTGCTCTAAACGGCGAAGTTTTCTATCCATTGTAACTTCGGCCAGCTCAGAATTAGCATACTCTTGCACCAAACCAACAAAATGCTTTTTAAGTTTAAGGTGTTTGTTTCCTTCGGCAAAGGCGAACAAGTTACCATAGGTATTAAACCAACTTTCAGGAATTATTGCAATTTCGCCTGATGGCAATGTAAACTCTCGTTTTCGATTAAGAATATGATGTTTTAGATCGATAAACGGAATTTCATACGAACCAAATCTGACAATTGCGTGGATATCAAACCAGTCATTATTTTCTTTAAACGAAAGGTTGATTGACGATTTTCCAAACACATAACGTTTATCTCCCGATTGATCAATTGCAAAGCCGGTTTTTTGTAATTCCTCGAAATGTTCATTGAGCCATTCATGAAGCGAAAACTCATCCGGTTCTGCTGACAATCGGTGTAAGTGAAAATGGTTAGGTATTTCTAGTGTTAAGCCTAAAGTAAGCAGTTCGTTCGCTTTTTTTTGTTCCCAGTTTACAGACCTTTTTATGCGGTGAAAAGCGTAGTTTTCATCTTTTTTTTCAACCGACACGGAAACAGCTGATTGTGAACCGAAAGGGAATTTGTATTTTCCATAACGGAAACTCAAGTCTAAACTTGGAATTTCCTTTTTTAGGTTGAGTTTCAGTTGTGGTGCTGCTTCGTATTTCTCAGTTATTATATCAAAGCCTTCGGCATAAACGTGATGCTTTTCAATCAAAGGAGCAACAAACTTTTCGAAGTACGTTTTTTCAGAAGAACGCGGAATCTCAATAAAGCGCTTGTTTAAGAACGGAACCAGTTTTTTTCCTTCCAATTCACCTTCAAAATTATAAAGCGTGTCATTTAGCAGCATCCAGGCGGGCTGGTTGGCAATAATTTGCGCATCCTTAAACATAAACTCAATGCGCTTGTCTTTATATTTTATGGTAGGAAAATAGCGGGTAGCATCTTCATTCCGTCTGAAATGAAACAGGACCGAAGCAGGTTGTTCGGCAATGCTAATTGATTGCCAGGTTGGGTTGCCTTCTTTCCCCATTTCAAAAACCGCCTTATTGCGCATTAATTCAATAGCTTGACTCAAAGTTGCTTCAATAAAGGGTTGTACTTTGGCCTTTAAGGCGTCAGTCCAGAATTTGGTAAAGAATTCACGCGGACGAATTGGCTGTTTGTGAAAGCGACGGATGATATTTTCTTGTTCAACCTGTTCTAAAAGCGCGATAAGTTGATGGTCAGTATCATCTAAAAAACGAGCAAATTCAGAAGAAGTATGTGAAAACAGGCGTTTATGTACGAGCGAGTAAGTGTACTCACGATTCATTTGAACAATATGGGGCTCAAACAAATAACCCAAAAACTCATGCTGCAACAACGAGTAAACAATTTTAGATGGTTTATTGCTATCAACCCGTAACATATCTTCCTCTGTAAATTAAAAATGCGGGATGCTGATCACCGACAAAATTTTAAAAGTAGCAATTATTCTGAAAAAGACTTCCAAATGCAAGTAAAAAATGAAGGATTTAATTGAAATTTAACAGTGTTGGAAAAATTGAAGCTGTTACCTTTCATAGTTAGCTTAATAAAGATGAAGTGCGGACCTGTTCGGCATCATTCAAGTCGACAATAATAGTTCCGGCTACTAAATCACCTAATCGCTGGTTTTTTTTGGTATATTTTACGGCTATAAAGGCCGGAATACCATAAATGAAAATATCGATTGGATCAAATAATCTTCGCATGAAAGACTCATACAATCCAATTTTATTTCTGTCAAGAGTTAAAACTTTCAGATTGAAGATATGGTGACCCAGTGTTCCGCCTGTAATTCCTTCTACAATTACAAAATAGACAATCCAATAAATCAATAATGGGAAAGCTGTCCAGCCTGTTACCTGTATGGTTTTTTCGGTTTCAGTTCCAAACAGATGTATATACTGGAAGATAATTAACACCCATAAAGAGTAATCAATAAGTGTGGCGAGTACTCTCTTGACCAGATTTGGCTTATATTTCATTATTATTTAGTTCCGGTTTCAAACCGGGGCCAATATTAATAATTATTCTAATAATGAAGCATCTTTAATAACTATTGTTTAAGCAACAGGTAATGCAAAAGCAAACATGGCACCTTCTCCAAGTTCACTTTCAACCCAAATACGGCCACTTTGGGCTTCAATAAAATCCTTAGAAATTGCTAAGCCTAAACCGGTTCCTCCGGTAGTTTTATCAATGCCCGGAACTTTGAAATAACGATCAAAGACTTTGCCCCTATATTTTTCTTCAATACCCTTGCCATGGTCCTGTACAGCAAAAACTACCTCGTTGTTATCATTATATACATCAATTTCAACGCTACTATCGGTAGGGCTGTACCTTATGGCATTGGACAGGAAGTTTACCAACACCCATGCAGTTTTTTCCATATCGGAATTCACCATTGGTAAATTCTCGGAACAATTTATTTTAAGTTGCAATGATTTTTGCTCGGCCATTACTTTTATCGCATTTACTGCATAGTCAACGATGGCTTGTGGTTTTGTTTTACGAAAACTCAATTGTATGTTTCCGGTTTCAGCCTGAGCCAGATCAAGTAGTTCGGCTGTTATTTTAAGTAGCCGTTGAGAGTCATCGGCAATGTTATGAATCAGTTGCTTTTGTTCGGCATTAACTACTCCAATTCGATCATCTTCCAGCAACTTTACACTCATTTTTATCGATGAAATTGGTGTTTTCAATTCGTGTGAGATAGTAGCAATAAAATTGGTTTTAGCTTCATCTAACTCATGAAACTTAGTGATATTTTTCAACACAATCACTTTGCCCAAAGTTTTACTTTCATTATTTACATCAAATACTTCCTGAACAAAATAACTTTCCTTACCATTAGCATAAATTTTTAACTCTTTACCAATAAATTGGCCACCAAGAAGGGTCCGCATTAAATCATTAACTAGTGCTACATCCGGAGCATGCTTGCCAAGCAGGTATTCATTTTTGCTTCCCAAAACTGAAATCGCCTGTGGATTGGTAAATAATACTTTGCTGTTTTCATCCAACACAATTATTGGATCATGCATATTATTGATAATGGTTTCAATGCGCTTTTTCTCAAAGAGAATTTTGGCCAAGTTGCTGTTTTCATAAGCATCCAATTGTTTGGCCATGCTGTTAAAAGCTTCAGCCAGTTCTCCAAATTCATCTCCCGACTGGAAATGCAATCGTTGATCGTAGCGCTTGTTGGCAATTTGCTTGATCCCTTCTGTTAATTGTCGAATTGGATTGGCAATATATCCAGGGAAATTGATAATGAAACTGAAGCATACCATAATGCAAATGGCCAGTAACAGCGAAATATAAATAACTGCTTGTTCGGCATTTTTTTGAGCAGTATTGTTTTTTCGCACCAGAGCTTGCATGTTCATCTCGCTAAGTTTAAAAAGCTTCTCACGTATGCTCAATATTAATTCTGGAGACAAAGAATTTTGTGTTAATTGCATGAAGCTAAGATTTATCTCATCAACCAATTCTTTCTCTCCAACTTCTGTAATATTTTGTTTTTCAAGCTTAAGGTTTTTCTTAAATAAAATAAGGGCGGTTTGAATTTTGGCAGGATCTTTTCCCTGAAGTTCATCGAGCTGCTGCAACATTACCTTGGCGTACTCAATTGACTCATAATTGTCTTTTAATATAGTTTTTGAGTCTCTTCCCATTTTATAAATATAATGCGTGCCTGTAAGGCCCATTATTAAAATAATAATGAAAAGAAACCAGAGTCCAAGAGTGAGTTTTGTTTTAGTTTTCATTTTAATGAAATAGAAGAAAGGGAGGTAACCCGATGAACTGTCTCTTAAGTTATGTTTGCAAGATTAAAAATTAAACTGAAACAGGTTAAAATACCAAGGGCCAGCAATAGCGAAATATGCATAATTGCTGCATCGGCTGTTTTTTGAGCTGCAATATTCTTATGTTCTAATGCAAGCATATTTAACTCGCTGATTTTATAAATACGGGTGCGCATTGAATCGGCTAAGGTTGTTGAAGAAGGATTTTTAAGATACAGTTCAAAATCTTTGCTTAATTGCTCAACAATTTCTTTTTCACCAACCTCGGTAATGTTACTTGCTTCAAGGTTCAAATTTTTTTTGAACAGCTGAATTGCCTCTTTTGACTTGACAGAATCCTGATCCTTCATTACGTCAAGCGCCTTAATCATTGCTTTTGCAAACCCAATTGATACATAATTGTCTTTTAATATTGCTTTAGAGCTTTGACCCATTTTATAGATGTATCGTGTGCCACTCAGACCCATAAATAAAATAACAATAAATAAAAACCATAGTCCGAGTTTATGTTTTGTTTTCGCTTTCATTAGTTTATTATTTTAAAGGTTCAACAATAGTTTATTGAAATAAGGTGATTCCTTATGACAGTATTACTATATCAATGTCTTTATCTTCTATTTTTTGCAGGAGCTTCTCAAAAAGAGCTTTCCCTGTCAGTACTTTCCACCAACTAAATTCGGGCTTTCCTAAGCAAATAGTGGTTATGCTATACTTTTCAATAGTTTCCAGCATGCCTTCGGTCACATCATCACTTTTAAGTTTAATTACTTCGGCACCCATTTCCGTCGCCATTTTAAAATTGTTGATCAAATGTCGTTGCAAGTCAAGTTTGATTTTATCCATACTTTCATGCGGAGTTTGTACATATAAGACCATCCACTTTGAATTATAATAGGCTGCCAGTCGGGCCGTTTTTCTAATAATGGTTTTGGCTGAATGTTCTTGCGTACTAATGCAAGCCAAAAATACTTCTTGTCTTTGCCGGATAGTTTTTGGGATCTCAGTATCAATTTTCCTAACTACCTGCCGAGCCACTTCTTTTAAAGCAAGTTCTCTTAACTGAAGAATTTTATCACTTTGAAAGAAGTTGTTTAAAGCAGTAGGCACCTTGGTTACATCATAAATTTTGCCTTCCTTCAGTCGGGAAATAAGCTCATCCGCTGTTAAGTCTATATTTACCACTTCATCAGCCATCAATAAAACACTATCGGGAACCCGTTCTTTAATTTCAGCACCACTAATTTTTTGCGCTTCTTCATTAATACTTTCAATATGCTGAATGTTTACTGCGCTGATAACGTTGATGCCTGCATTTAAAATATCAACTACATCCTGCCAGCGTTTTTCATTCTTACTGCCTTCAATGTTGGTATGTGCAAGTTCGTCAACAATTACCACGTCTGGTCTTATTGTTAAGATTGCATTTAGGTCCATCTCATCTAGTTCTTTGCCCTTATAAAAAAGTTTCCTACGTGGAATTACAGGTAGTCCATGCAGCAATGCATGTGTTTCTTTACGATTATGGGTTTCTATATACCCGACTTTAACATCAATGCCGTTTTTTTGTAAGGATTGCGCCTCTTGCAACATGCGATAAGTTTTACCAACACCGGCACTCATGCCGATGTAGATCTTAAACTTTCCGCGCTTTGAGCGTTGAATGAGATTTAAAAAACTTTGAGCCGTTTGATCTTTCTCTGGCATAATTAGGAATAATAGTGTATGGAATAGCTTGAATGCAACTCTCCATCATCATTGTTTCTTATCTTAAAACGAAATAGACAAGGAAGTTGTGATAAAAGCATCATTGTTTACCAAACTGTTTTCCTTGGTAAAAACCGCATTCTTGCTGTTTAATAATTTTCCTTCAATCCTGAATAATGCATTTTTAATGGGGGCATAATCAAAGTTTAAAGAATATCCTGATGCTTTGAAACCATCAGGAGCTTCTGTAGTGATGATCACTTCATTTTCGTCCTGATAATATTCATAACGTGCCGCCAAAGCCACCTTGTCATTAAACACATATTTGGCTATTAAAGCTCCTCCAAACCAATTGTTCATGTCTGAGGAACCTTTAGTTTTTTGTTCCAATCCATAATCAACTCCAGCAATAAGTCCAAATTTTGATGTTAATTGCAAAATGCCGTAAAAATTATTGAAATAACGCATTAAGCGAACACTATCCGGTTTGTCGTTTCCAATAAATGTGCTATAATTCAATAAAACCTTATTATTGGGTTTATAGGTTACCTGAGTGCCAAAAGCAGGAGTAGAGTTTCCATCAATGCGTGTGATACGCTGCCAGCCGTTTAAATACATAGAGGCGAAGGTCCATTTGCCATTGTCGGAATCATAATTCAGCTTAATGCCGCTCTCGTAATAAGGGGAGTTATCGGCAATAATGCTTCGGGTTAGGTTCCAACAGCTTGGTGAGTGAGCGCTTTCAAAACCTAGGTGAGAGGCAAAAATTCCGGCATCTATCCATAAGTTTTTTTTAGCCGCTAACTTTACACCGGCATTGGCTTCATATATATTTTTTAATACTCCCGGCTCTCCCGAAAGATTGGCATTTGAATAGGATCCAGTCATTAAAGCAAAATTCCCCCTTACCCGGTCAGAAGCTAGAGAACCCTTCACAAATCCCAGGTTTAAGTTTAATTCATTATGCCTGTTGTGTGAATATATAAACCCTTCCTTATTATGATCGGCCGGCTTATTAAAATCATAAGAATAATAGACCTCCAGAAACCCAGAAAACTGGAAATTTTTATCCTGTGCACTAACTTTTCCAATGATTGTAAATAGTGACATGACAATAAGTAATTTCTTCATTCTTTTTAGTAAAAAATAGTCGTTAAACATTAAATTAACAGGGAATAGCTACAGCCTTTATTTTATTTGATCTAATGCAACATTTAACTTCAATATATTAATCTTATTAGGTCCCAAACCAAAAAATTGTTTTTCCGTTTGCTGATCAATTAGATTGTACAACTTTTCAACTTCAATTCCCCTGATTTTTGCAATGCGAGGAACCTGAACTCTTGCTGCTGCTGGAGATAGGTCTGGGTCTAAACCACTTCCCGAAGCAGTTACTAATTCCACAGGAATTTCTTCTTTTTTTACTCCTGGGTTATGCACCATAAAGGTGTCAATTCGGTTCTGAACGATTTTTAAATAATCGGGATTGGATGGACCTTTGTTTGAGCCACCCGAACCAGATGCATTATAGTCAATTGCTGATGGACGACCCTGAAAGTATTTATCGGCGGTAAATTTTTGACCTACATTGGCATAGCCAACAATGCGGTCATTAAATAATACTTTTTCACCGCCACCATTTCCAGGAGCAAATCTTGCAATTCCGGAAAGTGATAGTGGATAGATACCGGCAAGTAATATTGCCAATAAACCGGTAAGAATTACTGAAGGAAGAATATATTTTTTCATTTTATTTCTGATTTAGAAGAAGCTTACAAAAACAGCGTTATTACCAAGTCAATCAATTTTATGCCTATAAATGGAACAATAATTCCTCCCATTCCATAAATCAAAAGGTTGCGACGCAACAGTTTGCTTGCCCCGATTGGTTTGTAAGCAACACCTTTTAATGCCAATGGAATTAACAACGGAATAATAATAGCATTGAAAATCACTGCAGAAAGAATGGCCGATTCGGGACTGGTTAATTTCATAATGTTCAATCCATGTAAAGCAGGGATAGAAGCCATAAACAGAGCCGGAACAATAGCGAAATACTTAGCCACATCGTTGGCAATTGAAAAGGTAGTAAGTGTACCGCGCGTCATTAACAATTGTTTGCCAATCTCAACAATCTCGATCAGCTTGGTGGGGTCGTTATCCAGGTCAACCATGTTGCCGGCTTCTTTAGCAGCTTGTGTACCGCTATTCATAGCAACACCCACATCTGCTTGTGCTAGGGCTGGCGCATCGTTGGTTCCATCGCCCATCATGGCTACCAATTTACCATGAGCCTGTTCGGCTTTTATGTAGTTCATCTTATCCTCTGGCTTTGCCTCAGCAATAAAATCATCCACGCCAGCTTTTTCTGCGATGTATTTTGCTGTTAACGGATTATCTCCCGTAACCATTACAGTTTTAACACCCATTTTACGCAAACGCTCAAAACGTTCAGAAATGCCGGGCTTAATAATGTCCTGCAATTCAACTACTCCCATTATATGTTCATTTTCTGAAACCACTAATGGAGTGCCTCCATTAGATGCAATTTGTTTAACTCGATCTTCTGTTTCAACAGGAATTTTGTTCCCGGCCTCTAGCACGATATTGCGAATGGAATCAAATGCCCCTTTACGTATACGACGATTAGCACCAATGTTAACGCCACTACAACGCGTTTCAGCTGTAAAGCCTATGTATTCTGCCTGTGCAGGTTTAAGGCTAGCAATGTTTATACCTGCCAGTTCAATAATTGATTTTCCTTCAGGGGTTTCATCAGCTAAAGAGCTTAATACACTCGATTCGATGAGTTGCTTACGATCGCTGCCATTTACTGGCCAGAAATTGGTGGCTTTACGATTGCCAATAGTGATGGTTCCTGTTTTATCTAACAACAAGGTGTCAATATCACCAGCAGTTTCAACTGCTTTACCCGATTTAGTGATTACATTGGCACGTAAAGCGCGATCCATACCGGCAATGCCAATTGCCGAAAGGAGCCCCCCAATGGTTGTTGGGATTAAACAAACAAACAGCGAGATTAAGGCTGCAATCGTAATTGGCGTGTTGGCATAATCAGCAAAAGGTTTTAAAGTAATGCACACAATTACAAATACCAAGGTGAAGCTTGCCAACAAAATGGTTAAGGCAATTTCGTTAGGCGTTTTCTGTCGTGATGCACCTTCTACCAAGGCAATCATTTTATCTAAAAAACTTTCACCCGGCTCGGTAGAAACACGCACGATAATTCTGTCTGACAAAACTTTCGTTCCACCGGTAACAGAAGATTTATCACCGCCAGCTTCACGTATTACAGGAGCAGACTCACCGGTAATCGCTGATTCGTCAATGGTTGCTAATCCTTCAATGATTTCACCATCGGTAGGGATGATGTCGCCAGCTTCGCAAATAAAAATATCGGCCTTTTTTAATTGTGAAGAGGCTATTATTTGCTCTTTTCCAACAAGCAGGTCATCAGCTTTTTTAAACAAGCGGGCAGGAGTTTCTTCACGGGTTTTGCGTAAGGTTTCAGCTTGTGCCTTACCACGAGCTTCTGCCAACGCTTCTGCAAAATTGGCAAATAATACCGTTAGCAGTAAAATGATAAAAATGACTAGGTTATATGAAAATGAACCTTGTCCGGAATTGTTTAGTGAATAAACGGTCACAAAAAGCATTATCACAGTTCCTAATTCAACGGTAAACATTACTGGATTACGGAACATGATTTTGGGATTCAGTTTTATGAATGCTTGCTTAATTGCCTCTTTAACTAATGAGGTTTCAAACAATGGTATATTTCTGGATTTTTTCATTTCTTTTTTGATTATGCAGATTACTTCATTGTGAAATATTCGGCAATTGGTCCTAATGCTAAAGCAGGAAAATAAGACAGTGCATTGATAATGATGATTACGGTTAAAGTCATCACCCCGAAAGTGATTGAATCGGTTTTCAAGGTTCCGGCTGATTCAGGAATGTATTTCTTGCCTGCCAATAAACCAGCAATGGCTACAGGGCCAATGATTGGCAAGAAACGCCCAAGGATAAGCACAAACCCTGTAGTTACATTCCAGAAAATATTGTTATCACCCAAGCCTTCAAAGCCAGATCCGTTGTTGGCATTTGATGAGGTGTATTCATACAGCATTTCTGAAAAACCATGGAAGCTGGGGTTGTTGAGCCAGTTGCCTGGCTTAACGGCCCAGTCTGCTGCCGGATGATTCACAATTACATAAGAAGAAATCGCAGTTCCGGCCAATATCAAGAGCGGACTTAACAATGTAATCAGTGCGGCGATTTTCACTTCGCGAGCTTCAACCTTATGTCCCATAAACTCTGGGGTGCGACCAACCATCAACCCCGAAATAAATACTGCAATAATGAGATAGATATAGTAGTTTAAAATACCTACACCACAGCCTCCGTAAAAAGAGTTGATCATCATTCCTAATAATTGGAACATCCCCGAAGCCGGCATGCTACTATCGTGCATAGAATTTACCGAGCCCGTGGAAATAATAGTGGTCATGGTACTCCAATAACCTGACAGGGCCGGTCCAAAACGGACTTCTTTTCCTTCCATGGCTCCTGTTGGTTGTGAAATACCCATTTTTTCAATTGCCGGATTGCCGTTTAACTCTGAAATAAGAGATGGGACAACCAAACACAGCATACCAATGGTCATTACGCCATAAATGACATAAGAGAGTTTCTTGCGGTTTAAGTAGAAACCTAATGCAAAGATCATTGCAATAGGAATAAGCACTTGGGCAACCAGTTCGGTAACAGCAGTGAAATAGTTTGGATTTTCAAGTGGATGAGCTGAATTTGCACCAAACCAACCTCCTCCATTGGTTCCAATGTGTTTAATGGCGATCATTCCGGCAGCTGGACCACGTGATATTTGAACGTGATCTCCCTGAAGGGTTATAATTGAATCTTTTCCTTCATAACTAGCCGGGGTTCCATTAAAAATTAGTATGATGGAAACAACAACACATAATGGCAATAAGATACGAGTGTTTGTTTTAACGAAAATATCCCAAAAGTTGCCAACGTTAGTAGTTGTTTTTGCTTTTAGCCCATTAAATAAGGCAGCTAAAGCAGTAATACCTGTAGCAGCGCTAACAAACATCAGGAAATTTATTACTAATAGCTGTGTTAAGTAAGTTACACCTGCCTCACCAGAATAATGCTGTAAATCGCAGTTTATCATAAAACTGATAACGGTATTGAATGCTAAATCTGGAGTCATATTTGGATTACCGTCAGGGTTTAATGGAAGAAACCCTTGAAAAACCAATAAAAGGAAGCCCAAGACAAACCAAACCATGTTGATAGTTAACAAGGCTTTTAAGAACTGCTTCCAGTTCATTTCTTGTTTTGGATTTATGCCTGAGAATTTGAAGAAAAATCGTTCAAGCGGGGCCATAAAATCCGACCAGATTTTTTCACCGCCAAAAACTTTGGAAATGTACTTACCTAGTGGTATGGCTAATAATACGGTTAGAACGTAAGTAAAAGCTACTCCTATAATTTCTGTGTTCATGGTTAAAATTTTTCCGGTTTCAGTAACACGTAAACGAGGTAAATAAATACCGCAATTGATATAATGAATAATACAGTCATGGTTAAGCCTAAAAATTATATTTTCTCGAAGAAATCGATTGATTTGAAAAACAGCCAAAAACAAACTAGTCCGGCCATGATTAACGCGATGGTCATTTTGATTTTAGTTTAAAAAAATGCGAATGGTTACAGCAAACAGAATTAACAGACTAAAGCCTGTAGTTAAAATTTGATAAGGAATAAGGGCAGTTGTGCCCTGTCGTTTTTGTTGAGCCTTCATGATGGGTTAATATCTTTATGGATACGGTATGCCAAAAGCTATTCCTCAATAGAAGTACTTTAATATAGATTTATAAAAAGGTTTGATTTGTAGCGATATGAACTGAAATATTTTTAGCATCACAAAAAGATCAAGGATAGCGACCTTTTCATTTTGGTAGGGTATTGTCAAAATGGATGGGGGATCTAATTCAAAAATATAAACAATAAAAGGGGCCCCGTTTGAAAGCAGCCCCTTTTACAAATTATTTTTAAAGTTCGGATTTATGGGTTTTAGTTATTTTTTGGAGGTAGCAGCCGGCATATAAGATAATTCGGGATGTAATCTGCCATTCTTATGATCATATTTTTTGGTAACCGTCCAGGTTTTTTTCATTAAGGCGGCCCCCTCTTCACCTAACATCTTATCAAGTTCTTGAGACCGCTTATAAAAATCGGCTTCACTTTTAGCTCCCTGTACTACAATAAATGCAGGTTCTAACCCAATGTCGGCAATATTGAGTCGGTAACCACTTGATACTTTTTTCTTTTCAAATAGGGCTTTCCATTCTTTAGCAATTTGTATAGCTTCTTTTGTTTTGGAAGGATCGAGATAATAGAAATCCCAGTGGCGGAATGTTTGATCAGCCGGAAAATCAGGCATGTAAGAAAGATCGGCTCTGTAACGAACCATAAAATCGCGGTGAGTATAAAAGGTGCCATCATACTGGTTCATTTTGGCTTCAAACGTCTCTTTTCCCACCGCTTTTTCCAAATCAGTAAAGGTTTTATCAACCATATCCACAGCGCCATATCCACTTATTGGGATAACATATATAAAGGTAAAATCGTCGCGGCTAGCTACCCAATAAGGCATCGCCCCATTATTATGTTTCATCATGATATCAGCCAATCCTTTAGCTGCCTGGACATACTGATCCACCTTTTCAGGAATCACCATGTCTTCATGAACAAGATACAGCTGGCCTTTAGGTTCTTCCTGGGCTTTGATCGTGGTAAAACTGAAAAGGCTCAACAACGTCAGAATGAAATTAAAAATTGAACGGGTTTTCATAATCACCTCCTTCATTTAAGTTTATTAATTGGTTACAAATGAGTTCAACTTTAGAGTCGATATAACTTATAGAATGATGGTAATGAGCATTAGCGAGAGGCAACTGCTATTTATGAGGGATACAGTCTGAATGAGTTTGCTGTTATCTTAAAGTTACAATAATTTAATTAAGTAAATGATAGTTAGCGTTTTATAGTATAGTCGTGCTTGGTAGATTAGAAGTCTATAGGTTGTTGTGGAACGAAAGTTTAAAGAGTAATGAAAAATATAGTTAGAAAATATAGTTAGAAAGAATAGTTATAAAATTACTTAAATTAAATAACTCACCTTTTTAAATTTTATACTCTTCAATTTTCCGGTAAAGCGTAGTCAATCCAATATTGAGTAACCTTGCGGTTTCAGTTTTATTGCCACCTGTATGTTGTAGCACTTTTTTAATATGGAGCTTTTCAACAGAAGCTAAATCAAATGAAGAAAAGCTTGGCGCTTCACTAGCAGAGTAGTGTTGAATCTCGAAAGGCAAATCAGTCGCACTAAGGTCCTTCCCATCACATAAAATTATAGCTCTCTCCATAATATTTTTCAATTCCCTAATGTTTCCCTGCCAATTATAATCCTTTAATCGATCTATAAATTCAGCATTCATAGATTTAATAGGCTTGTTATTTTTAGCAGAGAAATAGCGCAAGAAAAATGAAGCTATCTCTTGAATGTCAGTTTTGCGTTCTCGCAGCGGGGGCAAGCTTATTTGAAAAACACTCAATCGGTAATATAAGTCAAGGCGGAAATGACCCTTATCGCTTTCTGCTTTTAAATCGCGGTTGGTGGCTGCTATAACTCTTACATTTACTTTGGTAGGTTTGGTGTCGCCTATTTTTAAAAACTCACCGCTTTCCAACACTCGTAAGAGTTTTGATTGCAAGTCGATGTTCATTTCTCCAATCTCATCCAAAAAAATTGTTCCTCCGTCAGCCTCTTCAAATAATCCTTTTTTATCCTTAATAGCTCCGGTGAATGAGCCGGAACGGTGACCGAACAACTCACTTTCAAGTAATTCTTTTGAAAAAGCTCCGCAGTTAATGGCAACAAATGGCTTGCTTTTACGGCTGCCCTCCTGATGTATTGACTGGGCAAAAACCTCTTTCCCTGTCCCTGTTTCACCTAAAAGCAAAACTGTGGCATCAGTGGTGGCTACTTTTTTTGCTAATGCTATGGCTTCTAATATTTGTTTCGACTTTCCAATAATATTCTTGAACAGGTATTGTTCCCCGCTTTTTTTGTTGGTACGTAATATTGCTTTTTGACTTAAAGCTTTATCCATTGCTTTAGCTACCAAGGGAATAATCTTGTCATTGTCGTCGCCTTTAGTAATATAATCAAAAGCCCCGTTTTTAATGGCCTTTACGCCATCGGCAATCGTTCCAAATGCAGTTAACACAACAATTTCAATTTCAGGGAATCTTGTTTTTATGGTTTGTGTCAGCTCAACTCCGTTTGCATCGGGCAGTTTGACATCGCTTAACACCACATCAATTTGTTCAAGTTCAAGTTTTTTTAAACCCTCTTTTCCTGTTGCCGCTTCTATAACTATATAGCCTTCTAAAGAAAGTATACGCGCAAGTAGTTTCCGAAGTTTTTCCTCGTCATCAATTATCAGTAGTGTGCCTTGATTCATCTTAAGAAGAATAAAGAACAAAGGAACAAAGAATTAAACTTATTACGAATTAAGAGTTACTTGTTGAAATTCATAATTCATTTATTGGCAAGAATAACCCTTAAACATTCCTGAATCTTTCAAACAATTACTTTTACTTAAATTGCGCGTTAATTCATAATAGATGAAGAAGAAGTACTTAGTTCTGTTAGTTTCAGTTTTTGGCTTATTTCAGGGGGTTAATGCACAAGAAAAAGACAAGCCCAAATGGGATGTTAATAATCCTGGATCACCATCAAAAAAAGTGAGTTTTACAGTCAGGGAAGGCACCTGGATGAATTTGGATGTTAGTCCGGATGGGAAAGAAATTCTATTTGATTTGCTGGGCGATATCTACGTGATGCCAATTACTGGAGGGAAAGCCAAACTTCTCAGAGGGGGATTGGCTTACGAAGTTCAGCCAAGATTTAGTCCTAATGGGAAGATGATTTCATTTACTAGTGATGCCGGTGGAGGAGACAATATTTGGCTTATGAACCACGATGGATCTAGTCCTCGTCAGCTTACTAAAGAAACCTTCCGATTACTTAACAATGCCGTTTGGACGCCTGATAACCAATATATTATTGCCCGTAAACACTTTACAGGTTTTAGATCACTAGGTGCGGGAGAGATGTGGATGTATCATATTTCGGGGGGGGAAGGACTACAGCTCACTAAAAAGAAAAATGATCAACAGGATGCAGGGGAGCCGGCCCTATCTCCTGATGGTCGTTTTTTGTATTGGAGTGAGGATGAAACTCCTGGTCCATTATTTCAATATAACAAGGATCCTTACTCTGGAATTTATGCTATAAAAAGTATGGATCTTAAAACCGGCGAAGTTCATGAAGTAACAGGAGGTCCTGGAGGAGCAATCAGGCCGCAGGTTTCACCCAATGGAAAGCTGCTGGCATTTGTAAAGCGAATAGGATTGGAAAGCGTACTCTATCTTCAAAATATTGAAACAGGGGAAGAATGGCCAATTTATCAGCCATTGTCTCATGATCAGCAGGAAGCATGGGCTATTTTTGGTCCTTATACCAACTTCAACTGGACTCCTGACAGTAAAAACATCATTATTTCTGCAAAAGGCAAAATCTTGAATGTTGATGTAGCACAAAAAAAGGCTAAGGAAGTACCATTTGAGGTAACAGCTGAGCATACCATTGCTGATGCCCTACATTTTCAACAAGAGGTTTATAAAGATGAGTTTGAAGCAAAAATGATTCGACAGGCGGCAACTTCTCCTGATGGTAAAAGGTTGGTTTTTAATGCCGCAGGTTACTTATATGTAAAAGAATTGCCAAATGGTAAGCCTGAGCGTATAACCAAAGGAAACGATTTTGAATTTGAACCCGCATTTAATTTAGAAGGCAGTGCATTAGTTTTTGTTTCATGGAATGATAAAAGCAAAGGGTCATTAAACAAGTTTGAGTTTAAAACTGGGAAAATTGTAAAGCTAACTTCTGAAAAGGGTTTCTATTTTTCACCATCGTATTCCCCCAAAGGAGACAAAATTGTGTTTCGCAAAGGAAACGGGAATGAGTTAAGCGGTTTTTCATTTGGGAAAAATCCAGGCATTTATACCATACCTGCCTCAGGAGGCACGGCTAGTCTCTTATGCAAAGAAGGAAGTCAACCACAGTTTAACAATGATGGAACACGTATTTTCTATTTAACGAATGATGACGGGAAGAAAGTGTTTAAGAGTGTTGATGTTAATGGAACCAGCCCAATTTCGCATTTTTCTTCACAGTACGCCAATCAGTTTGTTGTAAGCCCGGATAATAAATGGATTGCATTTACAGAGCTGTTCCAGGCGTATATTGCTCCTTTCCCTGCAACTGGATCAACAGTTGACCTTTCGGGTAAAACCAGTGCTATTCCGGTATTTAAAGTGTCTAAAGATGCAGGCACCTGTTTGCACTGGTCAAGGGATAGTCAAAAACTGCACTGGTTATTAGGGCCAGAATATTTCACCCGATCAATTCAAAATTCATTCAATTTTGTTGAGGGCGCACCAGGTAAACTTCCTGCTTTAGATTCAACAGGAGTTAAAATTGGGCTAACCCTTAAGTCAGATGTACCTGAAGGTAAGATTGCTTTCAAAGGAGCACGCATTATTAGTATGAAAGGTGATGAGGTAATTGAAAATGGAACAATCGTAGTTGAAAAAAATAAGATTATTGCAATCGGAGATATTACTTCAGTTTCAATTCCTTCCGATGCCAAGGTGATTGATGTTGCTGGTAAAACAATCATGCCTGGCATGGTGGACGTGCATGCTCATATTTCAGCGGGAGCAGGAGGGGTTTCTTCAAAAACTCAATGGCCATATTATGCCAACCTTGCTTTTGGAGTTACTACCACACATGACCCATCTAATAATACAGAAATGGTGTTTAGTCAAGGTGAAATGGTTAAAGCTGGTTTATTGGTTGGTCCGCGTATTTATTCAACCGGGACTATTTTATACGGGGCCGATGGGGATTTCAAAGCGGTTATTAACAGTTTGGACGATGCCCGTTCACATTTGCGTCGTTTAAAGGCGGTGGGTGCTTTCTCTGTTAAAAGTTATAATCAGCCACGTCGTGAGCAACGTCAGCAGGTAATTCAAGCTGCACGTGAATTGCAGATGCAAGTGGTGCCGGAAGGAGGTTCTACTTTTACTCATAATATGAGCATGATTTTGGATGGACATACCGGAGTTGAGCATAACATACCTGTTTCGGATGTGTATGAAGATGTGAAACAATTATGGAATTCAAGTAAAACACAATATACACCTACCTTAATTGTTGCTTACGGAGGACTAAGTGGAGAGTATTATTGGTATGATAAAACTAATGTTTGGGAAAACAACCGATTGTTAAACTTTACTCCTAAGGCGGTTATTGATGCACGTTCCCGTCGTCGTCAAACCACTCAAGAAAACGATTACAATCATATCTCCGCGTCAAAAGTTTGTAAGTACTTAAGTGATGGGGGAACAAAAGTAAATATGGGTTCTCACGGACAAATTCAAGGTATTGGGGCGCATTGGGAATTATGGATGCTGGCCCAAGGAGGAATGACGGCCTTGGAGGCAATTCGAAGCGCTACCTTAAATGGAGCCCTCTATTTAGGGATGGATAAGGAAATTGGATCATTGGAGATTGGTAAACTTGCTGACATGATTGTGATGAATAAAAACCCGTTGGAAAATATTCGCAATTCCGAAAGCATTAAATATGTAATGTTGAACGGACGTTTGTATGATGCTGAATCAATGAATGAGATTGGAAATTATAACAGGCCACGGGGTAAGTTTTTTTGGGAAGAAGGCAATAACAGTGAAAATTTCCAGTTTAACAGTTTAACAAACAGTTTCCTGCATAGCGGTTGTAGTTGTTTTGGAGTTCATTAAACTCAGAAGTTAAAATACAAACTGCACATATAAAAAGGAGGATCTGCTTATTAGATCCTCCTTTTCTTAAGTATTGATACTCAGTTTATTCAACTTCAATCTCTCCCTCAAAAACGTATTCTGCAGGGCCTTCCAAATATACATCGCTGAAGTTAATTCCATCAGTAGTAGTTGCCGTAACTGACAAGTCTCCACCCATTGCCTTAATTTGAGTAGTATGTGTTCCGGTAATTCCTTTCTTTTTCATCATGGCTAAAGCCACGGCTGTAACTCCTGTGCCGCACGCAAGCGTTTCATCTTCAACTCCGCGTTCATAAGTACGTACTATCAGATGATCACCTTTGTCTTCAACAAAGTTTACATTGATGCCTTCCGCTTTGAAGCGGTCATTGTAACGAATAGACCTTCCTTCTTTAAAAACATCCAGACTCTTTACATCAACTACCTCTGAAACATAATGAGGAGAGCCAGTATTTAGGACAAAATGATCGGGCTGTTCTTCAATTCCTTTTACGTCTATCATTTGTAAACTAACGCCTTTGTCGGTCATTTTGGCATAATGAGGGCCGTCTACAGCAATAAAATTGGTTTCGGCATTAAAAATGCCTAGATGATTGGCAAAGGCAGTTATGCATCTGCCGCCGTTGCCACACATGGTACTTGGATTGCCATCAGAATTGGCATAAATCATTTCGAAGTCATATCCGGGATGATTTTGCAGTAACATAATTCCATCTCCTCCAATACCAAAACGGCGATCGCATAGATGGCGGAATAGTTCTGTATTGATAGAAATGGGCGAGGTCCTATTGTCGATTAATACAAAATCATTTCCTGCGCCTTGATATTTAAAAAACTTAAGTTTCATTAAATTTTAAATTTGATATACTAAAACTTAAATACGAATCGTTTCGTAGTTTGTAAGTTCAATTTTACAAAACTAAAATAAAAGGCATTTGGTTTTTGTAATAAACGAGTATTAATTTTGAGTTAGAAGGAATAGTAAAATAGAAAACATGAAAAAAATAGCTTTAACATTATTAACTGCCTGCGTTGGTGGTGTAGTGGCCGTTGGGGCATACAAAGTTTTCGAGAACAAAAGCGAAATTTCAATTGAAGACAAACAGAATGTGAAGTTTGTTAGTTGGGGTGAAAAAGGGAGCATGGTTGGCTCAGCCGGCGATGTTGACTTTACCGGTGCAGCAGCATTGGTAACCCCCGGTGTTGTGCATATTAAAACTACCTATACTTCTGGTAGGGGGCAGCAGCAATATAACCCATTCGGTGATATGTTTGACGATTTCTTTGGGGGAAGAGGGCGGAGCCGTCAACCTCAAAAAGCTTCAGGTTCGGGAGTGATTATAGCTCCTGATGGTTACATTGTTACCAATAATCATGTTGTTGAAGGTGCCGATGAAATTGAAGTAGTGTTGAATGATAAACGCTCGTTTAAAGGAAAACTTATCGGTACTGACCCAAATACTGATTTGGCTTTGATTAAAATAGAAGAGAAGAACCTACCTTTTGTTAAATATGGTAACTCTGATAATGTAAAGGTCGGGGAGTGGGTGTTGGCAGTAGGTAATCCTTTCAATCTTACCTCAACCGTTACAGCCGGAATTATAAGTGCAAAAGCCCGTAATATAGGTATTTTGAGAAATGATGATCCGGACTCTCGTCCAATTGAAGCATTTATCCAAACCGATGCAGCAATTAATCCTGGCAATAGTGGGGGCGCATTGGTAAATACTAATGGTGAATTAATTGGAATTAATGCAGCCATTGCTTCTCAAACTGGAGCTTATGAAGGATATGGTTTTGCTATTCCTGTTAATCTTGCAAAAAAGGTAATTAACGATATCTTAAATTTTGGAACTGTACAGCGTGGTTATTTAGGTGTTCAGTTTAATGAAAACAGTGCCGAGCTTGCTCAGGAAAAAGGTCTGAAAACTATTAACGGTGTGTATGTTGAATCCGTTATGGAAGGTGGTGCTGCTGAAGCTGCTGGGGTTAAATCAGGAGATTTAATTACCAAAATTGAAGGTAATGTTATTAAATCGGGTGCTGATTTGCAGGAACAGATTGGTTTACACCGTCCTGGTGATGCCGTGAATTTAACGGTTTTACGTGCTGGAAATGAGAAAAATATTAGAGTGATTCTTAAAAATGCCGAGAACACAGCATCATTGGTAAAATCAACTTCGAGTGCTGCATATGATAAGTTAGGGGCTAAATTTAGTCCGTTGAGTGATGCAGAAAAACGCAAATATAGAGTCCAAAGTGGCGTGAAAGTAACGGCCTTAAAGGAAGGCGGCGTGTTAGCTCAGTATGATATTCAGCAAGGTTTTGTTGTTACCCGAGTGAATGGTAAAACTGTTTCTTCAGAAGAGGATGTTAAAGCGGCCTTAAAAAACAGTAAAAATGGCATGGTCAATTTAGAAGGAATTTATCCGGACGAACCAAGCTCTCGTTACAGTTTTTCATTCCCTGTTGCAACGAAATAAAATTATAATAAGTTTAAATGAAAACCGACCAGTACTGGTCGGTTTTTTTGTTTATGGGGGTAATGTAATTCAATTCAAATGTCATATTATCAAAGCATTATTAAAAGTTGATTAAATAATACTACAACACTTAAAAACTAAAATTAGGTGGATTTTCTTTCTTGTTATGTAATAATTGTGTAATTTAAATATTGATTTTCGTCGTCCTATTCGTATAAACATTCGTTTTCGTTCAAGTTACTGCTGATTACTTGCATTGCCATTCAAATTTTATCGGTTTAAATGAATTTAAGAACAGTACTTTTTTATCATAAATAAATTGTGAACCATGAAAAAACTAATTTACGCTCTCTCTCTTTTATTAATCTTTTCCCCGCTTACATTGCTTGCCCAAAAGCAAATTGACTCAACCGTAGCGAAGTCAATTATTCCAATTGGAAAACAGGAGCTGTTAAAAAATGTAGATCTCATTGCTAATATCAGAGCAGCCGGAAATGCCTATTTTAATGATGGGTTTAATAACTTCCGTTTTCAAATGGAACAATTCAGGCTTGAGTTTAAGGGAAATGTTAGTAAGCGGACATTCTTTCGCTTCCGTGATCGATACACTCGTCCGGCCACCTCTGAATCCGTAGATAATATCAGCCGCTCAACAGACCTTGCATTTGTTGAGTTCAAAATGAAAAAGGATTCGGAGTTTTGGTACATGTCGATTGGTAAAATGTGTGCTGATTGGGGAGGATATGAGTTTGATGCTAACCCTATTGATATTTATCAGTATACTGATTTTATTGATGCAGCGGATAATTTTTTAACCGGTATTGGTACCCGATTTAATCTGAACAAAAACCATTCTTTGTCTTTCCAGGTATTAAATACCCGTACCAAAACCTTTGCAGAATTATATCCTGGTGATGTTAATTTTGTACAGGAAAGCAAAGCTCCTATGGCTTACATCGCTAACTGGAGAGGAAATTTATTGGATGGTAAATTACAAACCATATGGTCGTATAGTTTATTCAATGAAGCCAAAAACTTTTTTATAAACTATGCATCAATGGGTGTACAGGTAACCCCATCTAAAACGTTCAGGATTCAATTTGATTACAAATGGTGTAGTGAACAACTCGACCGCGAAGGTATTATCACAAAGTACATAGTAAGTGGGCCTGCTTATGATAACAGAACTGCTCAAGGAACAGTTTATAACAGTTATTGGACTCGGCTTGATTTTAGGGTGATTCCTAAATTGAACTTGTTCTTTGTAGGTTTTATAGATAAAGGCCGTTGGGATAATGCAGATACTTATTATACTAATGCTGATTCCAAACAACAAATTTATACAGGCTATTGTTATATCCCTGGAATTGAAGTCTTACCTTCTAAAGACTTAAATTTAAAAATCTTTGTAAGTTATGTGGGTCATAACTACCGCTTTACAGATTTTTCTAAAACAACTCTAAATAATGTAGATTACAATAATAACAGAGTCACTTTTGGAATAATTACGCCACTGGTATTCTTATAGCTTGAATTGAAAGCCAATCTTTAATATTATATAAATATGTCATCAGTTAGAAAAGAGCACGATTTTCTTGGAGAAAAAGAAATATCAAATTCGGTGTACTATGGGGTACAAACTTTACGAGCGCTTGAAAACTTTAGTATTACCGGAATTCCTATTTCGAAAGAGCCATTGTTCATTCAGGCTTTTGGATATGTAAAAAAAGCGGCGGCATTAGCTAACCGTGACAGCGGAGTGCTGGATCCTAAAATTGCAGAAGCAATTGTATATGCAAGTGACAAGTTAATTGCAGGCGAATATAATGATCAGTTTGTTTCAGATCTTATCCAAGGGGGAGCTGGAACATCATGTAATATGAATGCCAATGAAGTTATTGCAAATATCGGTCTGGAGTATATGGGGCACAATAAGGGTGATTACGAGTATTTGCATCCCAATAACCATGTGAATTGTTCGCAATCAACTAATGATGCTTACCCGACTGCGTTTAGGATTGCTCTTTATAAGAAGATAGATATTTATGTTAAGGCATTAGAAGCGTTACAAACGGCATTTTCACGCAAAGCAGAAGAGTTTAAAGATGTTCTGAAGATGGGGCGCACCCAGTTGCAAGATGCTGTTCCCATGACATTGGGTGATGAGTTTCATGGCTGGGCAACAACCATAGGAGAAGACATTCAACGTATGCGGGAATCGCAAAAGCTAATTTGTGAATGTAATATGGGGGCTACTGCTATTGGGACTCGTATAAATGCACCCGAAGGCTATCCTGAGCTTTGTACAAAATATCTTGCTGAAATCTCAGGTATTCCAATTACACTGGCAGAAGATTTAATTGAGGCTACATCTGATACGGGTGCCTATGTTCAGATCTCAGGAACGCTTAAAAGGAGCGTCATAAAAATTTCAAAGATCTGTAATGATTTACGTTTGTTATCATCTGGGCCAAGAACTGGGTTGAATGAGATTAATCTGCCCAAAATGCAGCCCGGATCTTCAATTATGCCTGGAAAAGTAAATCCTGTAATTCCAGAGGTGGTTAATCAAACAGCTTATTACGTTATTGGTGCTGACGTTACCATAACTTTGGCAGCAGAAGCAGGTCAATTGCAACTAAACGTGATGGAACCCGTAATTGCCTTTAGTTTATTCACCTCATTGGAATATATGACCAATGCCATTCATACGCTTATTTCAAAATGTATTAACGGGGTTACTGCCAATGTAGAAGTTTGCCGCAATCTGGTAATGAATAGTATCGGTATTGTAACTGCTCTTAATCCGATTTTAGGATACGAAGAATCAGCGTCTATTGCCAAAGAAGCACTTAATACAGGCAAATCTGTTCATGATATTGTAGTAAAAGAACGCAAAGTAATTTCACAGGAGAAATGGGATGAGATCTATAGCATGGAAAACATGATTCACCCTAAATTCATTAAAGAATAAATTAAACAAATAAAGAATATCTATATGAAACGCTCTCTCTTTAAATTAGTCTTAATTGTGCTAGCAGTAGGGTTTACGGTTACTGCGCTTGCACAAAACACCAGGGTTAAAATTTTGGCTACCGGAGGTACCATTGCTGGAGCTGGTGCAGCTGCGGAAAGAGCCGCTTATACAGCAGGCAAGCTTCCTATTGATGAATTATTGAACGCTGTTCCCCAAATTCATAAACTGGCAAAAATAACTGGAGAACAAGTAGCATCAATTGGTAGTCAGGACATGTCAATTGAAGTTTGGCTTAAACTGGCTAAGCGGATTAATGAGATTTTTGCCAAAAATGAGGCCGATGCTATAGTTATTACACACGGGACTGATACCCAGGAAGAAACAGCGTATTTTCTTGACTTAGTTGTGAAATATAACAAGCCGGTAGTTTTGGTTGGCGCAATGCGTCCTGCAACCGCAATCAGTGCCGATGGACCTAAAAACTTGCTAGATGCAGTGGTTGTTGCCGCCGACCCTAAGAGTCAGGGTAGAGGTGTAATGCTAGCAATGAACGAACGTGTTTTTGATGCCCGTTCGGTAACAAAAACTAATTCTACTTCACTTGAAACATTCCTTTCAACTAATTTCGGGCCTGTTGGGTTGATTTATGATCAAAAGGTGCAATACTATTATAACCCTGTTCGTAAGCCAGGAAAGGATACTCCATATGATGTGTCTGGATTGACCAGTTTACCAAGAGTCGATATTGCATATATGTATGCTGATGCTGACCCCACTGCAATTGAAGCATTTGTTAAAGCTGGAGCAAAGGGCATTGTATTTACCGGTGTAGGTAATGGCAATATGAATAAGAAAAACTATGATGCTATTAAGGCTGCCACTTCAAAAGGTGTTGTTGTAGTGCGTGCTACCCGTACTCCTGGAGGTAGGGTTACCCTGCATGATGAGGTGGATGACGACGCTTTAGGAACGGTAGTTTCTGATGACCTTAATGCTCAAAAAGCCAGAATTTTATTGATGCTTGCCTTGACAAAAACGTCTGACAAAGCAAAGGTTCAGGATATGTTCTTCCAATATTAATAGCATGGCATGGATTATTTTATAGAAATCACGCCTTTTCCGTTATTGAAGTTTTGATTAATAAAAGCTTTCTCGGGATTTACGTGCCCTGGAAAGCTTTTTTGTTTTTCTATAACGTATATATCATGTAGGAAGTGAAGGTATTGGCTACGCCTCTTTCATTAGCTTATATAATTTTAACTATCATCTATGATTTGGCTACAATTCATTGTTCTACTGACCATGATTCTTATCGGCTCCCGTTTAAAAGGAATCGGTTTAGGGTTAATGGGAGTGTTGGGTATGTTTATCTATGTGCAGGTATTTCGATTACGCCCAACTGAGCCACCGCAGGATGTAATGTTGATCATCCTTTCAATTGTGACTACCGCTGCTACATTACAAGCCGCCGGGGGATTGGATTATCTGGTAAGTATTGCAGAGCGGGTGATTCGTCGTAATCCGAAGCAAATTACCTTTGTGGCCCCAATAACTACTTATGTACTCTGCTTATTTGCAGGAACTGCTCATATTGTTTATTCATTGCTTCCAATTATTGCAGAAGTATCAGCAAAAAAGAGAATTAGACCTGAAAGGCCATTAAGTGCTTCAGTAATTGCTTCTCATTTAGCGTTAACAGGCAGCCCTATGTCGGCAGCAACAGCAGCATTAGCAGCTATTTTGGCATATCCAGGGGCTTCAATTGATGTTATGAAAGTGTGTATTCCGGCGTGTTTGTTAGGGGTACTTGCCTCCTGCGCATCTGTATATAAAATGGGGAAAGAGCTGAATCAGGATCCTGAGTTCTTGGAAAGAATGAAAGATCCAGAATTTGCCAAAAGCTTGGAATCGGAAGATGACGCTAATATTAAGGAGTTAAAACCAGGAGCTAAGATCTCCGTAGCAATATTTGGTATTGCAATATTTATGATTTTAATAGGAGGGGCGTTTCCTCACCTTGTGCCCGAAATGGCAGAAGGATCTGCCAATTTTAGTGTTAATGCTGATGGATCACTTAAAATGGTTACAATTATTGAAGTAGTTACTTTGTCGGCAGCAGCACTAATAATGTTAATCACAAAAACCTCACCAGCCGAGATCACAAAGGCAAGTTTATTTACCTCAATGGCATCGGCCGTTGTATCGGTATTTGGAGTGGTTTGGATGAGTTCCACCTTTATGGCGAATAATGAGCCTGTGATTAAAGAGCTGATGGGTACGATTACGGCTTCATATCCATGGCTATTTGCGGTAGCCATTTTTATTATGGGAATGTTGATGTTTAGCCAAAGTGCAACTACTAAAACGATGATGCCATTAGGGCTCACTTTAGGCCTTGCTAATCCATCTTTAATTGCAATGTTTCCGGCTGTAAACAGCGATTTCTTTTTGCCGGGCTATCCAACCTTATTGGCAGCCATAAACTTTGATCGAACAGGCTCTACAAAAATTGGCAAGTATGTGCTTAATCATAGTTTTATGATTCCTGGATTGGTAGGTATTGCTGTTGCCATTATTGTAGGATTTATTTTAATTGGTCTGTTGGGAATAGGAAAATAAGGTAATACACCTGATAATTTCTACTTATTATTTGGGATGTTTGATAAAAAACAATAGAATGAATCTAAATAAGACCCATTATAAGCGTTTTTTCAATTTTTAGATACATTTGTGTTCCAAAATTAAAATCTCGTAAAAATGAGTAGTTCTTCATCTTTTTTTACATCATCACTTGGGCGAAAGTTTGTGATGGGGATCACTGGCATCTTCTTAATTACATTTCTTATTGTTCACGTGGGAGTAAACTCACTGATTTTTTTTGACAAATCAGGTGAATTGTTTAATGCCGCAGCTCATTTCATGGGAACCAATTGGGTTATTCGCTCCATGGAAATTGTATTATTTGCAGGCATCATCTTACACATTATCCAATCATTAATTCTTACTCGTCAGAACAAGGCGGCTCGACCGCAAGGGTATGCTATTTCAGGATCTAATGTTAATAGCAGTTGGTACTCACGTTCAATGGGTTTACTGGGTACATTGATTTTGATCTTTCTTATCATTCACCTAGGCGATTTTTGGGTAAAAGCCCGCTTCGATGCCAAAGGAGGAATTCCTGAAGGTGCTGCTGGGATGCACGATATGTATTCTGAAATGAAAGAAGTATTCAGCAACATTGTGTTAGTAATTGTTTATGTGTTGTCTATGATTTCTTTGTCATATCACTTAATGCATGGTTTTCAAAGTTCATTCCAATCGTTAGGATTAAATCATTATAAATATACTCCGGCAATTAAAGCTATTGGTAAATGGTATTCAATCATTGTTCCTGTATTATTTGCTTTAATGCCTCTTTACGTTTATTTCGTTATTAATAAGTAAAATCTGATCATAACATGGCTTTAGATTCAAAAATACCTGAAGGCCCTTTGGCGGAAAAATGGAAAAAATACCGTTCAACCGTTCCATTGGTAAACCCTGCAAATAAGCGTAACCTTGAAATCGTAGTTGTCGGATCAGGTTTGGCTGGTGCCTCAGCTGCTGCTTCTCTGGCAGAGATGGGTTACAAAGTGAAAGTTTTCTGTTATCAGGATTCCGCTCGTCGTGCGCACTCAATTGCAGCACAAGGTGGTATCAACGCAGCGAAAAACTATCAAAACGACGGTGACAGTGTTTATCGTTTATTCTATGATACAATTAAAGGTGGTGACTACCGTGCACGCGAAGGAAACGTTCATCGTTTGGCAGAGGTGAGTGGTAACATCATCGATCAGTGTGTGGCTTCAGGTGTTCCTTTTGCCCGCGAATACGGAGGATTGTTGAGTAACCGTTCTTTCGGTGGTACTCAGGTGCAACGTACTTTTTATGCTGCCGGTCAAACAGGACAGCAACTGTTGTTAGGGGCTTATTCCGGCTTGCAACGTCAGGTGGGTATGGGCTCGGTGAAAATGTACACCCGTCATGAAATGTTAGACGTGGTAATCATCGATGGAAAAGCACGTGGTATTATCGCCCGCGATATGGTTACCGGTAAGCTTGAACGTCATTTCGGACATGCTGTATTGTTATGTACTGGTGGTTACGGCAATGTGTTCTTCCTTTCAACAAATGCGATGGGTTGTAACGTAACTGCAGCCTGGAAAGCACATAAGAAAGGTGCTTTCTTCGGAAACCCATGTTACACTCAAATTCACCCTACCTGTATCCCTGTTTCAGGTGATCACCAATCGAAATTAACCCTTATGTCGGAATCGTTGCGTAACGACGGTCGTATTTGGGTTCCAAAGAAAAAAGAAGATGCAGAGGCTTTACGTACACGTAAAAAAGGCCCTAATGATATAGCTGAAGACGATCGTGATTATTACTTGGAGCGTCGCTACCCTGCATTCGGTAACTTGGTTCCTCGTGACGTGGCTTCACGTGCTGCTAAAGAACGTTGTGATGCGGGTTACGGTGTTAACGCTACCGGTCAAGCGGTTTACCTTGATTATGCTGCGGCGATTGAACGTTATGGTAAAATTGAGGCCACTAAGCATGGCATCGAGGCTTCTCCTGCAAAAATTATTGAACTAGGAAAAGCTGTTGTAAAAGAGAAATACGGAAACTTGTTCGATATGTACGAGCAAATTACAGGTGTGAATCCTTACAATGAGCCAATGCAGATTTATCCGGCAGTACACTATACTATGGGTGGTGTTTGGGTTGATTATAACCTTATGACTACCGTGCCTGGTATGTATGCCTTAGGAGAAGCTAACTTCTCAGATCACGGAGCTAACCGTTTAGGTGCTTCGGCCCTGATGCAAGGCTTGGCAGATGGTTACTTTGTAATTCCTTACACTATCGGTGCATACCTGTCAAATGAGATCCGCACCAAGGCAATTCCTACAGATCACCCGGCATTTGTGGAAGCCGAAAATAAAATAAAATCTCAAATTGACACTTTATTAAATATTAAAGGAAGTAAGACCGTAGACTATTTCCACAAGAAATTAGGTAAGATCATGTGGGATAAATGCGGAATGGCTCGTAATGCAGAAGGTTTAAAACAAGCTATTGAAGAAATTAAGGCATTAAAAGTAGAGTTCTGGAAAGACGTTCGCGTACCAGGTGCTGCAAATGAACTTAACCCTGAATTAGAGAAAGCTGGTCGTGTTGCCGATTTCTTGGAATTAGGAGAGTTAATGTGTAAGGATGCTTTGAATCGTAATGAGTCTTGTGGTGGTCACTTCCGGGAGGAGTACCAAACAGAAGAAGGCGAGGCGATGCGTGATGACGAAAGCTTTGCATATGTAGCTGCTTGGGAGTTCAAAGGAGAAAGCTCTTGGGAACTTCATAAAGAAGAACTTAAATTCGAGAATATTAAAATTGCTCAACGCAGTTATAAATAACAGATAAGAAATAAGAGTCGAGAATTAAGACAGACTTCTTGGCTCTTAATTCTTGATTCTTTAATCTAAAAAACTACTCAAAATCATGAGTGACGGAAATATGAATTTGACGCTGAAAGTTTGGCGTCAAAAAAACGAAAATCAAAAAGGAGAGTTAGTAACCTATCCGGTTAAGAATGTATCACCTGATATGTCTTTCCTTGAAATGTTCGACGTGTTAAACGAAGAATTGGTTGAAAAAGGACAAGAGCCTATCGCATTCGATCACGATTGTCGTGAGGGTATTTGCGGTATGTGTTCAATGTATATCAACGGACGTCCACATGGTCCTAAGGAAGGTATTACTACTTGCCAATTGCACATGCGTTCTTTTAACGATGGTGATACAGTTGTAGTAGAGCCTTGGAGAGCAACTGCTTTCCCTGTAATTAAGGACTTAGTAGTTGATCGCTCATCATTTGATCGTATTATTGCTGCCGGCGGATTCATTTCGGTTAACACTGGTAACGCTCAAGATGCAAACTCTCTTCCAATTTCTAAAGAGGATGCGGATAAGTCATTTGAAGCGGCTGCATGTATTGGATGTGGTGCTTGTGTTGCTACATGTAAGAACGCATCAGCGATGTTGTTCGTTTCGGCAAAAGTATCTCAATTGGCTTTGTTGCCTCAAGGACAGCCTGAGCGCTATTCACGTGTTCAAAACATGGTTGAGCAAATGGATAAAGAAGGTTTTGGTAACTGTACTAATACCGGAGCTTGCGAAGTGGAATGTCCTAAAGGTATTTCATTGGAAAATATCGCACGCATGAACCGTGATTATTTCACTGCAAAAGTGGCTCATTAATAGAGCATAAAGTGCGTGAATAAAAAAAGACAGCCTAAAAGCTGTCTTTTTTTATTGCAAACGTTTTAAGAGTATTAGTTTTTTGCTTGAGCATCATGTTTTAATTGGTTGACCGAAATCTGCAGAAATACGTTGAAAATATTTATGAAGCAAATGATCGTGGTTTTCAAAAAGCGGAAATCTCGGTTTTACGTCAAGCCGATGCAGCTTCATGCCTAAAAAGTAGTTTATTGGAGTAACCATCGCTTCCAAATTTGGCTTTTTCGCAGTATCAAAAAATGTGAGTATATTAACTAAAGTCTAACGGCTGTCACATAATTTGAAAAACTATGCACATTACCTTTCACGGGGCCGCACAAAATGTTACCGGCAGTAAACATCTGATTAGTACACGTTCAGGCAAACAGATTTTGCTTGATTGTGGAATGTTTCAGGGAGGTGGAGCTGAAACTGAAGGGTTGAACTCTCATTTCGGCTTTAATCCGCAGGAGGTTGACACGTTAATCTTGTCACATGCCCACATTGACCATTGCGGACTAATTCCCAGGTTGGTAAAAGAAGGGTTCAGTGGAAAAATTTATTGTACGCCTGCTACAATAGATTTAACGAAATTGCTGCTTCAGGACTCCGCCCGAATACAAGATGCTGATATTAGTTTCATAAATAAAAAGCGAAAGAGAGAAGGGCGACAACTTTTAATCCCCTTATATACTTTAAAAGATGTAGAGGCTTGTTTTGATCAGTTTGTTCCCATTAATTATGGTAAATGGTTTAGAATTGATAATGAAGTTGAAGTTTTGTTTACAGATGCGGGCCATATTATTGGGAGTGCTGCAGTTCATTTGAATATCAGGGAAGAAGGGGAGCAAATCCGGATTACTTTTAGTGGAGATGTTGGAAGATACGGAACTGAAATATTGCGATCTCCCCAATCATTTCCTCAGGCACAATATATCATTTTGGAATCTACTTACGGAAATACTTTGCATGACGATGCTGCGCCTGCAGAAAGAGATTTGCTTCATTACATTAAACATACCTGTTTTAAGAAGGGAGGAAAACTGATTATTCCGGCATTTAGCGTGGGGCGTACTCAGGAGCTTTTGTACCTTCTAAATAATCTTGAAAACGCAGGTGAATTGCCTCCTATAGATACGTTTGTTGACAGCCCACTTTCAGAGCGAACAACCAGGGTAGTTAAAAGTTATCCAGAATACTTTAATGAAGATGTGGAATCTATCTTAAAGTATGATAAGGATCCATTTGATTTTAAGGGCCTTCATTTTGTTGAGGATTTGGAAGAGTCAAAGGCGTTAAATTTTAGAAAAGAACCTTGTATTATAATTTCTGCCTCGGGTATGGCGGAAGCCGGTAGAGTAAAGCACCATATTGCCAATGGAGTAGGCAATGAGAAGAATACTATTTTGTTTGTGGGGTATTGTGAGCCAAACTCATTAGGAGGGCGGCTATTAAACAAACCTGAAGTTGTGCATATTTTTGGCACGAAGTATTTGGTAAAAGCCGAGGTCGGCAAAATTGATTCATTAAGTGCTCATGGAGATTACAAGGATTTGTCTAAATTCTTGTCTAGTCAAGATCCTTCTAAAGTGAAGGAAGTCTTTCTTGTTCATGGTGAGTATGAGGTGCAACGAGAGTTTAAAGAAAAACTGCAGCTTCAGGGCTTCAATCATGTTGAAATACCGTATCGACATCAGCAGTTTACGATTTAAAAAGAAAAGCAGTCTAAATTAAGGCTGCTTTTCAGTGTTTATTTAGGTCGATTATAATTTAGTTTGCAGAAATATCCCCGCCACTTGATTCATTCTTTTTAACATTCTTTGGATTGCCTTTGTATGAAATATCTCCACCACTGCTTGCATCAGCAGTAAGTTGCTGAGTAACAGTAATGTCGATATCAGAACCACTACTAGCTTGGGCAACGCAAATTGTCGATGTAAGTTTGTAAGCGTCTACATCGCTGCCACTTGATGATTTTACATTAAAAGATTTTGCTGTGCCGCTAAGTTCGGCATCAGAACCACTAGATGTTTCGCAGATCAATTCATTTACATTAAGATTAAGTTTTAAGTCGGCACCTGAAGAAGCTTCGGTAAACAATTTGTTAGCTTTAATCTGGTTGGTTGATGAAACATCGGAGCCACTACTGGCAACAATAGAGTTTAGATCTTTGGCTGTTACATAAACTTTACGGGTTTGGTTATTCCAGCTCCAGCTCGACCAACTGCTTTTTTCTTCATAAATTTCCAAAACACCGTTTTTAACAACAGTCTTAATTTTGCCAATAACATCATCGTCTGCAGTAACTGTAACTTTCTCAGTAGTTCCTTGCGTTATGTAGACATCAATGCCAGCACTTACTTTAATTCCATGAAATCCGGAAACGTTGCGAGTTTCTGTTTGATCAGTTTTCTTTGTTACTGTATTTTTTAATGAAAAATCTGTAGCAAAGACTTCTGGCGTAGACGCAAAACCTATTGCTGTTAATGCAAAAAGAAGATTTGTTTTCTTTATAAAGTTCATATTTAAATGGATTTGTTTCTTTTTGCATATCTGACGCAAGTATCCTTATAAATGTTGCACCTGAATTAAAACTTTTTATAATCGGGAGCTGGAAAGAACAAAATCTGCAGATGCATTTGCTTTTTCAAGTCGTTTTTTAGTTTCCATTGCAGCAGTACCTTTTTGTTGGGCAATCTGCGAATTAAACAATCCAGTTAGGGCCCAACTGTTTTCAGGAAATTTTTTTAAGGCCTTTAAATAGACTTCTTCCGCTTCACGGCTTCTGCCAGCTTCTAATAAAACTGCTCCATAATTATTCTTAACTGGGTTGGGCCAATCGGCTGGTTCATTGTAATATAAGTCTTCCTCAAGCTCCATTGCTGTTTTAAGAGCCGGCAAAGCCTTGTTGTAATCCTTTTTGCTCGCATTAATTTCACCCTCCAGTACATAAGCTGAAATAGTTAGCAGTTTGGCAGCCGTATTTGTCTGAAATATGATGAGCTCTTTAACCGTTTTTTCAGACACTAGCGACTGTAATACAGCCTGGTGTTCAGTAGCCATTTCAATTCGGTTCAAACGTGCGTTAGCCATTCCTGCGGCATAATGATACAGTCCTCTCAAAAATGGAAATTCCTTTGGAGGTTCTTTTAACTTCAAGATTTCATCCCATTTGCCGAAGCGCACAAGCGCATATACTGGAGTAGCGTATAAGTTTTGAGCATACCCTGCAAAAATGGGATCCGCTAAAAAAGCCTCTGGTATGCTTTCTTTTACTTTCTGCGCATATGTAAGAGCCTCTTTGCTCTTTCGCTCCAAGGTTAAAGTGGAATATAGAAAATGAATATTATGTTCTGGGTAGGCAACACTAAGCATACCGTCTTTCAAGTTCTTCTCATCTACAGAAATTGCAAATTTATTGGCCTTAGTTCCCTCTTCATACTGACCAGTTTGTATATAAATGTGTGATGGCATATGAACCAGATGGCCAGCCCCCTGAACCAATGTTTGTAATCTATTAGCAGAAGCCAGGGCTCTTGATGGGTTAGGAGACGCTTCAACCGCGTGGATGTAAAAATGATTTGCGCCAATATGCTGAGGATTGCGTGAAAAAATGTTTTCCAAAATGGTTAATATCTCATTTGTCCAGGGTTGGGGCGATCCGTCTTTTTGCCAAAAATCCCAAGGGTGTAAATCCATTAGCGCTTCAGCGTATAAGGCAGCAATATCATTGTCTGTCGGATAGGTTTCAGTTATTTTTTTCATTGCCCCGGCATAAGCTTTGTCGAGGAATGAACGGTCTACATTTGGATATATATTATAACGTTTAGTTATGGCGTCAATTAATGCTTTTTCTTTTTCATTACATTTATCCATTAGCGAAAAGGCTTTTTGTGTCAATGCAAATACTTCAGCACTCTTTGATGTATCCATAGGCATATTTATGTTGGGTCCCATACATAGGGCTTGTCCCCAATATGCCATTGCCATATTTTCATCTAATTTGGCCGCTTCTTTAAACGAACGACCGGCTTCTGCGTGATTAAATGCATAATAAAGGGTTAATCCTTGGTCAAAATACTTTGCAGCCCGTTCATCCTTTGTACTTGTTGGGAAATGATAATTGCCAAGGCCAGTATAAAGTATTGGTGGAATGGTATCTGTATTCAAACTGAATTTGGGACCACCAAAACAAATAGGAATTCCGGCTTGTGAATTAACGGATTTATTAATTAAAGAATGATCAATTTGACTTCTAATTAATAATAATGTAATGGTAGAAAAAAGTAGAGCGCTTTTCATTGTAGTTGAAGTTTGGTATAAGAAGAAATTTACAAAAAATACCTGACAGTCAACGTTTAAAGAGAAGTAATATTGAAGGAAAATATACTCTAGTCCGATGATGTTTGCGGCTTATCGGACTAGGTATTTAAAACTGTTTTAAGCCAATTCAGCTCTAACTGCCTGTTCGGCTTCAAGTACAATTTCTTCAATGTTTCTTCCTTGAGATTCAATTCCTTTTAAAACCGTCCAACTTACACTTTCTCCTGCTGATAACGGGAATTTACCAAAGCGGTGTATCCGCCAATTGTTCTTTATTGCAACTGGAACAATTAATGCATTAGGCGCTTTTTTAAGTAAAATATTGAGGCCGCCAACTGCAAAGTTTTTCATTTGTCCGTTTTTTGAGCGGGTACCTTCGGGGAATATAACTACTGAATAATTATGCTGGGCAACTAGTTTACCTAGTTTAGCAATTTCTGTTAAGGCTTGTTTTGAATCTTTACGGTTTATTAAAGCTGCACCACTATTTCTTAAGTTATAAGAGATGCTTGGTATACCTTTCCCCAATTCAATTTTAGAAACAAATTTTGGGTAATATTTGCGTAAGAACCAAATTATGCCTGGTATATCAAACATGCTTTGATGGTTTGCCGCAAAAATTATAGGCCGGTCGTTGGGTGGCGTAAATTTAAATTTCACTTTTATGCGAGTGCCAAGTATTGTTAAGCTATACAATAGAAAGAAGTTTAGCACATCAACAGATTTTTTATGTGCTTTTTTGCCAAACACTTTTAAAGCGATGATTTGAACAATATGAAAAATGCCCAAGAATGAGCCAAAGACTAAATAAAATAGGGGAGTAAGAATGTATCCCAAAATTTTCTTCATTAGTATTAATAGTATTATTTTGATAACAACATTTGAAGCTTCACTTTGAATAAAGCGGCAATAGTTATTGAGTCTGTTATTTCCCCATTAAGGGACATGTTAAATGCTTCCTCAAAAGGAATTTTTTTAACAATAAGTTGTTCTGTTTCCTCGGGAGTGGCTTCAAATTGAGTTAAGTCTTTTGCAAGATAAATAAATGCTTTTTCGTCCGTAACCGAATTAGATAAATGCATCTCTTGTATAAGTTCCCACTTTTCTGCCTTTAGTCCAGTTTCTTCCAGGAGTTCCCTTTTCGCCGACTCCAAAGGAGAGATTTCCAATGGCCCGCCACCTTCCGGAATTTCCCAGCTGTATGAATCAGTAGCGTAACGATATTGACCAACGAGCCAAATGTTGTTTTCATCATCCATAGGCACAATACCTATAGCGTAGTTTTTGAAGGAAACCACACCATAAATTCCATTGCCGCCAGAGGGGTTGATGATCTTGTGTTCGGTAAGTTTAATCCAGGGGTTATTATAAATCTCTCTCGACTCAAGAGTTACCCAAGGGTTTTCTAATTCTTGCATGCGCAAAAATAGGAATAAAAAAAAATCCCTTCGGGTTTTCGAAGGGATTAGTGTTTTTATAAACCGAATGCGGCTTTGATTTTATCTACATAATCAAGTTTCTCCCAAGTGAACAGTTCCACATCTTTGGTAATTGTCTTACCATCAGGCAGAGAAAATGATTTTGAAACAATTTCATTTTTGCGGCCCATATGTCCGTAAGCTGCTGTTTCCTGGTAAATAGGGTTTCTTAATTTCAAGCGAGACTCAATGAAATAAGGACGCATATCAAATAGCTCACTTAGCTTATTGGCAATTTCACCATCAGTAAGATTAACCTTTGAAGAGCCGTATGTGTTTACATATAAACCCATTGGTTTAGCAACACCAATTGCATATGATACCTGAACCAATGCTTCGCTACAAACTCCTGATGCTACTAAGTTTTTGGCTATATGACGGGTTGCGTAAGCGGCTGAACGGTCCACTTTTGATGGATCTTTACCAGAAAACGCGCCGCCTCCATGAGCTCCTTTTCCTCCGTAAGTATCTACAATAATTTTGCGACCGGTTAAGCCGGTATCACCATGTGGTCCACCAATAACAAATTTACCGGTAGGGTTAATATGGTAGTTAATATCGTTAAATAAAGCTTGAATCTCAGACTTTTGTTTTGCCTTAACTCGAGGAATTAGAATGTTGATGATGTCGTTTTTGATCTTTTCTGCCATGTTAGCTTCTGAATCAAACTCATCATGCTGCGTTGAAACTACAATTGCATCAATACGCACCGGCTTGTGATCATCAGAATACTCGATAGTTACTTGTGATTTGGCGTCAGGACGCAAATAAGCAATCTCTTTATTTTCTCTGCGAAGCGCTGCAAGCTCAATTAACAGTTGGTGAGCAAGATCAAGGGCTAGTGGCATGTAGTTATCAGTTTCGTTAGTTGCATAGCCAAACATCATTCCTTGATCACCTGCTCCTTGGTCTTCAGGGTTGGTTCTTTCTACACCTTGATTTATATCGCTTGATTGCTCATGAATTGCCGACAAAACACCACAAGAATTAGCTTCAAACATGTATTCACTTTTGGTATAACCAATTTTACGAATTACATCACGCGTAATTTGTTGAACATCCAGGTAAGTTTTTGATTTTACTTCACCAGCCAACACAACTTGTCCGGTTGTTACCAATGTTTCACAGGCAACTTTTGAATCCGGGTCAAAAGCCAAGAAATTATCTATGAGCGCATCTGAAATCTGATCTGCAATTTTATCCGGATGTCCTTCTGATACCGACTCCGAAGTGAATAAATAAGCCATATACTTCCTATAAATCTACTGTGATAAATTTGAAAACTGGTTGCTGATTGTTGCGGAGAAAATGCGGAAATATGTTTTAGCATTTTTTTTTGTGGTTGCAAGCAATCAAATCAGTCCACATTAATTGCCGCAAAAATAGTAATAATTTTATTTTCGGTAAATAAATAAAAATCATTAAGTCGATAGGAAAGGTAGGAAATTATTTTTTGGACAATTCAATCACTCCATTTTAAATCCAAACTATATTTTGTACATCTTTGCATTAGCGTGCTTTAGCATGTTTTTAGAGAAGTGAAAAAAAATATCCTATTTGTAATTAATCCTATTTCTGGCGGTAAAAGCAAGAAAAGAGTAGAGCAGTTAATCATTGATCATCTGGACCATTCCATGTATGAATATGAAATGGCTTATTCTAATGCTGTTGATCATGCCCGGAAGCTTTCCAAATCAGCTGTGCATTTAGGATTTGATGTTATTGTAGCTGTTGGAGGTGATGGAACCGTAAACGAGGTAGCCAGAGGTATATTGAGCATGGGAGCTTCAGCTACATTAGGTATTGTGCCTTATGGCTCAGGTAACGGTCTTGCCAGGCATCTGCAGATACCGATGGATGTGGAAAAGGCTATTCAGATTCTCAACCAAAATGAAATAAAGATAATTGATTCGGCTGTTTTGAATGATATTCCTTTTTTTAACGTTGCCGGAATGGGGTTTGATGCTCATATAAGTGCAATGTTTGCTAATAATAAAAAGAGGGGACTTTCAGGATATATTAAATCTGTATTTCAAGAGCTAAAAAACTATAAGCCGGTTAATTATAATCTTTCTATTGATGGAAAGGTCATTAACAGGGATGCATTTATGGTAAGTTTTGCCAATTCAACTCAGTTTGGGAATAATGCACATATTGCACCCTTAGCAAATATTACAGACGGTTTACTCGATGTAACAATAGTGAAGCCTTTTGCGTCATATCAATTTCCGGTTTTAGCATGGCGTTTAATGAACGGTACTGCCCATAAATCTCCCTATGTTGAAATAATTAAAGGTAAGGAAATACAAATTAGCCGAAACAAAGATGAAGCAGTACATTTGGATGGAGAACCTCGCTTTTTAGCAGGAACAATTGATGTGAAAATTGTTCCTGCCTCAATGAAAGTGTTGGTACCCCTTAATAATAATTCAAAGTAATCGTTAGAATTATGTCTAAGAAAAAAAACATTAGCGGCATTATGTACTCAACGGATCCTGATTTTCAGTTTCAATACGAACGGGAAGAAATTCAGGAAACTTTGCCACCTAATCAACAGAACTTAAAAGTTCAGTTAGATAAAAAACAAAGAGGCGGTAAAATGGTAACGTTGGTTACAGAATTCGTTGGAACTGAGCAAGACCTTGAAACACTGGGCAAAATGCTAAAGTCGAAATGTGGTGTAGGGGGTACAGTAAAGGACGGAATGATTGTTATTCAGGGCGATTTTCGAGATAGAATTATGGCATTGCTGCAATCACTCAATTATAAGGTAAAAAAAGTTGGTGGATAGTTTGCGACCACCTTTTCTTGGCCTATTTTATTTAAACCTCGATTTTGTTAGTGTATTTTAGACGCTATCTCTCCATCTTTATGCCTGGGTATTTGCCTTTTTAGCCTATTTTGCACATTTTTGCCTTACCAATCAATCAAATATAAATTTTTTATGGAGAATGAATTAGGCATCAAGGCTCCGAACGCTACTTTAGCAACCGTAGGGTTAGGTAATGTAGCCGCCGCCTATTGGAATTTATCACCAGCAGAACTTGTAGAAGAAGCCATTTGCCGCGGGGAAGGCCATCTGGTAGATACAGGTGCATTATCAATTGACACAGGAGAATTTACAGGACGATCACCAAAAGATCGCTTTATCGTTTGCGATGACATTACCCGTGATGAGGTTTGGTGGGGGGATATCAACATTAAATTTGAGCCCGAAAAGTTTGATCAATTGCTACATCGTATGCAGGCGTATTTGGCCGGTAAAGAAGTGTTTGTACGTGATGCTTATGCTTGTGCAGATCAAAATCATCGCCTAAACATTCGTGTTGTAACCGAAACAGCTTTTCAAAATTTATTTGCTAACAACTTATTCCTTCGTCCAACTAAAGAAGAAGTATTAGCATTTGATCCTGAATGGACAATTATTGCTGCTCCGGGTTTTAAAGCTGATCCTCAAATTGATGGTACACGCCAGCATAATTTTGCAGTCATGAACTTTACTCGCAAAATGATCATTATTGGCGGAACTGGTTATACTGGAGAGATTAAGAAAGGTATTTTCTCTGCCCTTAACTTTATTTTACCACATCAAAAGCAAGTGCTTTCTATGCACTGTTCGGCTAATATTGGTAAAGATGGGGATACCGCCATTTTCTTTGGTCTTTCTGGAACAGGTAAAACAACTCTTTCGGCTGATCCAGAGCGTTCATTAATTGGAGACGACGAGCATGGATGGGCAGGTGAAACGGTGTTTAATTTTGAAGGTGGTTGTTATGCTAAATGCGTTGACTTAACCGCAGAAAAGGAGCCACAGATTTTTAATGCCATTAAGTTCGGTTCACTTTTAGAAAACACTCGCTGTTATGCAGGAACTTCTACTGTTGATTTTTCAAACATTGATGTTACCGAAAATACACGTGTATCATATCCGATTAATTATATAACTAATGCTGTTAATCCATCGGTTGGTGGGGCTCCTAAGAATATATTCTTTTTAACAGCAGATGCTTTTGGGGTTTTACCTCCGATTTCCAAATTAACAAAGTCGCAAGCCATGTTCCACTTTATTTCAGGTTATACTGCAAAAGTTGCAGGAACTGAAGCAGGTGTTACTGAGCCGCAGGCAACCTTTTCAGCGGGTTTTGGTAAAGCATTTTTGCCACTTCATCCAACTAAGTATGCCGATTTATTAGGTAAGAAGATGGATGAGCATAATGTAAATGTATGGTTAATTAATACAGGATGGACCGGAGGCCCTTATGGCGTAGGTTCTCGTATGAAATTGGCTTATACCCGAGCTATGATCACAGCTGCCCTTAAAGGGGAATTAAATGATGTAGCTTATACTGCTGATCCAATATTTGGACTAAATATGCCTGTTACATGTCCTAACGTGCCACAGGAAGTGTTAAATCCGCGCAACACCTGGGAGAGTAAAGAAGCATATGATCAAAAAGCAAATGATTTGGCACAGCGCTTCATTAAGAATTTCGAGCAGTTTGCAGATAATGCAAGTGCTGAACTGAAAGAGGCACTGCCGAAAATGTCTGTTCAAGTTTAATTTTTTATTATAGTTTGTGTTTGCAACAAGTCCTGGGTTCATTCCAGGACTTTGTTATTTTTTACCCAGTTGTTATGGAATATATGTAGTACTTGCATCATTAGATAAAACAGTTATAACCAGGCACAGAAGCACATATTATTGTTACTAAATCTTTGTATATTTTAAAAAGGTTTCTTGATCGAAATCAAGCTTAAAGAATAAAATTTTGAAAATGATAGGCTTTACCAATGTTAAATAATTGATAATCGTTTAAAAAAAATTTTTTATTATAGAAAAACTAATATTTTTGCAAACGCTCAAAAAAATAAACAGCACAATTGAAACTTAATTAAGTGATTAAAGATTAATTAAATTTTTTTAAACAATGGCAAACGCAGCACAACAAACAGCTAAAAAAGTAGAGAACACTAAGTTCAATTCAAATTTTGCGGCTTGGGTAATTCCTACCTGTGTAGTGGTAGGTATTTTGATTTACAAATTCATTTTGGGTAGCCCGTCAAACTTTGAGGGTGGGGTAGTAGGAGGTCATCCTATAGCAGAAGGTGCTGGTCACTATTTAGGCCTGGTATACATGGGTGGTGTTATCGTACCTATCCTATTATCATTAGTATTGATTAACCTTACGGTGGCTATTGAACGTTTCATTACTATCTCTGCAGCTTCAGGTAAAGGTTCGGCTCAAGCTTTCGTTTCAAAAGTTCGTTCATTATTGAACGCTGGTAACGTAGATGCAGCTATCAAAGAATGCGACATCCAAAAAGGTTCAGTTGCTAA
This sequence comes from Solitalea lacus, assembly GCF_022014595.1. Taxonomy (NCBI): domain Bacteria; kingdom Pseudomonadati; phylum Bacteroidota; class Sphingobacteriia; order Sphingobacteriales; family Sphingobacteriaceae; genus Solitalea; species Solitalea lacus. The sequence goes on along the minus strand of NZ_CP091740.1, from coordinate 208,095 downwards.
CGTAGTTAAATCCACTTTGGTTAAATACAAAGAGATGGAAACTGCTAGCGGTATGGATGTTGATCAAAAAGTATTGGCAATCCAGAAAGAGATTGAAGAGTCGACCACTTTGGAATTACCAATGTTAGAGAAAAACTTGGTTATCACCGCTACTTTAGCGTCAGTTTCGACCCTATTCGCTCTTTTAGGTACAGTATTGGGTATGATTAAAGCGTTCTCGGCTCTTGGTAATGCAGGTGCTCCTGACTCAGCAGCTCTTGCGGTAGGTATCTCTGAGGCACTTATCAACACTGCATTGGGTATTGGCAACTCTGCTATCGCGGCAGTATTCTACGCTTACTTTACCACTCGTATCGATACTATTACTTACGCTATTGATGAGGCTGGTTACAGCATCGTTCAAAACTTTGCAGCTAAACACAAGTAAGACTTACTTGTTTGTTATAGCTTGGTAGCTAGATAATTAATAGATTATTTGTACGTTAATAAATAAAAGATGGGAAAAGTTAAAGTTCCGCGCAAGAGTACGATGGTGGATATGACAGCGATGACCGACGTGGCTTTCTTGTTGTTGACCTTCTTTATGTTGGCAACGCAGTTTAAGCCAGAGGAAGCTGTTGTAGTTGATACCCCGTCTTCTATATCGGAAATAAAACTTCCTGATACCAAAGTGATTTTGATTTCTGTTGATAAGGGCGGAAGAATCTTCTTTGGATTAGAAGGAACGGAATTTAGAAAAGCCCTATTGGATAATATGGCCGCTAAAAGACAAATATCTTTTACGCCGGCTGAGAAAGAAGAGTTCTCAAAGTTAGCTAACTTTGGTACTCCGATGAATGAGTTGAAAAGCTACTTAGCAATGAGTAAGGATCAGCGTAAGAAATACAATGAACAAACTAAAGGCGTTCCTTGTGATTCTACTCAAAATGCAACAAATGAATTGAAAGACTGGTTAATAGAATCACGTCGTGTAACCAATAGCGCTGCAGTTATTGCTATTAAAGGTGATCGCGAGTCAAATTATCCAGTAGTAAAAAATATCATTGCTACGTTGCAGGCTCAAAAGGCTAACCGTTTCAACTTTATTACCAATATGGAACAAGCTCCTAATTTGTAAACTTTTTAAAGAAATTTGAGCAATGGCAGATATAGATACCTCCGGGGGCGGTGGACATAAGAAGGGCGGAAAGAAAAGAGGCAAGAAGCTCTCAACTCGTGTGGATTTTACTCCAATGGTTGACCTTGGTTTCTTGTTGATCACTTTCTTCATGCTAACCACCTCTATGAGCAAACCATCCGTTATGGATATTAATATGCCTGTTAAAGAAGAAAACATGAAAGAAGAAGATAAGACCAAAATCAAGGCTTCTCAAGCGATGACAATTCTTTTAACGGGGAAAGATCAAATTGTTTATTACTTCGGTATCGGGGAAGAAGTTCAGAACCCTTTGGTTACGAACTTTGGAGCTAATGGAATTCGTAAGATTTTGTTAGAAGAAAGTCGTAAGCGTAACCCATCTCTTGACTCTATCAAGATTTACAAACAGATGGCGCAAGACAAGAAGATATCTGAGGAAACATTTAAAGCTAATTATTCAAGAATCAGGAACAACAAAGAGGGCCTAATTGTCTTAATTAAAGCTGATGATAAATCTCTTTACAAAAACCTAGTGGATATTTTGGATGAGATGAACATTACCAATAATGGTCGTTATGCTATTGTTGATATCACTCCTGGTGATTTGAAAATGATTAATGATAATCCTTACGTTCAAAAGTAAGATAAAAACATTGTCGAGAAATGGCAGGAAAGATAGATTTAGAAGATAGCAGATGGTGCGAACAAGTCTTTGAAGGACGAAATAAAGCATACGGAGCTTATGATCTGCGCAAGCAGTATTCTAAGAACATGAAGAAAGGTACCGTATTAGCTATTATTTTCTTCTCTTTAGGCATAGCTGCTCCAGTTATTGCTCGCATTATCTCAGGTGTAATTCCTGAAGATAATGAAATAAAAGTGGTTCAGTCAAATGAACTGATGGCTCCGCCGCCAGTGGATAAAACTCAACCACCTCCACCTCCGCCACCATCAGAACCACCTCCACCTCCGGTGAGAACAACTATTAAGTTTACTCCTCCGGTAATTAAAAAGGATGAAGAAGTTCGGGATGAAGAACCACCTCCTGTACAGGATGAAATTAAGGCGGAAGTGAGTACTCAAACCGTAAAGGGAACTGATGAAGGACCTGCTCCTGTTGAAGAACCAGTAATTGGTACTGGTACCGGCAACGAGGTAGTAGAAGATACTCAGGAAATCTTTTTACATGTTGAGGAAAACCCTGAGTTTCCAGGTGGATTGGAGCAAATAGGTAAGTTCATTGGAAAAAACCTTCGTTATCCAGCAATGGCTCGTGAAAATAACGTTCAAGGTCGTGTAATGGTTACTTTCGTTGTTGAGAAAGATGGATCAATTACCGATGTGAAAGTTCTTCGCGGAATTGGTTCTGGATGTGACGAAGAAGCTGCACGCGTTGTGAAAGCAATGCCGAAGTGGAAGCCAGGCAAACAAAATGGTAGACCAGTGCGTGTACAGTTCAGTTTACCAATTGTATTCCGTTTAGATTAATTTTTTAACATCAATTTAGCTCTCATGGAGCAACAGTTTGATAATAATTTTAAGCAAAAATCGCCAAAAGAGCGATTTTTGCTAATTTTAGGGGTGGCCTTCATTATTGCTTATCTTGTTTTGGGCAGTATGATTATTTTCAAACCCAATGTTTTGGTTGGAATGTCGAAGAATAATAAAATTATTCTTGGAAGCGCTATAATTTTGTACGGAGCGTTTAGATGTTACAGGCTCATTAAAAAAAACAATTCTGAATATGAATAGGTCACGCTATAATAAAATCGGCTGGGTCACTTTAACAGTGCTTGGAGTGGTAGGTCTGATGGGTTGTGGAAGTAATTCTAATCAAAAAGCATTGGATACGACCACCACAGGAGAGATCAATATTTCTGTAGACGAAACATTTGAACCCATTATTCAAGCCGAGCTAGATGTTTTTCATGCTCTTTATCCAAAGGCTAAAATAAATCCGCACTTCAAAGCTGAGGGAGATGCTATTGCTGATCTGATCAAGGATTCGGCTCGAGCAGTAGTTGTTAGTCGTGAACTTACGGCTGATGAACTTAAGCCTTTGCAAGATAGGAAACTTGTTGTACGAAGTACCAAGTTTGCAATTGACGCAATTGCATTGATAATAAATCCGGGAAATACTGATTCAACCTTTTCAATGCCTAACCTTCGTGATATCTTTTCTGGGAAAGTGACAAAATGGAGCGAATTGGGTAACACGAATCTTAATGAAGATATTTCAGTTGTATTTGATAATCCAAATTCAAGTACAGTGCGGTATATGAAGGAATTAGCAGGGAAGAATCAATTTTCTTCAAAAAATTTCTTTGCAGTTAAGACGAATAAAGAGGTAATTGAGTATGTTAGTAAACACAAAAATGCCTTAGGAATAATTGGTGTGAATTGGATTAGTGATACAGACGATACTACCGCAAATAGTTTTCTTAAGAAGATTAAAGTTGCAGCAATTGCTCCGGATGATGGCCAACCCGGTTCGGGTGAATACCGTAAACCGTATCAGGCTTACATTGCGCAAGGTTTCTATCCTTTAGTAAGAAGGGTGTATCTTTTAAGCAGAGATTCGCATATGGGCTTAGGTACAGGATTTGCAGCTTTTGTCGCTGGGGATAAAGGTCAACGTATTGTACTGAAGTCTGGTTTGGTGCCTGCGCGTATGCCTGTTCGCTTAGTGGAGCTATCTGATAAAAATTTGTTTGAATAAATTTATTTTTTTGACTATGAAGATGATAAAGAAGGCTTTAAATATAACCGTAGCGTTGTTTTGCATAGCAGGATTCGCTTATGGCCAAAGCATCAATGATGTAAGAAAAGCTATTGAAGTGGAGCAATACGAGAAAGCTAAAGCTATGTTGAGCAAGTTAGCTTCTAATCCGGCGACTACTGCTGAAAGCTATTATTATATGGGCGATGTTTATGTAAAAACACTTGAATTTGACTCAGCCCAAGTATTTTTTGACAAAGGTGTGGCGGCAAATCCACAGTTTGGTTTGAATTATGTGGGACAAGGGAAACTAAGTATCCTTAAAAAGAACTTTGTATCTGCTAAGCCGTTGTTTGACAAAGCTATTGCCCTTGGTCAGAAGGAAAAAGACTACAGACCTTATCTAGAAACTGCCAAAGCTTATGCCTTAGCTGGTGAAGAGGGCGATGCCGCATCAATTGAGACTGCTATTGCTTACATTGAGCAAGCCAAAAAGATTGCGTCTAAAAATCCTGAAGTTTATACTACCTTAGGTAATGCCTACCTGCTTAAAAAGGATGGTAACAATGCAATAGCAAATTACAACAAAGCTCTTGAGTTAGATAAAAACTATGTAGCGGCTTATGTAGCACAATCACATATTTATCGTGGTGCTCAAAACTATGAATCATCATTAGCACCATTGGAAAAAGCGATTTCGATTGATCCAAACTATGCTCCTGCCTATCGTGAGTTGGCAGAACTATATGCTGTTTCTGGGCAATACGCTAAAGCAACTGAAACTTACAAGAATAAATACTTGCCTTTAACCGATGCCTCATGTAACTCAAATACCCGTTATGCAAGCGTGTTGTTCTTGGCAAAGCAGTACCAATCAGCATATGATCAAATTAATTTGTTGTTGAAAACTTGCCAAGTTAAACCTGTAATGTACCGTTTATTGGCATATTCTGCGTACGAGATTAAGAAACCTACAGAAGCTTTGGAGGCCATGAATACTTTCTTCCAAAAGCAACCTGAAAGTAATGTCATAACTCAGGATTATGAATACATGGCTAAAATTTTATCGGATAATAAGAAGGATTCGTTAGCAATTGCCTATATGCAAAAGGCTTTAGTAAAAGATCCTTCAAAAATAGATCTTTATCCTTTGCTAGGTAAGATGAGCTATTTGTCAAAGCAGTATCCAACGGCGATCAAGGCTTATGATAGCTATTTTGCTATTCCAAATGTAAAAAAGCAACCTGTTGATTATTTATACTATGGGTTATCTGCAATGAGAGTTGAAAATTATAAAAAGGCGGATAGTGCATTTTTAAAGGTGACTGAGCTTTCTCCAACTTATATTCAAGGCTATTTATATCGTGGTCAGGCTAATGCAGCCCAAGATAAAGATAGCAAACTTGGTCTTGCAAAACCTTATTATGAAAAAGTAGTTGAATTGGGTGAAGCAGACAAACAAAAGAATGCTAAATATCTTATTGAAGCATATGATTATTTAGGAAGTTATGCTTATTTAGTTCAAAACGATTTGACTGCAGCTAAATCATTTTATAACAAAGTCATTGAAATCGACCCAGCTAATCAAAAAGCATTAGAAGTAATAAAAGGTCTGAATACAACTGGAGGTAAGAACAAAAAGTAGTTTGTTCTTACTCTTGATTGAAATTTCTTAATAAAATATTCAACTAAAGAGAAGGTTTGTTTTAAACTTACCTTCTCTTTTTTATTTTTGCAAAAAAAATCACAAATAGTACATTATGTTATTACTAGAGCAGTTACCTGTTAACTATGCACCAATTGCTTTTCAGTTTTTTGTAGCCATTGGTTTTGTGGTAGTTACCATGTTGGCCACTCACCTTATTGGCCCGAAGCGTAAAACTTCAGATAAATTGACCCCTTTTGAATCGGGAGTAGAGGCTCAGGGTAATGCTCGCCAGCCAATTTCTATTAAATATTTCCTGGTAGCAATTTTATTCGTTTTGTTTGACGTGGAAGTAATCTTTATGTACCCATGGGCGGTTAATTTTAAAGAACTTGGCCTGTTGGGAATGATAGAAATGTTTACGTTCATGGCATTTTTGCTATTAGGATTCATTTATATCATTAAAAAAGGTGCCCTTAAGTGGGAATAGTGTTTAGAATTGTTCTAAAAACGACCCAAGGCATGATAGAACAATATTTATCTGATTATTGTTGTACTTTTGTTACTCTTTTCTATTGTTAAGAGGACTTTTGAGAAAAATTTCAGCGTATGAGCGATATTAAAATGGTTGAGGCCCCTCCGGGCATAGAAGGAGCCGGATTTTTTGCAACCTCTCTTGATAAAGCGGTGGGTTTAGCCCGTTCGTATTCTTTATGGCCTTTACCTTTTGCTACTTCTTGTTGTGGTATTGAGTTTATGGCTACAATGGGAGCCCATTATGACTTGGCACGATTTGGTGCTGAGCGTTTGAGTTTCTCACCACGCCAAGCCGATTTGTTGATGGTAATGGGTACCATTGCAAAGAAAATGGCACCGGTACTGCGTCAGGTTTATTTGCAAATGGCCGAACCCCGTTGGGTAATGGCTGTAGGTGCATGCGCATCTAGTGGTGGTATATTTGATACTTATAGCGTATTGCAAGGTATAGACGAGATTATTCCTGTTGATGTTTATGTTCCTGGTTGTCCTCCTCGTCCTGAGGGGATTATTGATGGCTTAAACCGAATTCAGGAATTGGTACAAAACGAGTCATTACGTCGTCGCGATTCAGAAGAATACAAACAGTTATTAGCAAAATACGGAATTCAATAATATGGCAGTAAAAGAGATTAACAATCAGGCTGTATTGGAGAAATTGCAAACTAAGTTTGCTGATGCTATCTTCAATGTGAGTGAACCGCATGAATTTCTTACGCTTACTACTACTAAGGATAAGATTATTGACGTAGTTCAATTCCTTTACAATGATGATGAGTTGAAGTTTCGTTTTCTTACAGATATTTGCGGTATTCATTACCCTGAACAGGAATTGCCTCTAGGAGTAATTTATCATTTGCATAGTCTTACCAATAATGTGCGCATCCGTATAAAAGTTTTCCTTCCAGAGCATGCTCCACGTATTGCATCACTTACAGGTCTTTTTTTAGGAGCAAACTGGATGGAACGTGAAACATATGATTTCTTCGGAATCATCTTTGAAGGCCACCCAGATTTACGACGTATTTTGAACGTAGACGATATGGTTGCTTTCCCAATGCGTAAGGAGTTTCCATTGGAAGATCCAAACCGTACGGATAAGAACGACGATTACTTTGGCCGTTAATCACTGTTGCTCTACCGAGTAATGGAATGCTGCATTTTATGCAGAGGGCAATGTTCCTCAATTGAATTACTGGATTAAGGAGCAAATTCATAAACTAAAAAACCAAAATGTTGGATTGTGAATTTAAAATGAGGGCATTTATAATTCATAATTCTTAATTCAACATTACAACGTATATGGCTCACATTAAATTAGGTGAACACTCATTAGAAAAAGAAACGACCACCCTTAACCTGGGACCTACGCACCCGGCTACACACGGGGTGTTTCAGAATGTCCTTGAATTGGATGGTGAGCGCATTGTAAGTGCGCAATCGACGATAGGATATATTCACCGTGCTTTCGAAAAAATCTCCGAGCATCGTCCGTTTTATCAAATAACTCCACTTACCGACCGGTTGAATTACTGTTCGGCGCCAATTAATAACATGGGTTGGCATATGACGGTTGAAAAACTCCTTGGCATACAAACTCCTAAGAGAGTGGATTATATGCGAATTATTGTGATGGAGTTGAGCCGTATTGCTGATCACTTGGTTTGTAACTCGGTTATCGGTGTTGATTCAGGAGCATTCACCGGGTTCTTATACGTATTCCAAAAACGTGAACACATTTACGAAATTTTCGAAGAAATCTGTGGATCTCGTTTAACAACAAATATGGGTCGTATTGGTGGTTTCGAGCGCAATTTTAATGATGTGGCTATTGCAAAAATCAAAACATTCATTGATGAATTTCCTGAGGTAATGCGCGAGTTCGAGAACTTATTCAATCGTAACCGTATTTTCATTGACCGTTGTGTTGGTGTTACACCGGTAAGCGCTGAGAAAGCATTGTCATATAGCTGGACAGGACCATTATTACGTTCATGCGGTGTAGATTACGATGTTCGCGTTGCCCAGCCATATTGTTCATACGATGAATTTGACTTTGAAATTCCTGTAGGTACAACAGGTGATATATACGATCGTTTCCTTGTGCGTAATGAGGAAATGTGGCAAAGTTTAAGCATCATTAAGCAGGCCCTTGCTAAGATGGAAAAGGAACCAAAAGGGGTGTTCAATGCTGAAGTTCCTGATTACTGCTTACCTCCTAAGGAAGATGTTTACAGTTCAATGGAATCATTAATCTATCACTTTAAAATTGTGATGGGAGAGGTTCCAATTCCAAAAACAGAAATATATCATGCAGTGGAAGGTGGAAATGGTGAGTTAGGCTTCTATTTAGTTACTGATGGAGGACGTGCTCCTTTCCGTTTACACTTCCGTCGTCCAAGCTTTATCAACTATCAGGCATATGCCGATATTGCTAAGGGAGGAATGATATCCGATGCAATTTTAGCTATGAGTAGCTTAAATGTCATTGCCGGAGAGCTTGATGCATAAAATAAAGCAATAGACATTGAGACTAAACTTTAACAGAGTTCAAAATGTCAGGTGCATGTATAAATAAGAAATGGTAAAAGGTTTTGAGCAAGGAGGATATCTGATAGCTCAAATCTCAAATCTTACTTCTAAAAAGAAATGTTAGCAGTAAAAGAAATAAAGTTTTCCGCAGAAGCGCAAAAAAAAGTCGATGAGATTATTGCGCGCTATCCAGAAGGCAGACAAAAATCAGCATTGTTGCCGGTTTTACACCTGGCTCAAGCTGAGTTCGGCTGGTGCAGTACTGAAGTAATGGATTATGTTGCTTCATTGCTCAATATCTCCCCAATTGAGGTTTACGAAGTTGCATCGTTTTACACAATGTTCTTCCTTAAACCATCGGGCAAATATGTACTGGAGGTTTGCCGTACCGGCCCATGCTGTTTAGTTGGTGCCGAAAAAATCATGAAGCATCTGGAAGAAAAATTAGGAGTGAAAGAAGGGGAAGTTACTTCTGATGGATTATTCTCATTCAGAGGGGTTGAATGTTTGGCCGCCTGCGGTTACGGACCTGTTTTACAGATTGGACCTGAATATACTTTCTATGAAAATCTGACTGAAAACAGTGTTGATGAATTGTTAACACAGCTAATGAATAAGAATTAATTCGGGTTTAATATGACTCAAAAGATATTACTTAAAGATATTAACGTTCCCGGAATTAACACCTTTGACGTTTATCGCAAGCAGGGTGGTTACGCTGCGGTTGAAAAAGCGCTGAAAACCATGTCGCCTGATGACGTTGTTGAGGAGGTTAAAAAATCAGGTTTACGTGGGCGTGGTGGCGCAGGGTTCCCTACGGGCATGAAATGGAGCTTTTTGGCAAAACCAGAAGGTGTTCCTCGTTATTTGGTTTGTAATGCTGACGAATCAGAGCCGGGTACTTTTAAAGACCGTTATCTGATGACTCATACGCCTCATACCCTAATTGAAGGGATGATCGTTTCAAGTTATGCATTAGGCGCAAATACTTCATATATCTATGTTCGTGGCGAGATGATGCCTCAAATTCGTATTCTGGAAAAAGCAATTGCTGAAGCTAAGAATGCAGGATTTCTTGGAAAGAATATTTTAGGCTCTGGCTACGATCTTGAAGTGTATGTACAACCAGGAGGAGGTGCATATATTTGTGGAGAGGAAACAGCCTTATTGGAATCACTGGAAGGTAAACGGGGTAATCCACGTATTAAACCTCCGTTTCCAGCTATTGCCGGTTTATACGGTTGTCCAACAGTAGTAAACAATGTTGAGTCAATTGCTGCTGTTAGTTGGATTGTGGTGAACGGCGGTGATGAATATGCGAAAATTGGTATCGGTAGAAGTACCGGTACTAAATTGATATCGGCCTCAGGAAATATTAATAAGCCTGGTGTTTATGAAATTGAGCTTGGATTGCCAGTGGAAGAGTTTATTTACTCTGATGAATACTGTGGTGGTATTGCTAACGGAAAACGTTTAAAAGCGGTAGTTGCCGGAGGTTCATCTGTTCCAATTCTTCCTGCCAATTTAATTTTAAAACTAGCAAACGGTCAACCTCGTTTAATGTCATATGAATCATTATCTGAGGGTGGTTTTGCAACCGGAACCATGTTAGGTTCGGGAGGATTTATTGTGATGGACGAAGACTCATGTATTGTACGAAATACATGGAATTTCTCACGTTTCTACCATCACGAATCATGTGGACAATGTTCGCCTTGTCGTGAAGGAACAGGCTGGATGGAGAAAGTGTTGCACCGTATTGAATATGGTCATGGAAAAATGAGTGATATCGACTTATTGGTTGATGTTGCGAAGAAAATTGAAGGAAATACTATTTGCCCGCTTGGCGATGCGGCAGCATGGCCTGTGGCAAGTGCAATCCGTCATTTTCGTGATGAGTTTGAGTGGCACGTTAAAGAACCTAATGCTGCAATGGAAGGCAACTATGGTTTAGCTAACTATGCTGATCCGATTCCTGTTGTTGAAACGGCAAATTAATATTTAAGATTAGATAGATGATAGGTGATTTGATGTCGTAAATCAAATCTCAATTCTAACAAAGACTATGTCTGAAAAGGTAAAAGTAACGATAGATAACATTGAAATAGAGGTTGATCCGGGAACAACCATCCTGAATGCAGCTCGCATGATAGGAGGAGATATTGTTCCACCTGCAATGTGTTACTACAGTAAACTAAAGGGCAGTGGCGGTAAATGCCGCACTTGCTTGGTTAAGGTTTCTCAAGGCTCTGCTAAAGATCCGCGACCAATGCCTAAGTTGGTGGCATCATGTCGTACAACGGTAATGGACGGCATGATAGTGCAAAACATAACTTCTCCAGAAGTTATTGAGGCCCGTAAAGGTGTTGTTGAATTTCTCTTGATCAACCACCCACTTGATTGCCCTGTATGTGACCAGGCGGGCGAATGTCATTTACAAGATCTTTCTTTTGAACACGGTAAAGACCAAAGCCGATATGAGTTCAAGCGCCGTACTTTCGAAATGATTGATATTGGTGATAATATTAAGCTGCACATGAATCGTTGCATTTTATGTTACCGTTGTGTTTATACAGCTGATCAAATTACCAATCAACGTGTTCATGGTGTTTTAGGAAGGGGAGATGCTTCTGAAATCGGCACTTATATCTCTAAAGCTATCGATAATGACTTTTCAGGCAATGTTATTGACGTTTGTCCTGTAGGAGCTTTAACTGACAAAACTTTCCGCTTTAAAAATCGTGTTTGGTTTACCAAGCCAGTAGATGCACATCGCGACTGTGATAAGTGCTGTGGTAAGGTTACTTTATGGTACAAAGGTGAAGATGTAATTCGTGTAACCGGACGTAAAGACCAATACGGAGAGGTAGATGAATTTATCTGTAATACTTGTCGTTTCGATAAAAAGAAAACAAATGACTGGACAATTGATGGCCCTACTAAAGTAAGCCGCCATTCAGTAATTTCGGCAAATCATTACGAGGAAAAAGAATTGTTACCTGTAATAGACAGAAAGATTTTATAGTAGTTAATGCAAAGCCCTAACAGGCTTTCAAGCTAAAGAAAATGGAATTATCAATTATAATAGAAAAGTTTCTTTTAATTACGGTTGTGTTGGTGGTGAGCCTTGTGGTTGCCATGTACATGACTTTGGTTGAGCGTCGTTTTGCGGCGTTCTTTCAAGATCGTTTAGGTCCGAACAGAGCAGGACCTTGGGGGATTTTGCAGCCATTGGCTGATGGTGTAAAGTTGTTCACTAAAGAAGAGATTCTTCCTGCCAATGCAAACAAATTATTGTTTATAGTTGGCCCTTCATTGGCAATGTTCACTGCAACCATCGGTTCGGCAGTTATTCCATGGGGAAGAGATCTGGTATTAGGAGATAGAGTAATTTCCTTACAGGTAGCCGATATCAATATAGGCCTGTTATACATTTTTGGAGTAGTTTCTTTAGGTGTATACGGAATGATGATCGGAGGTTGGGCGTCTAATAATAAGTACTCTTTAATGGGAGCCATTCGTGCGGCGTCGCAAAGTATCAGCTATGAGATCGCAATGGGGTTGGCTATTATTGCCATCTTGATGGTTACAGGTACTTTAAGCTTGCGCGGTATTGTTGAGGGACAATCAAGTTCATTGATGGGTATTTCAGGTTTAGGATGGAACGTGTTTTATCAACCTGTAGCATTCCTTATTTATTTGATTTGTATGTTCGCCGAATGTAACCGTACACCATTCGATTTACCTGAATGTGAATCAGAGCTGGTTGCCGGTTACCACACCGAGCACTCAAGTATGAAATTAGGTTTCTACCTGTTTGCCGAATACATTAATATGTTTGTTTCATCAGCTGTTGTATCAGCATTGTTCTTTGGAGGTTATAACTTCCCTGGTCAAGATGCTTTAGCTGCAAGTGGTGTTCATGCAAATATTATTACCATTATTGGTTTGGCAGCATTCTTTTTAAAGATTGCATTCTTCCTGTTCCTGTTTGTATGGGTGCGTTGGACCATCCCGCGCTTCCGTTACGATCAGTTGATGCGTTTAGGCTGGAATATGTTAGTGCCTTTAGCGATCGCCAATATTGGAATTACAGGTGTGGTTATGTATTTGACAGGTCATATTAAATAATAAACTAACTTCACTTAGTTTCTAAGTGCTGTATAAAATAGAAGATGGAATCATTAACCAATAGAAAAAAAGTAGTAGAGCAAAAACCAATGACCTTTTTGGAAAGGATATATTTGCCTGCTATTTTCCAAGGGTTGGGAATTACGATGAAACACTTTTTCAGGAAGAAAGCTACTATTCAGTATCCTGATGTTAAGCGTGAATTCTCAACGAACTTCAGAGGAATTCATTCCCTGAAACGTGATGAAGAGGGCCGTGAGCGTTGTACCGCATGTGGTTTATGTGCATTATCATGTCCTGCAGAAGCAATTACAATGATAGCTGCTGAACGTAAACCTGGAGAGGAAGCCTTATATCGTGAAGAGAAATATGCAGCAACTTATGAAATCAACATGCTGCGTTGTATTTTCTGTGGTTTTTGTGAAGAAGCTTGTCCTAAAGAGGCTATTTATTTGGATGGCGATATTCCGCCGGCAAATTTCGATCGAGATAATTTCATTTATGGTAAGGACAAATTAGTTGAACCTATCCATAAAAAATAACTAATTGATTAAATTCGCGGCGTTTTTATCATGACAATTACACAATCATTATTTTACTTTCTGGCATTTGTGGCCATCTTCAGCTCTCTGCTTGTAGTGTTGGTTAAAAATCCTGTACACAGCGTGTTGTATTTGATTTTGACATTCTTTACACTAACAGGTGAGTATATTTTGTTGAACGCGCAGTTTGTCGGAATTGTAAATATTATCGTTTATGCAGGTGCAATTATGGTATTGTTTCTATTCGTTATCATGTTGCTTAACCTTAACGTTGAAACAGAACCCCAAAAAACTAATCTGCTGAAATTTGTAGGAGTTATTACCGGAGGTGTCGGCTTGGCCGTACTTACTGCTGCTTTAAAATCTACAGATCCTTCAAACACAGTTGTTCTACAAAACGCTGATATGGGTTTGGTTAAAAACTTAGGTCAGGTTTTGTTTAAGGAGTTTCTATTACCATTTGAAATAGTGTCTATTCTGTTTCTTTCGGCCATGGTGGGCGCAGTCCTTTTGGCCAGAAAGGAGCCAAAACAATAAGATGGAAAATATAACAAACGCCATTACTCTGGTTCCGCTTAATCATTACATTCTGTTAAGCTCCATTATTTTCTTCATTGGTATTATCGGAGTACTTACTCGCCGAAATGCCATTGTTATATTCATGTCAATTGAGTTGATGTTAAATGCCGTTAACTTGTTGCTTACTGCTTTCTCTGCATATCGAGGGGATGCCGCAGGTCAGGTATTTGTATTTTTCATTATGGCTGTTGCAGCTGCCGAGGTTGCTGTAGGCTTAGCCATAATTGTAATGATTTACAGAAATACCAATTCGATTGATATCGATCTGTTAGATAAACTTAAAAATTAAAATGATTAAGGTAGCGACAGAGTAGCTGTCGCGCTGAATAAATACGCAAATTGAACTAAAGATGACGGAACAATTAGCCTGGCTGATACCTGTACTTCCCTTAATTGGTTTCCTAATCAACGGATTGGGTTACAAGAAAAATCCTAAAGGTTTAGTAGGTCTTGTTGGCTGTGCCAGTGTTTTAGGATCGTTTATCCTGAGCATTCTGGTATTTTTTGATATTAAAGCAAATGGAGCCAAAACCATAGATTTGTTTGATTGGATTTCGGTAGGTTCTTTAAAAATACCTTTCTCCTTCCTGCTTGATCAGCTTACCTCAATAATGCTGTTAATCATTACAGGAGTAGGTTTTCTTATCCACGTTTACTCAACCGGTTATATGCATGATGACGAAGGTTACGGTAAGTATTTCGCTTATCTTAATCTCTTCGTGTTTTTTATGTTATTGCTCGTTATGGGTTCTAACTATGCAATCATGTTCATTGGTTGGGAAGGTGTTGGGTTATGTTCTTATCTGTTAATCGGATTTTGGTTTAAAAATACCGAATATGCAAGTGCTGCTAAGAAGGCATTCGTCATGAACCGGATAGGTGACTTAGGGTTTTTGATTGGAATCTTCATGTTGTTCTCTACTTTTGGTAGTATCAGTTATGCTGATATTTTTCCGAATGCGTCAACCGTCAGTACTTCTGTTTTGACAACCATTACATTATTGCTTTTTGTTGGAGCTATGGGTAAGAGTGCTCAGCTGCCATTATATACATGGTTGCCTGATGCGATGGCGGGTCCAACTCCGGTTTCAGCACTCATCCACGCTGCTACCATGGTTACCGCAGGTATCTACATGATTGCCCGTTCAAATGTGTTATATATCTTATCTCCTGTTTCAATGGCTGTGGTTGCTGGGATAGGATTGGCTACGGCAATTTTTGCGGCTGTTATTGCTTTAACACAAAATGATATTAAAAAGGTATTGGCCTACTCAACGGTAAGCCAGTTAGGCTATATGTTCTTGGGTCTGGGTGTTGGTGCTTTTACAGGAGCATTTTTCCACTTAATGACTCATGCATTCTTTAAGGCGTTATTATTCTTAGGTGCAGGTAGTGTTATTCATGCTATGAGCGGTGAGCAGGATATGCGCCAAATGGGAGGTTTGAAAAAACACCTTCCTGTTACTTGGTTTACCATGTTAATGGGAACACTGGCAATTGCAGGTATTCCTCCATTCTCTGGTTTCTTCTCTAAAGATGAAATCTTGGCCCATGCATTCCAGGTTAGTCCTACTATTTGGGCTATAGGTGTGGGTGGTGCCTTGTTGACAGCTTTTTATATGTTCCGTATGTTCTTTTTAACCTTTAATGGTAAATTCAGAGGGACTGAAGAACAACATCATCATTTACACGAATCTCCGGCATCAATGACTATTCCGTTAATTGTATTAGCCGTGCTTTCTGTAATAGGAGGATTTGTTGGTGTGCCTGAAGTACTAGGTGGCTCGCACCTGTTGAATGAATTCTTATCGCCTGTTTTTGCTCAGTCAATAGAGATATTAGAGCATAACCAGCATGGTCATTTATCACATGCTACTGAATATGCATTAATGGCGGCTTCGGTCGTAGGCGTGTTAATTTCAATTTTCTACGCGTATACGGTGTATGTGAAAAAGGCTAGTGTTCCGGCAGGAGATACAGCTCGTCGTTCTGGATTGGAAAAAGCATCATATAATAAGTTTTATGTTGATGAATTATACAATGCAATCTTTACACGTCCATTAGATAATTTATCACAGATTTTCTATCGAGTATTAGATAAGTCGGTTATCGACGGAGTTGTAAATGGCTTTGGACAATTAACGCAGTGGTCGGCAGATAAAGTGCGTCGTGTGCAGACTGGTAATATAGGTAGCTATATGTTTATGATGGTGGTGGGTATTATTTTAATTCTGGTATTTAACTTTTTGTTTTAGAGAGAGATGATCAATTATATAACGGTATTACTGGTTTTATTCCCTCTACTAGGTTCAGTAATTGTTGCTTTAACCCGTGGAGAACAAGCTAAAAAACTTGCGCTTGGGTTTTCATTGGTGGAACTAGTGTTTGCTCTTTTTGCTTTGTCGAAGTTTGATTATGCAAACCCTGACTCGCAATTTATTTATAACAAACCTTGGGTTGAGTCATTAGGCATTAGTTTTAAGGTAGGTATGGACGGTATCAGCCTGTTGTTAGTTCTGTTGACAACAATTTTAGTTCCATTAATCATCCTTTCATCTTTTCGTAAAGAGTTTCGTAAGCCGTATGCTATTTATGGTTTGGTTCTTTTTATGCAAGCCGGATTGGTAGGTGTATTTACTTCTTTAGATGCATTTTTGTTTTATGTTTCGTGGGAAGCGGCGCTTATTCCAATCTATTTTATTTCTGCTATTTGGGGTGGCGAGGATCGTATACGTGTAACCTTTAAATTCTTTGTATATACCATGTTTGGTAGTTTGTTCATGTTAATTGGTATTATCTATTTATACATGAATACACCTGAGCATAGTTTTGATATCAGCCAGTTTTATTTAGTTTACTTAGATAAGGACACTCAGTCTTGGTTGTTCTGGTGTTTCTTTTTGGCATTTGCCATCAAGATGCCTGTATTCCCGTTCCATACTTGGCAGCCGGATACCTATACAACTGCTCCGACAATTGGAACTATGTTGTTATCAGGTATAATGCTTAAAATGGGTATTTATGGAGTAATGCGTTGGTTGTTACCTGTATTTCCATTAGGTGTAATGCAATGGGGGCAAACTGCATTGATATTATCATTAATCGGGGTGGTTTACGCTTCAGTTATTGCCTTCACTCAGAAAGATATAAAACGATTGATAGCATATTCATCAATTGCACACGTAGGATTAATCTCTGCTGGAATCTTTGCACTGAATGCTCAAGGAATGCAAGGAGCAATGATTCAAATGATATCTCACGGTATCAATGTTGTAGGTTTATTCTTTGCAGTTGAAATTGTTTTAGAGCGTACTAAAGTTCGTGAAAGTTACCTTTTAGGAGGTATTGCGGCTAAAGCTCCTGTGTTTGCAGCAACTTTCCTAATAATTTTATTGGGAGCAGTAGCTTTGCCACTAACTAACGGTTTTGTTGGGGAATTCTTATTGTTGAATAGTATTTATCAATACGACATTTGGTACGGTGTTGTTGCAGGATTAACGATCATTTTTGGAGCAGTATACATGTTGCGAATGTATCAAAATGTAATGTTTGGTAAAGAAGGAACTGCTTCTGTTGGCTTTACTGATATTGTTGGTTCTGAGAAATTGGTGCTTTTTCTTATCTGCGCTATGGTTGTATTCTTCGGATTTCAACCCAAATTTTTGCTACAGATTTCTGAGGCATCAGTAAATAACCTGCTTGAGATTATTAAATTAAAAATGCAATAATAATTAGTGCATTGATAAATAAGGAGCCAAATAGGCCATTATCCTAAATCAATGTACCCATAATAATAACTAAGAATGACATCAATTATAATTATATCAATTACTGCGATCCTTGTACTTTACATGGGCTTGTATAAGGCCAAAAGTGCATTGTTACCTGTTTCAGTTATGGGCTTGGTAGCTTCGGCCGCATCACTGGTTTTAGAGTGGGGAACCAACAAATCGTATTTTAACGATATGTTGGTATTTAATAATTATGCCATTGCTTTTAGTGTTTTATTAATTGTTACTACATTATTGATTTTCCTGCTTTCTGGCCACTATTTTGAAAAGATAAGCTCAAATGTTGCCGAGTATTATTCCATCCTGCTTTTTGCTTTAACTGGTGGAATCGTAATGGTTTCGTTTCAGGATATGTCCATGCTGTTTATTGGTATAGAGATTTTATCTGTAAGTATGTATATCATGGCCGGCATTAAGAAATTTAATACTGCATCTAATGAGGCCGCATTGAAATACTTCTTAATGGGTTGTTTTGCCACTGGTATTTTGTTATTTGGTATAGCACTAGTTTATGGTGCTACCGGAAGCTTTAACATTACTCAAATTGCAGGTAAAGCTGGAGATGAGCCTTTATTGTTTTACTCTGGAGCAATTTTTATGCTTATGGCCTTAACCTTTAAAGTAGGTGCGGCACCATTCCATTTCTGGACTCCGGATGTTTATCAAGGTTCACCTACTTTAGTTACTTCTTACATGTCAACTGTGGTGAAAACTGCTGGTTTTGCAGCTTTCCTACGGTTATTTAGCCTGGGTTTTTCGAGTGTGCCTCCAGTTTGGACGGTTACGTTGGCAGTAATTATTGTTCTTACCCTATTTATTGGCAATGTTACGGCTGCTTATCAGCAAAACGTTAAACGAATGCTTGCTTATTCAAGTATTTCGCATGCCGGATATATGCTTATTGCAATTTTAGGAATGGGACAGGCTTCATCAAGTGCTGTACTGATTTACTCAATAGCATATTCTATTGCTTCTGTAGCCTCTTTTGGAGTACTAATCGCTGTTAAAGAGCAAAAGGGAACAGATGATCTAAGTGCATTTAATGGATTAGGAAGAACCAATCCGGTGCTAGCCTTTGTGATGACTATAGCAATGTGTTCATTGGCCGGTATCCCTTTAACTGCCGGTTTCTTTGGTAAGTTTTACATCTTCGGTGTAGCAATTTCGATGCATTATACTTGGTTGGTTGCTATTGCCGTTTTAATGGCAGCTGTGGGAGTATATTACTACTTCCGCGTAATTATTGCCATGTATCTTAGAGAGCCACAAACTGAGCAGACTATACAGTTGAGCAACTCATATCAGTTCGTATTGATGTTATGTGTGCTAATAACTTTAGTTCTAGGTATAGCTCCTAGTATCATGACAAATATTTTGTAGGCATTTAAATATTGCCTTACTTTATTATTTATTAGTGTACCTTCGCTATCGTCATGCAGGAAATTTTAGAGTTTTTCAAACACATCATTGATCCTAATTGGATTTTGGCGCAACCGTTTGCTTTTTGGTTGCTATTATTTATTGTTTTCGCTGAAACAGGCCTTTTTGTAGGTTTTTTTCTTCCTGGTGATTCATTGTTATTCATTACAGGATTGCATTTGGCACAATATCCAATGAATGTTGTCTCTAATGTTGAAGTAGGCGTTGTTACTGTTACCTTGGCAGTTGTCCTTGCAGGTATTTTGGGTAATAGTGTTGGTTACTGGTTCGGCCTGAAAGCTGGCCCCACGCTTTTTAAGAAAAAAGACACCTTTTTCTTCAAACAAAGGCATTTGCACGCCGCCAGCGAATTTTATGAAAAGAGAGGGGCTGGAATGATTGTTATGGCTCGTTTCTTACCAATCATCCGTACTTTTGCTCCAATAGTGGCAGGTATTGTTAAAATGGATCCCAAGAAGTTCCTTTTCTTCAATATCATCGGCTGTATAAGCTGGGTGACATCAATGGTATTTATCGGGTATTTTCTAGGGCAGGCCTTTCCTTGGTTAAAAAACCACCTGGAGCTTATTGTGTTAGGAATTGTGATTATCACTACGATTCCTGTTGTGCTAGGGTACTTAAAATCAAAAGCAAAGATTGATAGTAAAACCAATGCTGAAGTTTAGTATTGTGAATATAATTTTAAAAATATAGATATCTAATAATTATGGGAGTTGATCCGTGGCATTCGGTTGAGCCGGGAAGTAAAGGGCCGGAAGTAGTAAATGCAATTATTGAGATCCCTAAAGGGTCTAAAGCTAAATATGAAGTTGATAAAAAAACCGGTTTGTTAAAACTTGACCGCGTTTTATTTTCTTCAGTAATGTATCCAGCTAATTATGGCTTCATTCCGCAAACTTATTGCGATGATAATGACCCATTGGATATTTTGGTATTATGTTCAGAGGAAGTAATTCCGTTATCTATAATCGAAGCTAAAATTATTGGAGTAATGCATATGATTGACGGTGATGAGCGTGATGACAAAATCATTGCTGTAGCCAATAATGATATGTCTGTAAATCACATCAATGATTTATCTGAACTGCCTCCGCATACTGAAAAAGAGATTGCGCGTTTCTTCTCAGATTATAAGGCATTAGAACACAAAGACGTTAAAGTAGAGCATTTTTTAGGTAAGCGTTATGCTTATAAAGTGATTAATGAGGCAATAGAGCTTTACGATAAGACATTCAGGAATAAGAACTAAGCTATATGGCAACAGATTCCGTCACGGTTTTCGATATTTTTCTTATTCTATTTTTAGTATTTCTGAACGGATTTTTCGTTGCAGCAGAGTTTGCAATTGTGAAAGTCCGTTCTTCACAAATTGACCTTAAGGCCAAAGAAGGCAGCGCTGCTGCTAAAATGGCCAAACACATTGTCAGGCATCTTGATGGATATCTTGCTGCCACACAGTTAGGCATCACCTTAGCCAGTCTTGGTTTAGGTTGGTTTGGTGAACGGACTGTTTCTGCCTTGATTATTAATTTATTTGATTTGCTTAATGTTCAGCTGACTAATCCTGAACTTGTAAGTCATACCATTGCTGCATCAATAGCCTTTACGGTAATTACCATTTTGCATATTGTTTTCGGTGAGTTGGCTCCAAAGTCATTCGCCATTCAACGGCCGATTTCAACCACCATTGGAATAGCTTATCCTTTGCATTTCTTTTATTTAGTATTTAGACCATTTATTTGGTTGTTGAACGGCATGGCTAACCTTATTCTTAAAGCTGTGGGTATAGAACCTGCTCATGGGCATGAAGCACATAGTTCGGAAGAGTTGCAGCTAATTTTGGAACAAGGCAAACAGAGTGGGGCACTTGAAGAATCTGAGCACGATTTAATTCAAAATGTGTTTGATTTTCAAGAGCGTATTGTGAAGAACATTATGATTCCACGTACGCAAATTGCAGCTATCGATATTAATACAGCTCCTGATGATGTTATAAAAACGATAGTTCATGAAGGGTATACACGAATTCCTGTGTATGATAAGACTATCGATAACATTATCGGTATTTTGCATGCAAAGGATATTTTGGCTCGTGTTGCAAACAAGCAATCTATCGTTTTAAAAGAGATGCTTCGAGAGCCATTATATACTCCTGAATCAAAGAAGATCAGTGATTTGCTAACCGAACTTCGTCAGCAGCGGAAGCCTATTATGGCCATAGTACTTGACGAATTTGGAGGGACTGCCGGCATGGTAACTCTTGAAGATATAGTTGAAGAATTGGTTGGGGAGATACAAGATGAGTACGATGAAGAAGCCCCTGTTGTGGAAGAAGTTGCTGATAATGAATGGATTGTCAATGCATCTGCCCCTATTACAGATGTAAATGAATTCCTGCCATCTGAACTTCCTGAAGATGATGATTATGATTCTGTTGCAGGATTGATGAATGTTATTTTCGAACGTATTCCTGATGTTGGTGACAGTATGGATGCATATGGCTATAATTTTACCATTCTTAAGAAATCAAATCGAATGATTGAATCTGTTCGAATTGTAATGTTAAGCATGGAGCCAGGAGAGCCGGAAATTTAACTACCGATACTTAACATCTCCGATTAGCTCAGCGTTGGGAGAAATTAATTCAAGATTCAATAGTTTTCACATGCATTTGTTTTACACACCTGATATTGCAGGAAGTTCATACCAGCTTAATGAAGAGGAAAGTAAACATTGTGTTAGAGTATTGCGCCTAACTACCGGAGATATAATATATCTTATTGACGGTAGGGGAGGTTTTTATAAGACTGAAATTATAGATGCGCATCCTAAAAGATGCGCATTACATGTTTTAGAGCATATTGAAAACTATGGCAAGAGAAATTTCTACTTACATGTAGCCATTGCTCCCACTAAAAATATTGAGCGAATAGAGTGGTTTTTGGAAAAAGCAACTGAAATAGGAATTGATGAGATTACTCCAATCATTTGCCAACGTTCAGAGCGAAAAGAAGTAAAGACTGAGCGCCTGAATAAAATCATCGTTTCAGCAATGAAGCAAAGTTTAAAAGCTTTCCAACCAAAACTAAATGAAAGTGTCGATTTTAAGCGTTTTATAGTTCAACGATCCGAAAAATGCAAGTTAATAGCCCATTGTATTGAATCTGATCGCAAATCTTTGGGTCAAACGTACCATAAAGGACAGGAAGTCCTTGTGCTTGTAGGTCCGGAAGGCGATTTTTCTGAAGAGGAAATAAATTTTGCATTACAAAACGATTTTAAGCCGGTAACTTTAGGCGAAAGTCGTTTGCGTACAGAAACAGCCGGTTTAGTGGCTTGTGCACAACTGAATTTTTTGAATGAATAAGAATTTTTAAAAAATTACACATCTTCTACCTATATATTACTTATTCCTATATTTATAGCTCAATAAGTAGTTAAAGTATGTTAGCAAACGCAAAAAAAGTACTTAGACAATATAATCGTTTTACCGGTTCTTATTTTTTGGGTCATTCTATTTCTTTTGTATTACTTCTTTTGCTCATACTCCACACTTCATTCATCCCTCCTTCTTATAAATTAGCACGATTAAAGTACAATGGTGGAGGGGATTGGTATGGAGACAGGACCGCATTAATTAACCTTGCCAGATTTTGCAATGAAAATATTGGAACTAGCTTTTATCCTGAAGAAGCAATAGTGGAACCAGGGAGTGGAGAACTCTTCAATTATCCGTTCGTCTTTGTTACGGGGCATGGCAATATTATTTTCTCCCAGCAGGAGGCGACTAATTTGCGCAACTACTTAATTGGAGGAGGGTTCTTGCATATTTGTGATAACTACGGGTTTGATAAGTTTATCAGACTGGAAATGAAAAAGGTGTTTCCTGAGCTTGACTTTATAGAGCTACCTCCGAGCCACACGATATTCCAACAGAAGTATAAATTTCAGAATGGCTTACCTAAAGTTCATGAACATGATGGAAAGCGCCCGCAAGCTTTTGCACTAATCTATCAAGGAAGAATCGTTTGTTTTTATGATTACGAAGCGGACTTGGGCAATGGATGGGAAGACGTTGGAGTTTATCCTGGAGATTCACAAGAGATTCATCAAAAAGCATTACAAATGGGAGCAAACCTTGTTCAATACGCTTTAAACAATTGATCACTTTAGCATAATTTTAACTAAGTTTGGCATCTATATCATTAAAACCTTAAGATGTACAAAGCCAATATTAATAAAAAGCAAACGTTAACTATTTCCCTGGAAAAAGGACGTTTGTTGATAAATAATGTTCCTGTTACTGCCGACGTTAAAGAGCTTTCTGAAGATAGTTTTCATGTACTAAACATTGACGGTAAATCATTTAATGCCGAGATTCTTGATGTAGATCCTGCTCATAAGACTGCTATCGTTGTAGTAAATGGTAATAAATACACCGTTGAGTTAAAGGATAAATATGATGAGTTATTGCATAGCTTAGGTATGGATGTGGCCGGGACTCATAAAATGAATGATTTAAAGGCTCCTATGCCAGGTTTGGTACTCAAGGTTTTGGTTAAAGAAGGAGATGAGATTAAAAAGGATGATGCCTTATTGGTATTGGAAGCGATGAAAATGGAAAACATTATCAAAGCTTCTGCAGAGGGGGTAATCAAGACAATAAAGGTTAAGGAGAAGGACACTTGCGAGAAGAATCAGGTGTTGATAACATTTAAATAGAATAGCAATATTTTAAATATTGAACCCGTTGAATGAGCTTCAGCGGGTTTTTTTATTGCTTGTCGGCCATGTGAATTAAGTTTAACTCTCTCAAAGTGAGCAGCATTATTTGTTTTATGGATTCTTTATTTTTCTTATTTTTCAATTTCAATATAAATGGTTATGAATAAGCGGATTTGGTGCGGATTTGCTCTGATTTTTTTTGTGTTTTTTGCAAAGGCTCAGGCACTAAAATCTCCAGATGAATTTTTGGGGTATAAACTGGGTAGCAGATTTACCCCTCACTATAAAGTGCTTGCATACTTTGATTATATTTCAAAAGTATGCGCTACAGTTAAACTACAGCCATATGGTGAAACATATGAACATCGTGAGTTGACTGTTGCTATTGTTGCTTCACCTGAGAATAGTGAAAAGCTTGAAAGCATTCGTTTAAATAATTTGAAGCTAGCTGGAGTGGTGCCGGGAGCCGCTTTGCCTAACCAGCCAATTATTGTGTGGCTAAGCTACAATGTACACGGTAATGAAGCAGTATCTACCGAAGTAGCGATGAAAGTCTTGTACGAGTTGGTTAATCCGGCCAATTATAAAACCAAGCAATGGTTGAAAAATACTGTTGTAATTATTGATCCATGCTTAAATCCTGATGGACGAGAGCGTTACGTTAATTTTTACACCGAAAGGGTAGGAAGGAATCCCAATTTGAATGCAATTACGCGTGAGCATCAAGAGCCTTGGCCTGGAGGCCGTTCCAACCATTACTTGTTTGACTTAAATCGGGATTGGGCATGGCAAACCCAAAAAGAAACACAGTACCGTGTGGCTTTGTTCAATAAATGGTTGCCTCAAATCCATGTTGATTTTCATGAGATGGGGATGAATGAACCTTATTTTTTTGCGCCAGCGGCAGATCCATACCACGAAGCATTGACGCCATGGCAACGTGAATTTCAAACTAAGATAGGCAAGAATAACGCAAGCTATTTTGATCAAAATAACTGGTTGTATTTTACCAAGGAGGTTTTCGATTTATTTTATCCGAGTTATGGAGATACTTACCCAATGTTTAATGGAGCAATTGGAATGACGTATGAGCAAGGTGGCTCCGGGAGGGCTGGTTTGGGAGTAATCACTCGTGAAGCGGATACATTAACACTAAATGATAGGATTGACCATCATTTTACAACAAGTATATCCACAATTGAGGCGGCTTCATTAAATGCGGAATATGCAGTGAAGGAGTTTGGGAACTATTATGCCTCATCCAGAACCAATCCTAAGGGTATTTATAAGTCATATGTGATTAAAGGAGAAAATGCAGCTAAAATCAAAGATTTTGCCGCAATGCTTGAGAGGAACGGTGTTGAGTATGGCTATGGATCATCTGTAAAATCAGCTACTGGGTTTAATTATTTCACTGGTAAAAATGAATCGTTTGCAATAGAAAGGAACGATCTAGTTATAACTGCTTATCAACCCAAATCAGTGCTATTAAACGTTTTGTTTGAACCTCGCCCTAAACTGGCTGATTCCATTACGTATGATTTAACTTCTTGGGCGTTGCCTTATGCTTGGGGTTTACAGAGCTATGCAAGTGGAGCCGTGATTAAGCCTGCATCTAAGAATATTGAAAATGAACATACATTAAGTTTAACTGTTCAACCGGTTGCTTACATTGCCGAGTGGAAAAGTTTGGCATCTGCTAAATTGCTGGCTAATTTGTTGCAAAAGAAAGTGAATGTACGATTTGCTGAGACTACATTTGAAATAAACAATAAAACCTATGCTCCCGGAACTTTAATTATAACCAGGTCTGGTAACAACGGTATAGGATATAACTTTGACCAAGTTGTGAAAACAGCAGCTGCCGATGTTGGGATAAATCTTGATAGGACTTTAACAAGTTTCGTAAGCAAAGGTGCTGATTTTGGGTCATCATCGGTTCATCTTATAAAAGCTCCTCGAATTGCCGTTCTAACCGGCAGTGAAATTTCTGAGAATGCGTATGGAGAAGTTTGGCATTTCTTTGATCAGCAGCTGAACTACCCTATTGATGCCATTGAAGCCAGCAATTTTGATAAATTAAAATTGAACGATTACTCAGTTTTGATTTTGCCTAATGGTAACTACTCATTTTTGTCGGCTGATAAAGATTTAGGGAAAATTAGAGAATGGCTAAAAAATGGAGGGCGTTTGATTGCAATGGAAAATGCCGTTGCCCAACTAGCTGGTAAATCCGGCCTTGTTTTGAAGCCAAAAGTAGAGCCGGGAGACGAATCTGCGAATGAATCTAGTATTCATTTGTATAGCAGTCGATCAAGAAACGACCTTTCTGAAAATAGTATAGGCAGTATCTATAAGCTTAAGCTGGATAATTCGCATCCACTTGGTTTTGGCTTCGGAAATGTATATTTCTCATTGCGTCAAGATGTGAATACGTATCAGCTCTTACCAAAAGGAAATTGGAACGTAGGCGTAATTGGAGAAAATGGTTTGGTAAGTGGTTTTGTTGGATACAAAGCAAAAGCCAAATTAAAGAATACACTGGTTTTCGGAGTTGAAGATGTTGGAAGCGGCCGAGTTATTTATATGGCCGATAATCCGTTGTTTCGAAGTTTTTGGGAGAATGGTAAGCTGTTGTTCAGTAATGCAGTTTTCTTAGTTGGACAAGAATAGAATAATAAATGAATAAGGGGGAGCTTTCGCTTACCCCTTGAATTGTAAATATGAATAAAGAGAAGTTTACTTTTCAATGCGTTTGAAACTGTCTATCACCGAGCTGGTAAAATCTTTGTCGGTATAATGAATAGTAACTTCGTAAAACAGTTTCTCAGGAATTGAATTGTACGCAATGTGTACTAGTTCAGTGATTTTGTAATATCCGTTTCCTAAGTTTCTTACAATCATTCTTTCAATGGGTACTTCCAGCTTTGTGGTATAAGGCTTCAGCTTATCCATTGTGTACTTCTGTGCTATAGTTTTGGCAGAAGATTCTGCAGACATTGGGTTTTTGAGTTTAACGGACTGATTTTGGCCGTTTAAAAACATTCCCATGATGAATACCATCATCAAGTAAGAGAGCTTGTATAATAGATAGGTTTTCATGAGGTGCTAGCTTTAAAGTTTAACCAGTTTAGTTTTGATTGTATATCATCTTGTTAACTCTTTCAACTATGACGCATTGCTTAATGTTAATGTTGCACTTTTAGGATAATAAATTTAAAATATGGCCGCAGAGTGAACAAGTAACCTCTAACGGCCATTGGTTATAGTGATAGTTAACGCAGTTCTATTGATTTAGTTGTTGCATCCTTTACCCACCAGCTGTCATTATCGTTAGGATCTTGAGCGTCCTTTTTTCTTTGGAAAGTTATACTGTACGTACGTTTCTCATCATTTCCATCCGACTTGCGAATTCTTGCTTCGGAGATAACTCTAAATGTTCCTTTTTCCACCTCCTCAACATTTTGATTATAAATATCAAAAGTGCCGTTTTCATCTTCTAGACTGAATTTAGAGTTGATTTCGTCACGAGCCATACCTTTTAGAGTTTCGTCAAGGTCAGGGTTGCGCTCAAATGAGTTCGAGACAGTGTAGTTACTGCAACGAATGCCATTTTCTGTTACAATCCAGGTTTTGGTTGAGGATTCATCTTCGTGATCATGGTGTGAATTGTCATCTTCACATTCATAAAAATATGGGTCACGCATAATTGAACTCATTTTTTGATCAGCTATTATTTTGCTATTCAATGGTAGCTGAAGAATTAATTCAACTTCTTGAACTCTCCATAAACCATTGTTTTTAAGTTCATAATGGCGGTTGAAAGTTAAGGTTGAATCTTTTTGTAAGTAGTTGTATAAAATGTTTTGCGAGTTCTCAATTGCGTTGTCAAAGTTTTTGCCTTTTGATTTGTAAATTTTAATCAGATGTGGCTTATTATCCGGACTGCGTTCTATTTTCAGGTTTACTTCATCGAAATCAAAATCATCACTGTAGTGGGCGATAGACTTTCCGCTTTTAAGGGTGATATTAAATTTAATACTGTCATTAGAGGTTAGCCATTTTTTATCATCTGCAAGCAAATACCAAGTATTGTTTTTTACAGGGGTTAGGTCAATTGTTTGACGAATAGAAGCTTCTTCTTTAAAGCTTGCAGCCGATTTGCCTGCGTAAACAGCAAAGGCAAATAAAGCAATCACCCAAATGGCCAACATAGAAAAACCTACAGTTTTATTGAGAAAGCTTCTGTTAAAAATTACCTTAACACCAAGCCAAATGATGAAAATAGAAGGAACCAATACCAGGAAAAAAACAGAGAGCCAAAGAGGGATACGGTAAGCAGGGGCAATAAAGTTTAATGGCGGAAAGTTTCCAAGGCCAAAGGATTCTGAAAAAACCAGTGCAGTTGAACCTGTAAAAATAGCCAGCAAGGCGGCTATTGCAGAAAGTATAATAACTACTCCAATAAAGATCACAAATGCTTTCAGTCCCCATTTTAGTATACTGCCGAGCACTTCGAAAAAGCTGTTAAAAAATGACTTTAAACCTGAATTACTTTTAACTTCATTGATTTTATCATTGGCCGCTTTTTTTATTGATGCCAGGGTTGCAGCTTCTCCTTTCATGGCCATCTTATCAGCAACGGTCTTTGCTTCAGGCACGGCAAGCCATAGGATGATGTAAATAATCAGACCGAAACCCCAGGTTATAGTTAACAAGGCCCAAATTAGGCGCACCCAGGTAGGGTCAATCTCCATATAATTTGCAACACCCGAACAAACCCCGCCAATTATCTGGTTGTCGGTATCTCTGAAAAGACGGCGTTTAACTTTAGGGAAATCCTCCGAAAACATACTTGTAGAGCCATTTGGTGTTTGAG
Organism: Solitalea lacus; assembly: GCF_022014595.1. Classification (NCBI taxonomy): domain Bacteria; kingdom Pseudomonadati; phylum Bacteroidota; class Sphingobacteriia; order Sphingobacteriales; family Sphingobacteriaceae; genus Solitalea; species Solitalea lacus. Next base: position 179,437 of record NZ_CP091740.1, on the reverse strand, counting down.
TGGTTTCAGTGTCAGGATCAAAATCACTTACTTTACCCATTTTATTAATCACTTCCTCAACATCGGCTAAAAAGATAACCTGTTTGTTATCAGAGGTTAATCTTTCTGTGAATAATTCAGCAATACGGTTTTCTATATCAGTAATGATTTCGAAGCTGTCTGTTGAGGCTGAAAAGTGTCGCTTAATGTCATTCATATACGACTTAAGTACATCGTAAGCATCTTCTTCGATATGAAAGATGATACCACTTATATTAATTATTATTGTCTTGTTCATTTTAGTAGCGTTATTGGTTGTTCAGTTATTCGTTGTTTGTGTCGTTTGTTTCAGGTGTGGTGTTGGGGCGAGTTGTTTCAACCGTAATTACATCGGTATTATTATTTGAAGTTGTGGTGGTTACGGCATAAACTAACTCTTGCCAGGTAATGTTCAATTGCTCCAAAACTTTCTTTCCGTCATCAGAAAGCCTATAATATTTTCTAGGAGGTCCTGAAGCTGATTCTACCCAGTTGTAAACCAAAAGTCCATTATTTTTTAAGCGTGTTAACAGAGGATAGAGTGTGCCCTCCACAACAAGCAGCCGGGCATTACGCAATTCCTCCATAATATCAGAGGCATATATTTCCCCTCGGGAAATTATAGAAAGAATACAGTACTCAAGTATTCCTTTCCTCATTTGGGTTTGCGTGTTTTCGATTATCATATTACAAAGATATATGTTTTTCATAATACCATGTAATGCATAGTACTAAATGTAATAGGTATTTTACATATAAATTTGATAATCAATTTCGGAAAACAGGTTTGTTTGTTGTTGAAAATGAAATATTTACAAGCAATTATTGCAGAATAATTATTGATTATTCATTAAACGTAGATATTTAATAATAAATAAAGCTGAAAATAAATAGACGTGAATGATATAAAAATTGAACATCAATTCTGGTCGGTGAATTATTATACTGATAATGATTCTAAAATCTTGTGAAGAATCTTGCAATGAGAATGCTTGTGAATGGCATAAAAGACAAGGAGAGTTTGAAGCTATTGCTAGGGTTTAAAATTTTGAAAATCAGATAATAATGTTAAATTAGATATATCTAAATGCTCTCTATATGAAAAATTATTTACACTACTTGCTGGTGGTATTCATGTTTGGATTATCAGCTACAGCATTAGCGCAGCAGCGCACTATTACCGGAAAGGTAACATCTGCTGACGATAACCAGCCTCTCCCCTCGGTTACCGTTTTAATTAAGGGAACTAGCACAGCAACACAGACAGATTTGGATGGAAAATACAGCATTAAAGCGGCTAATGAGGCAACATTGGTGTTTTCCTACATAGGCTATTTAAGCCGAGAGGTTAAACTGGGAAGTTCCAATGTGGTTAACATTGCTTTGACAGTAGATTCTCGCCAATTAGGTGAAGTTGTTGTTACTGCATTGGGTATTTCAAAGGAGAAGAAAAGTTTAGGCTATGCTACAGGTACTGTTAAAGGGGATGATCTTACACAGGCTAGAGAGGTAAACGTGGCTAACTCATTATCTGGTAAGGTTGCAGGTGTTAGCGTTTCCTCTCCTGCTTCAGGCCCAGGAGGCGCAGCTAATGTAATAATTAGAGGATCTTCTTCTTTAACGGGGTCATCTCAGCCTCTTTACGTATTAAATGGAGTTCCAATGGACAATAGTAACTCGGGAACGGCAATTGGCGAAGGATCTGCCGGACAATATGGAGGTGTGGATTTAGGGGACGGTATTGCCAATATTAATCCCGATGATATTGAGTCCATTAGCGTGTTGAAAGGGGCCGCGGCGGCCGCTTTATATGGCTCAAGGGCGGGTGCAGGTGTAATTATGATAACCACAAAATCAGGTAAAGCTCAGAAAGGAATTGGAGTTGAATATAATACGACTTATCAGATTGATGAAATAACAGATTTAACAGACTATCAATACGTTTACGGTTCCGGTCAACAAGGTCGAAAACCTGTGAATGTTTCTGAAGCAAAAGCAGCAGGATTATTAAGCTGGGGAGCTAAACTAGATGGCTCAAATGTAATACAGTTTGATGGAGTTGCTCGTCCCTATTCTGCTAATACTGGGAATATGAAAGACTTCTATCGAACAGGGGGAACATTTATCAATACCCTTGCTTTTAGTGGAGGAACGGAGACTGCAGCTTTTAGATTTTCTGCAAGTAATACAGATAACAAGGCTGTAATCCCCAATTCAGATTTGAACAGATGGAGTTTTAACCTGAATTCTAATGCCAAACTTAGTAAGAAACTTTCTGCGGCGGCGATAGTGAATTATATTGTTGAAGAAGCCAATAACCGACCTGCTCTTTCTGACTCACCAGGAAACTCAAATTTCGGCATTGCATTCCTTCCTACTAGTTTGAATGCACAACAAACGCTTTCTCCAGGCTATAATGCTGATGGCAGTGAGATTCAATTTAATGCAAATACATTCGTTACCAATCCGTATTTCGCAGCCAATCGGTTTATTAATGATACACACAGGAATAGGATTATTGCCAATTTTAGTTTAAAATATAATATTCTTGACTGGTTATATGTTCAAGGGCGAGTGGTTCAGGATGCATATAACGATAGGTTCAAAAATGTTACCCCAAACGGTACAGCCTATCTTCCTGATGGAAGCATGAATGATAATAGTACCCGCTACTCTGAATTGAATATGGATGTACTTTTCGGGTTAAATAAGGATTTGTCTAAGGATTTTACATTAGGTGCAACGCTTGGCGCTAACGGTCTGAAAAGGGATGTTGAATTAACGAATATTTTCGGTAGTTCTTTCGTAATTCCATTTCTATATACCATTCCCAATACAGAATCAAAAAATAACAGGTATTACGATTTCAATTCACGGATAAATTCAATTTATGCTACTGCAGATATTGGCTATAAAGGAATGTTATATCTAAATCTGTCTCTGCGCAATGATTGGTACTCTACTTTAGCATCTCCTACTGCAGATAAGTTATCCTATTTATATCCAGCCGTTAGTTCTTCCTTTATTTTTAGCGAGGTTTGGAAGCCTAAAGCACTAACTTATGGAAAAGTTAGGGTAGGATATGCAGAAGTTGGCGGCGGAGGAGATCAGCCATATAAAACTACCTTAAGTTATAATATTGCCGGTTCAATTAACGGAGTACCTATTGGTCAAATTGTAAATCAGGAAATTCCTAATCCACAGCTTGAGCCAAGGGCAATTAAAGAATTCGAGGCTGGAACGGAATTAAAGTTCTTTGATAGTCGCTTTGGAATAGATTTTACTTATTACAACAAACAAATTAATAATGATATCATACCTGTTACTACCTCATTTTCTACAGGTTATGCATCTGCGTTTCTAAATGTTGGTAAGCTTAAAAATACAGGTGTTGAGCTGATGTTGACAGGTACACCTGTAAAGGCTCCTAGCGGATTTACATGGAATGTTTCATTTAATGGCTCAGTTAATAATAGTGAGGTTGTTAGCCTTTCAAATAATCTCTCCAGCATACAAGTTGGGATTTCTAGAACCGGTAATGCGTTTATTCAACAGGTTGTTGGAAAACCAGCTTCTCAGGTGATGGCCTTTGACTATAGTCGTGACGCTAATGGACAAGTGATTGTTGACGCTAATGGAGTTCCAGTAAAAGGAAACCTGATTCCTTATGGATCTGGATTGTATAAGTATAATACAGGATTAAACAATGAATTCTTTTATAAAAATTGGAATTTCTCGTTCCTGATTGATGGGAAATGGGATGCTAAAATTTTCTCAGCTACCAATTTTTATGCAACTCAGGCAGGCTTAGAAAAAAGAACATTGACTGACAGAGACAGGGCAGGTTTCGACTCACAGTCTTATTATACAAATTTTGCCAATAATGTTTCCGGTCAATTCGTTGAAGATGCAAGCTTTATCAAGCTTCGTCAGGTCTTACTAGGTTACACATTTCCAAGTTCACTCTTTAACAATAGAATTCAGAGTTTGAAACTGAGTTTTGTTGCACGAAATCTTGCTATTCTGATGAAGAAAACCGAGAACGTTGATCCGGAGTCGAATTATAACAACTCAGCAGCTCAGGGTTTAGAATTAGCAGGAGTGCCGCCAACAAAAAGTTTCGGTCTCAATTTGAGTGTTAAATTCTAGTTACTTGGATTATTAATTCAGATATTATTATGAAAAATATATATAAAAAAATACTAGTACTGATGACATTGTCATTGGTTTTTAGTGTTTCCTGTACAGAAGACTTTGAGTCTATAAATACAGACCCAACAGGAGCTTCAGGTTCCGATATTGATCCCAATATTTTGCTCTCGAATGTTGAGTTGGTTTATACTGGTTCTACCGATTTCTCATACGAAACCTGGCGTGCTAATCTAATTTATTGTTCGACCATGATGCAACAATTGTCATCTGTTAATAGCTATTGGGTAGGGGATAAATCAAGACGGAATGATGGGTATCTGTTTGCGTATTGGGAAAGAGCATTTAACGAACAGGTAAAGATTGTGGTTGATTTAATGACTTTAACAAAAGATAAGCCACAGTATAGCAATTTATATAATACGGCCAGAATCATGAGGGCCCTTATATTTCATCGTATCACTGATTTGTATGGAGATGTTCCTTATACAGAAGCTGGTTTGGGTTACTATAATCAAATTTTAACTCCTAAATATGATAAACAGCAGGATATTTATGCTGATATGTTAAATGAACTTGATGAAGCTTCACAGGCTCTGGATCCCTCAAAAGATGTTCTTAAGAATGATTTGATTTATAATGGTTCAATTGCTAATTGGAAGAGGTTTGCTAACTCAATACAATTAAGGTTAGCAATGAGATTAGTAAAAGTTGATCCCGCAAAGGCCAAGGATTATGCTGCGAGAGCTATAGGAAGGGGTGTTTTTGATTCTGAAACACAAGATGCCAAGGTGTTTGGTTCCGAAGAACAAGATCGGTTAACTAAGAATAGGAATGCTCAGGTTATATTGCAAGGCTATGAGAGAAGTGCTGACAGAATTTCGGCAACTTTTGTTAATTGGTTTAAAAGTAAAAATGATCCGCGATTAGCTTATTATGCTGAAGATCCAGCAACTGCTGCTCCTGCTACCAATGCTTCAATAGGGATGCCAAATGGATATGATTTAGGAGGAGTGAAGAGTATTGAAACTGCGCCAGGTTATCCAGGGTCTTTGAATGGCTATGTGCAGCCCGCAACTAAAACGATTGAATTTAAGAGCCCTACGTTTTTTATGACAGCAGCAGAGGCTCAGCTTTTGGCTTCAGAGGCAGTTTTAAGGGGTTATGTAGCCGGGGATGCAAATGCCTACTTTAAAAAAGGAGTTGCTTTAGCTATTAAATCGTTTATTCACTATGGAATTGCAGTTAATATAGCAAACGCTGATGCTTATGGAAATAGTCTTGCCTTAACAGGGGGGAATGAACTAAGGGATATTAATGAGCAATTATGGGCCGCTTGTGGTGGTACTTATAATTTCTATGAATCCTATTCCAATTGGAGACGAACCGGTTTTCCTGTTCTAATCCCAACAGATTATCCAACCTCCGTAATTGGGGCTGCAATACCCAGAAGATTTACTTATCCAACAGGTGAAGCTTCGGTTAATGCAGCAAATTATCAGGCTGCTGTTGCTGCCTTACCAGGAGGCGACGCTCTAACAAGCAGAGTATGGTGGGATAAATAATTTGTACGTTTATTAGTTTAAAAAATAGGGGGTAAGCATTGGCTAATCCCCTATTTTTTTTGAATAATGAAGCACTTGTTATGGGTCACTTTTGTCGGTTTTCAGAAAAATAAATGACTAGTTCTATGCGTGCATTTGATGTTTTTAACTGCTTTCTTATTAAGAATATTTACTAACTGCAATGGATTTTTCAAGTATTCTGCTTCAAAATACTATCCTTAAAGTAAAAAAAATATGACAAATTAGAAAACATCGTAACAATAACATTTAAATAGGTGTTGTTTTTTCTAGTTTTTAATGTCAAACTAAATTTTGTAAAGCACCAATAAGCAATAATTTATCGTGTTTTATTATCCATTTTCCATTGTATACAAAATAATGTTTTGATGTTTGGCAAATGTCAGAATGTAACAAATCTGTTTCAGTTGGTTTTGAAACTTAAAAACATAGAGATAGCTTAGGGGCATTAAAATTTAGTTATATGAAGAAAAGGTTACTCTATTTAATGGCGGTATTACTTTTAGTTAATACGGCCTTGGCGCAGAATCGTACTATTACTGGTACGGTTACTGACAAAGCCGACGGGGGCCCAATCCCCGGCGTGAGCGTCATTGTAAAAGGCACCTCAGTAGGTGCTCAAACTAATGTTGAGGGTAAGTACTCAATTGCAGTTCAGCAAGGCGCTATTTTAGTGTTCAAATTTGTAGGTTACACAACTAAAGAAGTGACAGTTGGAACTAGTTCTACTGTAAACGTTTCTTTAGACCAGGACAATAAGCAATTAGGCGAAGTTGTTGTTACGGCTTTAGGTATTAAACGTGCAGAGAAATCATTAGGTTATTCTGCTACTACTTTAAAATCGGATGAAATAACTGCGGCACGAAACCAAACGGTTATGAGCGGTTTAACTGGCAAAGTTGCTGGTGTGGCGGTCTCAAACGCCGGTGGTCCAGGTGGTTCTACCAAAGTAATTATACGTGGTGTTTCATCGTTTACGGGAGGCAATCAACCATTGTATATTGTTGATGGCGTGCCAATTAACAATGGCTTTAAAGGGAATAAGACTGATGATGCATCTGTTGATTTTGGTAATCAAGCCAATGATATCAACCCGGATGACGTTGAAACGGTTACTGTATTAAAAGGAGCTTCGGCTACAGCATTGTATGGCTCACGTGCGGCGCATGGGGTAATTATGATTACGACCAAAAGTGCTAAGCAGAACCAAAAGCTAAGCATCAGCTATTCAGGGTCATTTAATGCAAGCAACATTTTACGCACCCCTCAAACACAAAAGGTGTTTGGACAAGGATGGGGAACATTCGCTTTTGAAGAAAATGGTAACTGGGGGCCAAAATATGATGGAAAAGTTCGTGAATGGGGAACGGAGGTAGATGGTAAGCGTCAAACTAGACCTTTTACTTATGTAAAAGATAACGTTCGCAATTTTTATGAGGCAGGTAATGAGTACACAAATTCATTGAGTGTTTCAGGGGGTAGTGAACACAGCGCATTTGTTTTCTCTTACGCTAACTCTAAACAAAATGGGGTTGCTCCGGGTGATGCTGATAATTTAAACAGAAATAACTTTTCATTCAGAGGAACAACCAGATATGACAAGTTCAGCGCTGACTATGCGGTTAACTACGTTCGCCGTGATATGAGCGCAATTCCTGCAGGACAGGGTACATCTGATGGTGGAGCTACTTTATATCAGGAAATTATTCAGATTCCTGGAAGTATTGATATCGCATTATTGAAGGATTACAACAATAAGTACAATAATTCTGATAACTATTTTACCGCTTATGCACAAAACCCATATTTTGTACTTAATGAAAATGGTAATAAGTTTCAGGATGACCGTGTATTTGGAAAGGTAGAATTAACCTATGCATTAACCAAACAGCTAAAAGCAGTAGGTCGTGTAGGTACTGACTTTTCTAACTCAACCATAAAAAATTGGGGTGCAATTGTTAACTATTCTCCTGGTAGTCTGTCAGAAGTTTATCATAAGCAAGCTATTGCAGGCCGTTATGCTGAGAATTATACAAAAAACAATCAGCTCGATGCCAATCTTTTTTTACAAGGAGATTATAAATTATCAGCTGATTTAACGCTTAATGCAATTGTAGGTTACAACTATAATCAGCGTACAACTACTTTTCTTGATTCATATGTATCAGGCTTAAATGTTGCTAACTGGTATAACCTGAACAACTCAAATGATTTGCCAGTTACTGAATCAGAATTGTCTCGTCGTCGTTTGATGGCGGCCTACGGCCAATTAGAGTTTGGTTTTAAAGATTACTTGTTTACCAATGTTTCATTGCGTAACGACTGGTCTTCAACTTTGCCAAAAGGTAAGAACAGCTTCTTTTATGGAGGTATCAATAGTTCGGTAATTGTAACCGAGATGTTTAAAGAGCTGCAAAGTGAGCAGTTGAACTTCCTTAAAGTTCGTGCAGCATGGGGACAAACGGGTAACGACGCCGATGTTTATAGAACCAACAATCGTTACGATCCAACCCAGATTGCAATCGGCTTTGGTAATCTATACTTGCCTCTTGGTGGCGTAGCCGGTTTAACTGAATTTAACACATTGGGTAACCAAAATCTGCGCCCTGAAATTACCACTGAGTGGGAGTTGGGTACAGATGTTCGTTTATTTAGCAACCGTGTGGGATTAGACTTTGCCTATTATAATCGTTTAACTAAAGATCAGATTGTTAGCGCTAACTTATCTCCTGAAACAGGTTATACCCGTCAAACACTTAATATCGGTAATATTGCAAACCGAGGTATTGAAGCTCGTTTGTCAATTATTCCGGTTAAAACCTCTAATTTCCAATGGGAATTTGCTACTAACTTTACCAAAAACTATAGTGAGGTTAAATCATTATACAATGGAGCTGATGAGTTTCAATTGTATAATGCATATTCTGTAAACTATATTGCAAAAGTTGGTGAGCCTGTTGGTGTGTTTACCGTTCCGCAAGCTGAATTTGTAAAAGAAGGTCCGCATAAAGGAAAAATGATTGTGCAAGCTAACGGCCGTCCTAAAATTGATGCAAATGGTTTAAAAACCGTTGGTACTTCCGCTGCCGATTTCGTAATGGGCTTTACTAACAGTTTTAAATACAAGAACTTTAGCTTAAGCGCTGCTATTGATTGGAGACAAGGTGGTAAATTCTATTCCTACACTTCTCAGTTAAGCAATTTCGTGGGTGCATCTACAGAAACAACATTCAACGATCGCCAGCCTTTTATGGTGCCAAATTCTGTTAAAGAGGTGAAATTAATAGATGGTTCTACCGGCTATGTTGAAAACAACATTCCTATCACTTTCACTGGTAACTATCAATACTGGTATACAAATGATAATCCTGCCATGTTTGAAAACACTGTGCTTGATAAAACGAATATTAAACTGAGAGAAGTTGTATTTAGTTATTCGTTGCCTAAAAAATGGTTATCTGGAACTCCTGTAGGTGGCGTTGATTTAAGTGTTATCGGACGCAACCTGCTAATGTGGACTCCAAGCTCAAATAACTTTGTTGACCCGGAAAACACCAATTATGGGAATGATATTACATCTGAGTTTGGTGAATTTGCTTCAGGTCCAAGTATGAGAACTTTTGGAGCGAGTGTGAAAGTGACATTTTAATAATGATTTAAGTTAATTATAACATGAAAAAAGTAATTATATACGGTTTTATGCTATCATCGCTACTTATGGGGGCTACCTCATGTGAGAGCGCTTTAGATATAAACCAAGATCCTAACTACCCGGTTAATGCATCAGAGGAAAGCTTATTTCCATCGGCTGTTGCTGCATCTGCGGCACGGTTAGGCGGTGACTTACAACTGATCGGAAGTATTTGGTCGCAGCATTATACCCAAAATAATACCTCTAATCAGTATAAAAATATTGACTCTTATTCACTGAATAGGAATGACTATAATGGACTGTGGTCTACTTTTTGGTCAGGTGCTTTAAAAGATTTGAGTTTAACAAAACAAAAAGCGCAGGCTTCAGGCAAAGTAAACTACTATATGGCGGCCTCAATTTTAGCAGCTTTTGATTATCATGTTTTGTCTGATTTTTATGGAGCTATTCCTTACAAAGAAGGATTACAGGCGGGAACGATTCCGCAGCCAAAATGGGACGATAGCAAGGAGGTGAATAAATATCTTATTATTCAATTAGACGAAGCAATTGCAAAGGCTGCTGATGCTAAAAAAGTGGCATCAATGGGTAAGATTGATTATTTATTTAATGGTGATATTGATCAATGGGTTAAGTTTGCGAAGACGTTGAAACTAAAAATCTTCATGAGAGATTTTAATGTAAATAGTGCGGCTATCACTGCCTTATTGCAAGAAGGTGATTTGTTAACAATTGATGCTAAAATGGATGTATTTGCCGACTCACCAAACAAGTCAAACCCACTTTATGAGAATGATCGCCGTCAATTAAATACCGGTAATAACTTAAAAGCTAGTAATACGTTGTTGGCTTATCTAAAGGAAAATAACGATCCTCGTGCTACGGCTTTTTATAATTTAACCGATCCATCAGAGGGTGATAACTATCCTGGTGGTGAGCTGGCGGGATTAGACCAGGGTGATTTTCTTACTGAAGAGGTTAAGGGATATGCAACTTCAATAGTTAAGCTGGCGGCTACTGATGCTGTTTATTTTATCTCTGCTGCCGAATCTGCGTTTCTTCAGGCGGAAGCATGGGTGCGCTTAAATGATGATGTAAAGGCGAAAGCAGCTTATGATAATGCTGTTAAATTAGCTTTTGCGCGTTGGGCGCATGATGGTTCTTCGTTTGTTGCTGCCGGCGGCAAATATGAATTCAAGCCAGGAACTCAAGATCAGAAGTTAGAGCTGATATTAACTCAAAAATGGATTGCTGCTACGCGTTGCCAGGCTTGGGATTCATTCTTTGATCAAGGTCGTACCGGTATCCCTAAATTAAGTCCGGTTCATTTTGATGCTACCGGTGCTAATGGTTATGTAAAAGGACAGTGGACGGTTTCGGTAAACAGCAGTTTGGTTGCAGGTGAAATACCTCGTCGTTTGGCATTTCCCAAATCATCTTCTGACTTCAACCCTAATACTCCGACAGTGCTTCCAATTAATCAAAAAATGTGGTGGCATAAATAATTGGATGTATATACAAATTGGTAAGCTAAAAAGTTATGAATATTAAGAAAACTATATATATATTTTTGGCGGTAGTTACCCTTGGGGCAACTGCCTGCGAGACTCTACCTGAGCCAGAAGTGAAGTATTCGCCGGTATGGCCAATCGCTGGGGAGTGGAAAGTAAAAATTAAAGATGAAGCAGTGGGAACAAGTTCCGGTTTAACTATCTTGCGTACGTATAATACTTCTGCAAACTCCACTGACTCTGTATGGGTAAGAGTGGGAACTTCGCAAGGATATGCATTGCTAGGAAAATCTGCTTGTAATGTAACTGCTAAAACATTTTCCGTTCAAAACGGTATTAACGTGGCCAATGCTAACTCGGATAAGTTCAGTGTTTTAGAAGGAAAAGTTTTGCCTGGTATGGCAAAAGTTCCAAGCGAATCAGTTACAGATAGTGTTTACATGCGTTATCAGGTAACCAGTAAAGCAGGAATAACTAAAGTTTATATTGCTACTGGTTATAGAAGAACTGGTTTTTCTGAAGACGAATAGTCATTAGATCATTTTATGGAAATTCAATATTCTAATCTTCCTGATAAAACTTATATCTTTTTGGTCATCAGCGCAGTAGATGCTCCTGCCGATGAACCTAAATATTAATAGGATATTTGAATGTTGAAACATCCTGGATTGGATGACACTTTTTATAGATCGAAATAGTCCTTGTCAGTTTATATTGGCAAGGACTATTTTTGTTTTTAATGAATATGCTGCTTCGGTAATAGATGAAAGTATTTTCAGATCCTACAAAAGTCCATTATTAATACCACCTGGAGTAAGGCTGGTTGTTTCGCTTGTTTTAAAATTAAAGTGGAGGAATTAGGTTTTTGAGAGCTCAATATTCTGGAGAAAGTTGTCAGTAAGTTCAAATATTTTCACTTATTTCTCAAAATTAGGAGTCGACAATGCTTGGTACGCTAATTTTTCGCACCTAATTGTACACTAACAACCAATTTTACCATCCTTTTACAAAAATCAAATTCAGTATTTTTTCCTAAATAGAAATAAATATTCTTTTAAGTAATGTTTATTTATAAAAAGCAAGCGTTTATTGTAAAAAAAAAGATACAATCCGTTTTTGTTGGTAACAAATTAGACATGAAAAATCATTATTTGATGTTTATACATATATAAATTTCATTTTGAATATGAGATAAAAACCTATTTATGTTGGTTTTATTGCTGTTTGATAGAGCTGGTGTAAAATAATATTTGGTTTTTTAGCTATATTTCAATTGTAACAAATTTGTCTCAATTGATTTTGAATCTTTAAAAGTTACAGATAGTTTAGTGGCCTTAAAATTTAAATTATGAAGAAAAGGTTACTCTATTTCATGGCAGTATTGCTACTTGTAGCAAATGCGGCCGTGGCACAGAATCGTACAATTACCGGTACGGTTACTGACAAAACAGACGGGGGCCCAATCCCCGGAGCGAGCATCCTTGTAAAAGGAAGCTCTATTGGTGCACAGACCAATATTGAAGGTAAGTACTCTATTGCAATTCCACAAGGAAGTACTTTGGTATTCAAATTTGTTGGTTACACTACAAAAGAGGTTACTGTTGGTGCAAGTACCACTGTTAACGTGTCTCTTGAGCAAGATTCTAAACAATTAGGAGAAGTTGTTGTAACGGCTTTAGGTATTTCTCGTGATAAGAAAGCCTTAGGTTATTCGGCAAACTCCATTTCAAAGGAGGAGTTAACCAAAGCAGCTCCTGTGAGTATGATGGATGGACTGCAAGGCAAAGTTGCTGGTGCTGAAATTTCATCACAGTCTGGTGCGCCTGGAGCTTCATCAAAAGTTGTGCTTCGTGGCTATGCCTCATTAACCGGCAATAATCAGCCTCTTTATGTTGTTGACGGTGTTCCTATTAATAACAGCGCTTCATCGAGTGCTTTGGGCGTTGCTGCGGGCTCTTCTACCAGCACTTCTGTTTCACGTACAACTGACTTTGGTAACGGCTCTAATGATATCAACCCTAATGATATTGAATCAATGTCAATTCTTAAAGGGGCAGCTGCAACTTCACTTTATGGTTCACGTGCAGCGTCTGGTGTAATCATTATTACTACTAAAAGTGGTAAAGCTGGTAAAACCAAAGTTGACTTTACGTCCTCATCAACCTTCACTGATGTATTATTTACTCCTACCCTGCAATCTCTATATGGACAAGGCTGGGATGGTTCATTCGATAGCCAAGAAAACGGTTCTTGGGGGCCTAAATTGGATGGATTAAATCGTCCTTGGGGAAATACCGTAGGAGGAGTTCGTTTAAGCAAACCTTTCTCAGCAAACACAAATCGTTTTAGAGATTTTTATACTACTGGTCATGAGCTAAATAACTCAATTGCAATTAGTGGTGGAACTGAGAAAAACTCTTTTTACCTGTCATATGGTAATATTGGCAGCGACGGTATTATTCCAACAGATGTTGATTCATATAATCGCAATACAGTTGCTTTAAGAGGATCAACCATGTTGGGAGGATTAAAGGCTACTGCATCATTAAACTACGTTAACCGTGGAGCTAAAGCAGTAAGTACCGGTCAGGGAACAAATACTGGTGCTACTTTGTTCCAGGAGTTGATCCAAATTCCGGTAGACATAAACATCAATTCAATTAAGGATTACACTAACCCTTATAATGATGTGAATAGCTACTTTACTCCATATGCTCAAAACCCATATTTCACCATTAATGAAAATGGTAATGATTTCTCTTCAGAACGTTTTTATGGAAATACGGGTTTAGATTACAAATTTGCTAACTGGTTATCAGCTACCTGGAAGTTAGGTTTAGATGTTACCAATTCTAAGTTGAAGGACTGGCAAGCGGTGGCTGCTCCAAAGGTAGGGTCTGCTAATGCAAGTAAAAAACCTTTTGTTGGGGGAGTTCAGGAGAACAATGATTATCGTAAAGAAATCAACACAGACTTGATGTTGAACTTTGATCAAAAATTAAGCACAAACTTCTCTCTTAATGGTTTAGTGGGTTTCAACGTGAATCAGCGTGATGCTCGTGTGGTTAATACCCGTATCGAAGGCTTGATTCTTGACGGTTTCTATGATCTTTCGAACTCGGCCAATGCTCCAGCAGCTACATCGTTTTATTCTAAACGTCGTATGGTAGGTGCATATGCTCAGGCTAACTTGTCATTTAAGGATTATTTGTATTTGACAATTAATGCCCGTAACGATTGGTCATCAACATTACCAAAAGACAATAACTCATTCTTTTATCCTGGTGCAAACTTAGGTTTTGTAATTACTGATGCATTTAAGAGTTTGCAAGGACCTGCACTTTCATTTGCAAAAGTTCGTGCAAGTATTGGTAAAACCGGTAATGACGCTGGACCTTATTCAATCAGCAATTATTTGACTGCTGGTAGTGCGGCATTAGGTTTTGGTCAATTGACCTTCCCTATGAACGGTGTTGGTTCATTTGAAGTTAGCAATGTAATTGGCAATCCTACTTTACGTCCGGAATTAACAACAGAAATTGAATTAGGAGCTGATTTACGTTTCATCAATAATCGCCTAGGAGTGGATCTTGCATACTACGATAAGACTACAAAAGATCAAATCCTTGCTGTTCCTATTTCTGCAGGAAGTGGTTATACTTCAAGAATCACCAACTTCGGTAAAATTCAAAATAAAGGTATAGAGGTTGCATTGAATATTACGCCGATCAAAGGTCAACACTTTACTTGGGATGCAACTTACACTTATTCAAAAAACAACAATAAGGTTTTAGAATTGCCTAATAGCTTAAAAGAGGTTGTGTTGAATACTGCTTACGGTGTTGATATGGTTGCGATTGTAGGTCAACCGTTGGGTGTAATTAAAGGTCATGCAGCTAAAACCAATGATAAAGGTCAAGTAATTGTTAATCCAACTACAGGTCTTCCTTTGGTTGCTCAAGATAAAGTGGCTTACGGCGATATCAACCGTAAATTCTCTATGGGCTTGGTTAACAGATTTACTTATGATAACTGGGCACTTGGATTTTCATTCGATTTCCGTAAAGGAGGTTTAATGTACTCTTACACGTCTCGTTTGAATGATTTCGTAGGAAACTCAGTACGTACAACGTTTAATGACCGTCGTCCGTTCTTGGTTCCAAACTCGGTAAATGAAGTGATCGGGGCAGATGGTAAAGTTAGCGGTTACGTAGAAAACACTACTGCGGTTAATATGGCAAATATTGGTGACTACTTTAACCAAACTAATAATAACAGCATGTCAAGAGAGCAGGTAATTGATAAATCATTTATCAAAATGCGTGATATCACATTAAGCTACCAATTCCCTAAATCATTAGTAGGTGCAATTAAAGCTGATAATGCTTCTCTTTCTGTATTTGGACGTAATTTATTTGTATGGGTTCCAAAGGAAAACTCATTCATTGATCCAGAGGTTTCGACCTTTAGCAATGACTTAGCGGGTGAATTTGGTGAGTTTGGAGGTGGACCAAGCGTACGTTCGTTTGGTGTGTCATTAAAAGTTGGTTTTTAATTTAGATAAACATGAAGAAAAGATTTTTATATAAATCAACCTTATTGTTGTCGACAGCAGTATTGCTTTCTACAACTTCTTGCCAGGATTTTCTGGATGTAAATAAGGATCCTAGTAATCCAGAAGTTAGTCAAGGACAACCTGTTTCAGTGTTCCCGGCTGCAGTTGCTTCTACAGCAGGAACTGTGGGAGCTCAATATGCTATCGTGGGTGGTATTTGGAGTCAATATTGGACTCAAAGTGCTGTAGCGAATCAGTTTAAAGATATCGATTCATTCAACTTAACTGCGTCAAGCTTGAATCCTTCTTTTGATGAAGTATATTCTGGTGCATTGAATGATTATCAATTCGTTATTAATAAATCTGAAGCTACGGGCGACTGGTTTTATTATTTAGCTGCTACGGTAATGAAAGCCTACACTTTGCAGGTAATGGTTGACCTTTATGATAAAGTTCCATATTCAGAAGCATTTAAAGGGTTGGATAACTTAACACCTAAGTATGATGACGGGGATAAAGTTTATGCAGGTTTGATTGCTGAATTGGATAATGCGTTATCAAAAGATTTCACAGCAGCAACAAACTCTACTCCTGGAGTGCGTGATATTGTATTTAGTGGTAGTGTTGATAAATGGAAAGCTTTTGCAAAGACATTAAAACTTAAGATGTATTTGCGCATGATCAATGCTAAACCTGCTGAAGCACAAGCCGGAATCGCTAAGTTATACGCTGACGGTGTTGCTTTCCTAACAAGCGATGCTGCAATGGGGGCCTCAAATTTCCAGGATGCTCCAGATAAGTCAAATCCTTTGTTTGAGTATAACAATCGTCGTTTGAATACTACTACCAACTTGCGTGCAAGTACTACATTCATGTCTTGGTTGAAAGCAAATAATGATCCTCGTATCGCTAGTGTTTATAAGTTTGGAACTGCAGCTGCTGGAGCTCCAGCAATTACAACCTATTCTTCATTGAATCAAGGTGATTTTAACAACCTTCAGAGCACTGCAATAAGAAATGCCATTTCAATTGCTTACACTACACCATTGGCTCCGGTTCATTTCATCTCAGCTGCAGAGTCATATTTCCTACAAGCTGAAGCGATTGAGCGTTTAACTCCTGGAGATATAAAAGCGAAACAAGCATATGATAATGGTGTGAAAGCAGCATTTGCACAGTATAACCTTGATGGATCAAGCTTTATTGTTGCAGGTGGTAAGTATGAATATCCTACTGCTGGTACTTTTGAGCAGAAATTGGAAGCTATCATTACTCAGAAATGGGCGTCAATGCCGGGTTCTCATGCTATTGAAGCTTTCTTTGAAAAAAATCGTACCGGTTACCCTAAAACAAGTACAGTTTATTCAGATAACGCTGCTTATGTACCGGGACAATTCGTGTATCCTAAAGAAGGTGTAACACAAGGACTATTTGCTAAACGTTTGGTATTCTCTGACCGTGATCGTCAGCGTAACCCTAATGTACCGGCAATGGTTCCGGTTACAACCAAAGTATGGTGGGATGTTAAATAATATTAGGAGACAAAAAAATGTTGAAGAAATTTAAGTCAATAATAAATATGGCCCTGTTGCTTTCAGCCGCAGTAGCCATCACTTCTTGTGAAAAAGCTGAGAGTGATGCATTTGAGTACATATCTCCAGCAGGTAAACTAGCAGGCGAGTGGTTTGTTACCTTACGTGATGATGCCGGAGCTAATGCATTAACTGGCGTTAAGCCATATGCTAAGCTTATGACTTTTAATGATGTAAGTAAGAGTGATTCCTTATGGATTCAAACAATCAATATCAGTTATACAAACCCTGCCGATAAATTGTCTTACCCTACAACTTTTGCAACAAAAGCAGCGAAAGTAAAAACTATTGCAACTCCTGAAACAATGGGGTTCAGTATTGCAGCGGGTAAAAACATAGTGTCTGGAGCCACAAATACTATAACTATACTTAAGGCAAAAGTTTTATCAGGTCAAGGTAAGTCATTTGCTGGGAATACTGTAGATAGTATTTACATGGAAGTTCAATACTCTAATTTCCCAGGTAAAACGTATATCTTATCAGGTCATCAGCGTAGTGGATATCCTGCCGATGAGCCTAAATATTAATAGGATATTTGAACAATGAAGCGTCCAGAAATTGGATGACAATTTTTAAAAGATCAAAGCAGTCCTTGTCAGTTTTATATTGGCAAGGACTTTTTTATGTATCACGAAGTACTGTTTTTGAATGCTGCAGATGTTTAACCTCATTCTATTTATAAAGCTGGAATAGCGATTTTAATGAAGAAAAATCTACTATTAGTTGCTAAGTAGGACAATGATTAGTACAATCGCTGACAAATAAACGGAAGCTCAATCCCCGAGCATCCTCTAAAAGGAAGTATTCTTGATGGATGAAAACATCTTTCGTTTACTTTATATAACTCACATCAATCATTCTATTCTTAACTTATTGTAAATGAGAGGAGTTAATGTAACTTTTTTGAGGTTGAAAACTTGCAGTGATTACATTCTAAGTTATGAAAATGAGTTAAAAAGATACGGAAAGGCGATTTTATTGTTCAACCAACAAATTCTACTTAAATAAAATAAGAATAAATAATAATGCTGTAACAATTTGAATAAATAAGAGATTTTTTTTTATTAAATTGGGTATATCTAAATTATACTCTTATGAAGAAAAGTCTACTCTTAGTCGCCTGGCTATTGATGTATTCCATAGTTAGTGTGGCGCAAAACCGTACTATCACCGGTACGGTTACGGACAAACTTGATGGGCAACCCATCCCCGGCGCAAGTGTAATAGTTAAAGGCACAACACTTGGAACTCAAACAAACATTGATGGTAAATTTTCACTATCAATACCTACCGCAACAAAAACAATCCAGTTTTCTTACATCGGTTACAGAACGAGAGAAGTAACGTTAGGATCGGGAAGTGTGTATAATATTGCTATGGAACAAGATTCTAAGCAGTTAGGAGAGGTAGTGGTAACTGCTTTGGGCGTCGGTCGAGAAAAGAAATCATTGGGCTATTCAGCTACTAAGGTTTCCTCTGAAGAAATTAACAAGGCTGCTCCGGTAAACGTTATGAGTGGTTTGCAGGGAAAAGTGGCAGGCGTTGATATTTCTTCTACCGGGGGAGCCCCAGGAGGTTCAAGCAAGGTGGTGTTAAGGGGTTTTTCTTCCATTACTGGGAACAACCAGCCCTTGTTTGTTATTGATGGTGTTCCTGTCAATAATACCCGTGCGGGTGGAACTTCCACAACATTGACGCAAAACTATGATTTCGGAAACGGAATGAATGACATCAACCCTAATGATATTGAGAGTGTAAATATCCTTAAAGGTACAGCAGCATCGTCGCTGTATGGTTCAAGGGGGGCTAATGGAGTTGTTGTTATTACCACCAAAAAAGGCAAATCCGGAGCCCTTAAAGTTGATTTTACTTCTGCCGCTTCATTTACACAAATATCTTATGTTCCGGCAGTGCAAAAGAATTACGGACAAGGATGGGATGGTACATTCATCGTTTCTGAAAACGGAAGCTGGGGACCTACCATGGATGGAGTTGTTCGCCCTTGGGGAGCCGTAGTAGATAATACCCAAATGATTAAACCTTTCTCTTTTGTTGAAGACAACTTTAGAAATGCATTTGATACTGGAGGAGAATTTAATAACACAATTTCATTATCAGGTGGAGGGGAAAATGCTACTTTTTATCTTTCTTATGGTAACATAGCCAGTAATGGCATGTTACCCGGTGATAACGATTCGTACAAACGGAATAATTTTTCATTGAACGGTTCAACCAAATTTAAAAAATTTAAAGCTGGTGCAGGCTTTAATTATGTGGGTAAGAACCAAAAGTTTGTTGAAATAGGTCAGTCTCAAGGAGGTATAGGAGGTAGTTTCTATGAAGAAATTCTGCAAATTCCTGTAGATATACCTATTGAAGAGTTACAGGATTATAAGAATACCTACATGAATGTAGATAACTATTTTACTCCATTTGCAGAGAACCCTTATTATCCTTTAGCCGAAAACAGTTCCAACTTTAAAAGCAATAGGATTTATGGGGATATTAAACTCGAATACCAAGCCACCAACTGGCTTAGTTTAATGTTTCAACAAGGAGCCGATATTACAAATGCTACCAATAAAATTTGGCATGCTAAAAATGCGCCATCACCAGGAAGCTGGAATGATGGGGCCAATCCGGAAGGTGCACAGCGTCAAGCCGACGTGGGTAATGTGATGGAAGGGTCAGAAAAATATTTTGAATATGATTCTAAACTGCATGCCAATTTTGAAAGGGCCATTAATACTGATTTGGGCATTAGTGGATTGGTCGGTCTGGCCTATAATGACAGAGGATTCAGAACTTTATATACTTCCGTTGAAAACCTTACCATTCCGAATTTTTATGATGTTTCCAACTCCTTAAACCCTCCGGTAAGTACAGAACGCGAAAGCCACCGACGTTTAATAGGTTTGTATGGATCAGCAACTTTGGCTTATAAGAACTTTGCATATTTAACCCTTAGTGCCCGAAATGACTGGAGTTCTACCTTACCCGAAGGCGACAACAGCTTTTTCTACCCAAGCATAAGCGGAGCATTGGTGGTGTCAGATATGACGGATTTATCAAAGACTAATATCAATTTCCTTAAAATACGAGCCAGTTGGGGTCAAACAGGTAATGATGCAGCTCCTTATTCGATAAATAATATTTTGCGATCAGCAAATATTCCTGTTCGTGGAGGAGGGACCCTTATTACATTTCCAATTGCAGGTGTTCCAGGTTTTAGCATTGACAACACCTTACGAAACCCCCAACTGAAACCTGAAATTAGCACAGAAACAGAGTTGGGAGCCGAAATGAAATTTTTAGATAATCGCTTAGGGTTTGATTTTACTTATTACAACAAAGTTAGTAAGGATCAAATTCTGCCAATTGATGCGTCTCCTTCTTCAGGCTATAAGTTAAGGATTGTAAACTTCGGTAAGTTGAGAAATCGCGGTATAGAATTGGCCGTAAATGGTACACCGGTGAGAACTAAGGACTTTAATTGGGATATAGGCTATACATTTGCTCAGAACCGGAATGAAGTGTTAGAATTGCCTGAAGGATTAACCCAAATTGAGCTGGAGGATGCATATGATGCCAAGTTGTTAGCAAAAGTGGGTAAACCATTAGGTGTAATTACTGCCTCAGTTCCAAAGCTGGATCCTGAGGGGCGGATTATTGTAAACGCTGATAACGGTTATGCTGTACCTAATCAAACCGATGGTGAGTTTGGTACCACCCAACGTGATTTTACCATGGGATTAACCAATAGTCTATCTTATAAAGGCTTCACTTTGGGCTTTGTGTTTGATTGGCGTAAAGGAGGCGTGTTTTACTCAGGAACTGCCGATTTGTTAACTTTTACGGGGAATGCCTATCATACCACTTATAATGAACGCAAGCCGTTTATAATTCCTAATTCTGTTAATGAAATAGATAATGGTAACGGAACATTCAGTTATGTCGAAAACACAACTCCTATAACGGAAAATAACGTGGATGATTATTACTACCATACCAGTAATAAGGCATTGGCGTATTACAGCCGTATTTTTGACAGGTCTTTTATTAAACTACGTGAGGTAACACTTTCGTATCAACTTCCTGCTAAATGGTTGGGGTCAATTAAAGCTTCCGGCGCTTCTATTTCGGTATTTGGTCGCAATCTTTGGATGTGGTTGCCGGAAGAAAACAGGACAATTGACCCTGAGGTGTCGAACTTTGGAAATGATTTAACCAGTGAATTTGGCGAGTTTAGAACCGGTCCATCAACCCGCACGTTTGGTGCTTCCTTAAAAGTGTCGTTCTAACTTTAATATGAAAAACCATGAAAAGTATAATTGTCAATTATAAGTATCTACTTGTTGCTGTAGCCACTTTCTTTCTGGTGAGTTGCGACAGTATACTCGACGTTAATGAAGATCCCAACAACCCGAGTATAGATCAGGCTACTCCGGAGGTGCTTTTCCCGGCTGCTGTAATGTCGAGTGCCGGAATGATAGGGGGGCAATTAACCATTGTTGGTGGCATCTGGTCACAGTATTGGGCTCAGTCAGCGTTCTCTAATCAATACAAAGAAATTGATTCATATAACCTAACCCGTATAAATGAGGAAGTTAATCTTCCTTATGAAGAATTAATGGCTGGAGCTCTGGCCGACTACCATTTGGCCATACAAAAGGCACGTGAGCGGCAAGACTGGCGCTATAATTTAATGGCTGTGGTAATGAAGGCCTATACCTATCAGGTATTAGTCGACTTGTTTGACCAGGTACCTTTTTCAGAATCTTTCCAAGGAGCGGGTAATTTGCAGCCTAAGTTTGAAGATGGTTACACTATTTACAAAGCCCTATTAGCCGAAATTGACGACGCACTATCGCAGGATTATAAAAGCCACCCTTTAGATGCCAGTCAACAAAGTACAGATTTTATTTTCCACGGGAACATGAATAAATGGGAACAGTTTGCCAATACGCTAAAATTAAAAATGTATTTACGCATGGTAAACGCTAAACCTGCCGAGGCTGAAGCAGGCATCAGAGCCTTGTACCAGACAGGAGGTAACTTCCTTGCTGAAAGTGCAGGAGTAACGGCTTTCGTTAATCAACCGGATAGAAGTAATCCATTTTATGAATATAACATCCGAAGGTTAAATACAACCACCAATATAAGAGCAAGTATGACATTTGCAAGTTGGTTAATTTTAAATAACGATCCTCGTTCGCTTTCTTACTTCGGCACAATGAGTCCCATTGGGATTCATCAAGGTGACTTTAACGCTACCCAACAGCAGCAACCAAGCTATAACAATGCTACTGTATTCCGTCAAGCTGCCACCGATCCGGTATGGTTTATTTCACTCGCCGAATCAAACTTTATGCAAGCCGAGGCTCTCGAACGTTACTTTGGAGGAGCCGGCGCCAAAGGAAAATATGATGCAGGAGTAACCGCGGCATTCGCGCAGTTTGGTCTTTCTCCAGGTAATTTTATCACTACAGGGCCTTATGTGTATCCTACAGGTAATTTTGAGCAGAAATTAGAGGCTATTATAGTGCAAAAATGGGCTTCCTTCCCAGGATCCCATGCACTGGAGGCATTTTTTGAACAGAACAGGACAGGGTACCCAAAAATTAGTCCAGTTTATTCAGCAATTCCTGGAGGAGGAACAGGCCTTAATGAAGACTATATTCCCGGACAGTGGGTATATGCTAAAAATGGGTTTACTCAAGGCAGGTTTCCTAAGCGTTTCGTTTTTCCTGATTATGAACAAACGCGTAATGTCAATACACCTGCTGAGGTTCCTATTACAACTAACGTATGGTGGGCTAAATAATTTGGTATATTATGAAAAGATATATAAACTTAATCGTATTTATTGCTTGCATTTGTGTCTCTTCATGTAAGGAATACGATACAAACTATCCGGAAGGATATGTTGGCAGCTCTAAGGTAACTTCATATCCGATTCTTACATTAAACGGAGATAGGTACGTGGCTCTGGTTAACGGAGGAACCTTTACTGATCCCGGGGCAACTGCTACGGAGGGAGGTCAAGATGTGCCTGTCACTGTTTCAGGAACGGTTGACCCTTCAAAACCTGGAGTTTACACGCTTACTTATACAGCTGTAAATAGTGATGGATTTTCAGCTTCAATAAACAGAACTGTTGTTGTGGCCACAGTTGATGCCAGTGCTATTAATAATGATTTTTCTGGACGTTATGCAAGGTCAACCAATGCATCTGTAGCTGTTTGGACAAAGATTGCACCAGGTGTTTATACTGTATTTAATCCAGGAGGAGCTCCCGGAACCAATTTAACAGTTGTTGCTTGGAACACAACAGGGTTTAATGTGGAGATTCCTCCGCAAGCCGCCAGTGATGGATCCCCAACCAGCTCTGCGGATGAAACCTCCAACATGAATGCAACACCTGCAAATTACACATGGGTTATTGTTAATCCGGGCTATGGAACCGCACCTAGAACATTTACTAAAATTTAATCCACAGAAAAATGAAAACATTTAAGTTATTATATAATAAAGTGCTACTTGTGATCATGATCACAATGCTATTTAGCTCTTGTGAGCGGGATAATCCTGATCCGGGAGGCACTGCAACAGAAAACATGGCTGGAGAGTGGTGGGTGCAATGGGATGGATTGCCGGGGGTTTATTTTCATTTTGCAACCTATAATACATCGGCTAATAGTTCATCTGAAATGTGGCTCGATGATCAGGGGACTTTTTGGTCGTTTAATGGTTCTGCAATGAAAGGAAAAGTAAATATTAATATAAGTGATCTAACATTTTCTGGAGCTAATATATCTAGCGATGATCCTGCTTTTGTTACAAGACCTCGCCCTGGTTTTCCGAGTGTCCCAATCACTTTTACAATTACTGAAGGAAAGATAATAAAGGGAGGAACAAAGGGACCGGTTACCGGAAAGCAAACAGATTCAATTTATTTTAAGGCAGAGTTCTCTGATGATCCGGGAACTATTTACATTCTCTCCGGCTATGCAAGAACTCGTTTCTCGGAAGATGATCATTAAGAGTTTCTTATAAAGCAAGGAGGCTGTCTCCTGTGTTTGCATTGTCAAATGTAGGAGACAGCCTCTTTATGCTCTTTGCATAAAGCTTACGTGTTCTCCAACCCTTAGTATTGCCTTTTCACCCAATTTAATGGCGCGATTGTCTGCAAAGTGCCCTGCAGGAAAACCGAAACAAACCGGATAATCATAATCTTTTACTTTCTCCCATACAATTTCTTCATAGCTCATCCCAAACGGAATTTCATTATCCTGTAGTTGAGTAAATCCGCCAATAATTAATCCTGCCAAATGTTGTAATTTGCCCGATCGCTTTAGGTTCCAAAACATACGATCAATATTATATAACCATTCTTCAACTTCTTCTATAAACAAAATCTTGCCATAAACATCAATCTCAGAAACTGAATTTTGAATAGCATACAATAAAGAAAGATTGCCCCCCACGACCACCGCCTCGGCGCTTCCTTTGCGCGTAAATGGTGAATCAATTTTAAAGGAGTAGCTGATTTCTTCTCCAAATAAGGCCTTTCGCAAGGAATCAATAGCTTCTGGTGTTTTATTATCAATAACAACCGGCATGGATGCGTGCAGGGTCGGGATTTCGAACATGCTGTTAATGTGCGAATGTAGGACAGTTACATCGCTAAAGCCAACCAGCCATTTAGGGGTTCTTTCAAGCCCAGAAAAGTCTATTTTGTCAATCATGCGAACAGTGCCATAGCCTCCCCGTGCACAAACAATGGCTTTTATTTCAGGATCATTGAAAAAATCGCTAAGGTTTTGTGCTCTTAAGTCATCATTTCCACCGAAAATATGCCATTCCTGGCCCACAGTAGCTCCTAGTTTTACTTTTAGCCCCCAGCTTTCAAATAGGTTAATAGCTGGCTGCAGTTGTTCAGTGTTTACATAACGGGCTGTACATAAAATGCCAACAGTGTCGCCAGGTTGTAAATACGGTGGAATTTTGTTCATGAGGCAAAGATGTAAAATAGTGTTGAGATGTTATTTACGGCCTGTGATATTCTTCTCCATTTGTTCATTACTAATTTGGAGCCAGATATATTATCTTTGCCGCTTAAATTTATGAGAAAGTGGAATGTCACATTTTCTCAATCTCAAATCTCATTTCTCAAATCTATAGAATGAAAGAATTCAAAAGATATACGGTTACATCAGCTTTACCATATACTAATGGTCCTGTTCATATTGGTCACTTAGCCGGAGCGTATTTGCCAGCGGATATTTACGTACGTTATCTGCGTTCAAAGGGGAAAGAAGTGGTTTTCATTTGCGGATCAGATGAGCATGGAGTGCCAATTACTATTAAGGCGAAAGCTGAAGGTGTTACCCCTCAGCAAGTAGTTGATAAGTATCATAAGATTATTGGTGATTCATTCCGTGACTTTGGTATTTCTTTCGATATCTATCACCGCACTTCTTCACAAACTCATCATGAGACCTCTGCAGATTTCTTTAAAAAACTCTATGACAAAGGTGAGTTTATTGTGGAAGAAACTGAGCAGTACTTTGATGAGAAAGCACAACAGTTTTTGGCAGATCGTTACATTACGGGTTCTTGTCCTAAATGCGGTTACGATAAGGCATATGGAGATCAATGTGAAAGCTGCGGATCAACACTAAATGCTAATGAGCTTGTTAATCCAAAATCTACCTTAAGTGGTGAGCCTCCGGTTTTAAAATCAACCAAACACTGGTACTTACCGCTGGATAAATATCAACCACAATTGGAAAAATACATTTTGGAAGACCACCAGAATTGGAAACCCAATGTGTTTGGGCAATGTAAATCATGGTTGGCTCAAGGCTTGCAACCACGTGCAGTAACACGTGATTTGGAATGGGGAGTACCTGTTCCGGTAGAAGGAGCAGAAGGGAAAGTGTTATATGTATGGTTTGATGCTCCTATTGGGTATATCTCAGCTACAAAAGAGTTGTTTAAATCGAAAGAGGCTAGTTATCCTGAGGCTAAAAAGGAAGAATATTACCTGAATGTTCGTAAACCGCAATCTGGAGCAACAGACTGGGAGGAACATTGGAAGTCTGAAGATACTAAATTGGTTCACTTTATTGGGAAAGATAATATTGTGTTTCATTGTTTAATTTTCCCTGCTATGTTAATGGCTGATGGAACTTATACTTTAGCTGAAGATGTTCCGGCTAATGAGTTCTTGAATTTGGAAAACAATAAAATTTCAACCTCTCGCAATTGGGCTGTTTGGTTAAATGATTACTTGGTTGACTTTAAAGACAAGCAGGATGTATTGCGTTATGTGTTGTGTTCAACATTCCCTGAAACTAAAGACAATGACTTCACTTGGAAAGATTACCAAGCGCGCAATAACAATGAATTGGTAGCCATTTTCGGAAACTTTATTAACCGTGTTGCGGTATTAACACATAAGTATTATGGTGGTAAGGTTCCTGCTTTGGGGGCTTTGACTGATTTTGATAAGGAGGTTATTGAAGAGCTGAAAAGTTATCCTGCCAAAATCGGCGCTTCTGTTGAAGCATATCGTTTCCGTGAGGCCTTGCAAGAGTTTATGAATCTTGCCCGACTTGGAAATAAGTATTTAGCTGATACAGAACCATGGAAATTAATTAAAACTGATGAAGAGCGTGTTAAGACGATCATGAACATTGGTTTACAGATAGCTGCTAACCTTGCGGTTTTGGCTGAACCGTTTATTCCATTTAGTGCTAAAAAGTTGGCCGCAATGCTTAATCTTACTGAAACAGCCTGGGATAAAACTGGAGGTGTTGATTTATTGGTTGAAGGGCATCAGATTGCAGAAGCTACACTACTGTTTGAAAAGGTAGAGGATATTGTAATTGAACAACAACTGCAAAAGTTAGAGGCGTCAAAAACGGCTAATGCGGCAGCTGCACAACCAGTAACTCCTGCTAAGGAAAACATTACGTTTGATGAGTTTTCTAAAATGGATATTCGGGTAGGAACTATTTTAACAGCTGAGAAAGTTGCCAAAACCAAAAAGTTGTTAAAACTTACAATTGACACGGGTATTGATCAACGTACAGTTGTTTCGGGTATCGCTGAACACTTTGAACCTGAAAATATTATTGGGCAACAGGTAAGTATTTTGGTGAATTTGGCCCCAAGAGAGATCAAAGGGATTGAATCGCAAGGCATGATTTTAATGGCCGAAAATGCTGATGGGAAACTGTGTTTTATTAATCCTTCTGCCAAGGTTAAGGAAGGTAGTAAAGTGTCCTAAATTTTCATCAATATAACACGTAGTTTACTGAGTTTTAGTATAAGTAACTATTTTAAAGTATTGTTTTTGAATACAAATTTGAAGATGCCGAATCATTTTAATGGTTCGGCATCTTTTTTGTCATTCCTATTAAAAAATGCCGGCTAATTATAATTATGTTCTTACGAATGCATAATTAATGTACAAACGCAACACCTTTCATTGGTCTGTAAATGAAAAATAACAAGGACTAATGCTAGATCATTAAGCGGCTTTCCTACCATCTCATATTGTTCAATCTTATTTCCAGAATGTTTCGCGGTCAATTATTACTCAATAATAAATGACCCTGGATTGCTATTCTCTGAATCCTACAGTTTAATAGTTGCTTAGCTCTTTATTACTCTGTTGCAGGCTCTATTGCGGGAGAGTTGATTCATGTGATTAGCATTGAAATGTTATAGTTCACTACCTAAAAAAGCTAACATATGAAACGCGTTTTACTGATTTATACTTTACTATTCATTAGTCAGTATGTGCTTGGTCAGCAACTTACTCAAAGCGTTAGGGGGAAAGTAGTTGGAAAAGAGTTGCAAGATCCTTTGTCAAATCTAATAGTACAATTAGTAAATGCCCAGCTGACAACTGTAACAGCTGCTGACGGAAGCTTCAGATTCTCAGCAGTTCCACTTGGACGGTATACTTTAAAAGTTAGTTCTGTAGGATATAAATCTGTTGTAATGCCCGATATTATTGTTAATTCGAGCAAAGAAGTAGTACTTCAAGTTGAAATGGAGCAAAAAGTGATTGACTTAGATGAAACAACTGTTACTGCTGAAAAATGGAGAAAGGATAACCGGATGTCATCCATGGGTGAGGCTACTCCACTCAGTTCACATGAATTTAATGTACAAGAAGTGAACAAGTTTGCCGGAAGTTTAGGAGATCCAGTTCGGATGATAACCAATAACCCTGGAGTAGTGGGGCTTGAAGATAAAAGGAATGATATTTCGGTTAGAGGGAATTCGCCAATGGGCTTGCTTTGGAGATTGGATGGCGTGGATATTCCTAATCCGAATCATTTAGGAGGTGTGACCAATGGCGGGGGTATTAGTATACTTAATACAAATGTACTGGCAAACTCCAGCTTTTATACAGGTGCATTCTCGGCTGAATTTGGAAATGCTACATCAAGTGTTTTTGATTTGAAAATGAGAAATGGGAATGATGAAAAGTATGAATTCATAAGTCAGGTAGGATTTACAGGCTTAGAAGCAGGGATAGAGGGGCCGATAAGTAAGAAAAACAAATCATCATTTCTACTTAATTATAGGTATTCAACATTAGATGCATTGAACTCATTAGGCTTAAAGTTTGGTGTTGCTGCCATTCCTAAGTATCAGGATGTGTCTTTTAAACTGCATTTTCCAGTTAACTCAACTTCATCGGTTTCTGTATTTGGAATAGGGGGGAGTAGTGATTTGTCCATGTTAGATAGTAAACCACAGACAGGAAGCAATAAAACAATTCAAACTTCGGGGGAGGACTTGTATTATGGGTTTAAGATGGGTGCACTGGGCTTAGTGTACCTAAAAAGCTTTCAGAACAACAGTTGCATGCGACTCAGTTTATCTTCAACCATTCAAAGACCCGATTACTCGATCGATTCGGTGAGCTCTAGTTTAGTTCCCTTTCATGACGAATATTTTGCTTCACAAGAAATGCGGACAAGCTTGCAGGGTAGCTGGAGCAAAAAGTGGAATAGCCACTGGAGCGCACGAACAGGAGTTGTTGCAAGCAGAATTGATTTTAAAGCCAATAACAAGCTTTATAAAAACGATGGAGTCGCATATGCAAGAACATATAACTCTAATGCTCAAACCTATTTTATGCAGGCTTTTTTAGAATTGAAGCACAAGCCTACTGAGCGATTAACATTTATTTATGGAGGGCATTGGCAACAACTTTTCCTGAATAATAACCTTTCTATCGAGCCCAGAATTTCTGTGATATGGGGTGTAAATAGCAATAGCGCACTAAGCCTAGGAGTGGGACTTCATAGTCAAATGCAGCCAATGATGGTGTACTTCCGCAAAATTGTCAATACTGAACGTATGACTAATCGAAATCTTGATTTTAACAAAAGCCTACATATGGTTATTGGCTATGATTGGTCATTGAGCCGAAATTGGCGGATGAAAGCCGAAAGTTATTATCAACATTTATATCAAATTCCAGTGCACAGTAAGTTCCCTGCTTTTTCTTTAATAAATCAAGGAGAAAAGGGTGTGTTTGATTTTGAGGAAAGCCTGAAAAACACCGGAACAGGAAGAAATTATGGAGTTGAGCTTTCTCTTGAGAAAATCTACAATAAAAACGTTTATTTTCTGTTTACATCATCATTATATAATTCGTTATATACACCAAGTGATGGAAAAGAGAGGAGCACCGTATTTAATGGGAACTATATATTTAATGCTTTAGGCGGTTATGAAGCACTAATAGGAGCTAGGGGAAACAAGAAATTGGCAATGGATGTTAAAATTACCTATGCAGGAGGGAAACGATATAGCCCATTGAACATGTCATTATCTGAGCAGGCTCATGCCGCAGTGTATGATGATAATCAGATGTACTCGAGGAAGCTTAAGGATTATTTTCGCACAGATGTTAAAGTTTCTCTTAGGATAAATGGGCTAAAAGTCTCTCAAGAGTGGTTAGTGGCAGCCCAAAATGTGTTTAACACCCAAAACCCCTTTGAGCAAACGTATAATAAAGCAGCAAATAACATAAAAACGGAATATCAGTTAGGATTAATACCAGTATTCGGATTTAAGATTGAATTTTAATAATGATTACTGATTAGGTTTAAGTCATTAATAGATACATTCCTAAATGGCAGACCTTTAAGGCCCTCAGTAGATTACCGAACTGAGGGCCTTGGTTTTATAATGCCAATTGAGAAATAACCGGTTCAATCAATGATAAAAAGAGATTATTTGGAATAAAGTACTAAATTTGCCCCTCGCTCAAAGATGCTTGATAAGAAAGCTTTTAAGAGTTGGCCCGGTAGTTCAATGGATAGAATAGAAGTTTCCTAAACTTTAGATATGGGTTCGATTCCCGTCCGGGCTACCACATTGGTCCTTTAGTTTAATGGATAGAATATGAGATTCCGGTTCTCAGGGTACAGGTTCGATTCCTGTAGGGACCACTAATAAAGTGGGTTTTTCGCTGCAAAAACCCACTTTATTTATTTATTTTAATAGGTGCTATTTAGAATGTTTGACTAGAAATGACTATTTATCTAGTTAATATAGATGTTTGACCAGAAAAGTTAAGTATCTTACTCCCCCCCTCATAATATGAGAAGTATTTATCGGAAATTGCATGGATGATATTTTGATACTTGAACAATTAAAGGCTGATGAAGCCGCAGGGTTCAAGAATTTATTTGATAAATATTATAAGCAGCTTTGTTTGCAAGCTTTTTTCTTATTAAATAATAGCGAAGAGGCTGAGGATGTCGTACAAGCTTTTTTTCTTAAATTATGGCAGGAAAAGCAATATTTCCAGATCGAAACCTCTTTAAAATCGTATTTAAAATCTGCAATTAGAAATATCTGTTTAAATCGTATTAAACAAAGAAAAACCTATGTTGAATTGGCACTTGAAGATGCTGATTTTGTTGCAGATGAAAATTCAGATAAAGTATTAGAAAATAAAGAATTGCAATACCGCATTGACAAGGCTCTTTCAACATTGCCTGATCAATGTAGGTTGGTTTTCACTATTGTTGCTTTAGAAAATAAAAAATATCAGGAAGCTGCAGATGAAATAGGGGTTAGCATTAATACCATTAAGACTCAATTAAAAAGGGCTTTTTCCAAAATGAGGGAACAGATGGCTAGTTTTAAATAGAAAAATAGTATTATTTTTTGTCACCCATTAGTTAAAAAAAAATGTCTACCAAATAACTAGGATGGAAAGAAATTATAAAGAAGATATTGAACAATTGATCATCGATCAGCTAACGGGCGAAATCTCTTCGGAGGATAGCGAGTTGTTGATTAGATTTATAAACGAGGATGAAGAGGTAAAGGAGCTTTATGGCGACTATGCCGAATCATTCCGCGGAGCCAAAGCTGCCACCTTTTTAAGCAAGATAGATCAGAATGCTGCCTGGAACAAAATCAATTCGGTAATGACTCCAGAAGTTGAAATGCCGAAAACGGTCAAGTTCATAAATTTAAAAAGATGGTTGGTGGCCGCATCGGTTTTATTACCACTTGCAATCGTTACTGTTTTCGTATTAAGAAACTATTTCTCAAAAGATCAGCAGTTTCAATTTGCTCAAAATAAAGACAACGTAAAACTGATATTGACCACTGGTGAATCAGTTGCCTTAGATCAAATCGCCCAAAATAAAACGTTAAACACTGCTACTGCTGTTTTGCATAATGAGCAAGGCGCTTTAAAATATGAATCGAAGGGTCAACAGCATGCATTGAATTATAATACTTTAATAGTCCCCCGTACAAAAGATTATAAAATAAAGCTTTCTGATGGCACTGAAGTTTGGCTCAACTCTGATTCGGAATTAAAATTCCCCCTCGAATTTGGAGACGAGAATCGTATAGTTTACTTAAAAGGAGAAGCTTATTTTAAAGTAACGAAGAATGCGGAAAAACCTTTTATTGTAAAAGTGAATGACGTGGATGTTCAGGTGTTGGGTACTTCATTTAATGTAAATAGCTATTTTAAAGAAGCCTTGAAGGTGGCGTTGGTAGAAGGATCAGTAAAGTTGAATGCTCACGGTGAAGAGTCCTTGCTGAAACCTGGGCTAATGGCAACTTATACAACCGGGATCGGGTTCACTCAAAATTGGTTTGATGATCAACAAGAGCTTTCATGGATGAATGGCATTTACTTTTTTAATAATGCTGACATTAAAGAAATTGCTGAAATTGTTCAGCGTTGGTATGATGTGAGAATAGAGATTGCCGATTCAAGCGTTCAAAGTGTTAAAATTTCAGGAGCTATTGAAAAAGATAAACCATTAAAGCAATTCTTGGAAAATTTAACCATCACCTCAAGGCTTCAATACACAATAAACGATAATAATACTGTTGTGCTTAGTAAACAGAGATAAAGATTTTCATAATTAGTTTTAACCTTAACACAGAGAGCCCCTTCTTGGGGCTCTCTGTGTTTTATGAAATTATTCTTAAAGAGAATTCGTAATTCTTTAATCTTAATTTAAAGACTCCGGTCATTGGGGTCTTTTTATTTTTTAGTCCATGCTATTCCATTTTTAGTCCATGCTGTTCTCCGCTAATCTTAATTAGTATTGTCAAATAGATGTTAATGATTTAGTTGACAATGGGTTAAGATGAAATTTTCAGTGTTTAGTTTTGATTTATAGCTAATTGAGAAATTTTTATCTGAAAAAAAAAGTTGTTGTCACCCGTTTTCAAAATTTTATTGTCTTGAATTCAAATCAAGCAAAATTTAACCTAACTATTATTTATGAATGGAGAAACTTTACAATTAATGAAAGGCTTACGAGGTAGTCGACGTTTAGCTGCTCTGCTAGCTTTGCTGTTTCTTATTTGTAATTCGATGAATGCCCTTGCTTATCAACCTAAAGCATTGGTAACATTTAAAGCAAATAACATCAGCATTGCAAAAGTGCTTGCGGAAGTTAAAAAACAAACAGGCTTGGTCGCCTTTTACAACAACAATGTATTGAATGATCAGGAAAAAATTTCTGTTGATTTTAATCGTGAAGAAGTTGAAGGAGTGATGAAGCTGGTATTAAAAGGCAAAAGCCTTCAATTTGAGGTTAATGATAAATACATTCTCATTAAAACCTCAAAAGAGGCAGGTTCTTCAATTAACTCTAATGAGACACAACGCCCCAGCCAGGATATTATCGGCAAGGTAATTGACGAAACAGGAGCACCAATGCTTGGTGTTAACATCGTAGTTAAAGGTTCCAACATTGCAACTCAAACCGACGCAAAAGGTCAGTTTATCTTGAAGAATGTACCAGAAAATGCGGTGCTTTCTTTTTCATTTATCGGTTATCGCAGCCAGCAAGTTCCTGCGAAAGCTAAAATGACGGTTAAGCTTGAGCCGAACCAGCTTAAGATTAATGAAGTTGTAGTAACAGGTACCGGTATCAACCGTGATGCAAAAACTTTTACCGGTGCTACAGCTACTTATACCGGTGAACAATTAAAAGCCATCGGGAACAGCAATTTAATACAAAGCTTAAAAGCATTAGATCCTGCTTTTATCGTTGTTGAAAATAATTTAAAAGGATCGGATCCGAACAGCACACCAGTAATTGAAATACGCGGTAAAACCGGAGCATCAGGCTTGACTTTACAAGATCAATTTGCCTCGGATCCCAATCAACCATTATTCATTTTAGATGGTTTTGAAACCACCCTTCAAAGAATTATTGATTTGGATATGAACCGTATACAATCAGTAGTCATCCTGAAAGATGCGGCCTCTACGGCTTTATACGGATCAAAAGCGGCCAATGGCGTGGTGGTTGTTGAAACAGTAAAACCTAAAGAAGGTAAACTCCGGTTTTCCTATAGCAATGACTTAAGCGTAGCGGCTCCTGATTTGACAGTATATAACCTAATGAATTCAACTGAAAAACTCCAGTTCGAAAAGCTTTCAGGAAGATATACAGCTCCTCTTGATGCTGCAGATCAGATTTATTTGGATCAATTGTACAATACCCATCTTATTACAGTTAAACAAGGTGTGGATACTTATTGGTTAAACGAACCTGTTCGTACTGCATTTACTGATAATAATTCACTTTCAGTGAGCGGTGGCGATCAAAATCTTCAATATGGTGTTGGATTTAATTACAGAAAGCAAGACGGGGTAATGAAAGGGTCGGGTCGTGATGCCTGGGGCGGAAATATGAATTTAGTTTATCGCAAATCAAAGTTTTCTATCACCAATAATTTTTCTGTAAGCGGTACTTCTAGTGCAGAATCACCTTACGGTGATTTCTCTACCTATGCAAGCCTAAATCCTTATTATACAAAGGATCCGAACGCCCGCTGGCTTGAGCAATCCAAAGCCCCTGGTCTAAATGCAGCTCAAATTATCACTCTGAACGTTGGCAATCCTTTATATAATGCTTTGCTAAGCTCATATGATACAGGCAAAGGTTTAGATCTTTCAAACAATATGAATGTTAGGTATGAAATATTGCCGGAATTACGCTTAGACGGAGGTTTTCAAATAGCTAAAGGACAAAGTTCTTCTACAGTATTTACCTCCCCTGACAATACAAAGTACGAAAATGTTGATTTTACCCTTAAAGGAAGGTCTCAAAATAATAAATCAGAAAGCCTTTCATATACAGGGAATGCATTATTAAGTTTTGGAAAAGTATTAGGTAAGCATTCTATTACTGCGAATGCCCGTACTGAATTGAGTCACCGTATTAACAACTCTTTAGGTACCGTTTTCGTGGGTTTCCCATCAGGAACTAACGGAAACCCCCGATTTGCTTTTGGGTATGATAATTTAAATAAACCATCAGCAGCACAAACTGTATATCGAACTGCTAACACATTGGTATCTGCTAACTATTCTTATGATAGACGATTTCTTTTTGATGCATCGTATCGTTTAGATGGTTCAACCTCTTATGGTACTAACCAAAGGATGTCGCCTTATTATGCAGCCGGTATAGGATGGAATCTTTCCAATGAAAAGTTCATTAAAGGTATTTCCTGGTTAGATAACTTAAAGATTCATTCGAATTTTGGAGCTACGGGTAATCAAAACTTTGGAAGCGTTGCTTCATCAACTGTTTATAATTATAATTCAAGCTATAACAAATTCGGGGGAGCAGTAAATATAGCTTCGGTTGCAAATCCTGATATTAAAGCACAGAAGACCTATCAGCTGAGTACCGGTATTAATTTCGGTTTGTTTAATAATAGGTTTAGTGGTTATTTTCAGTTTTATAATAAATACACAGAAAATCTTGTTGTTAATGTTAACAATGCTTCTTCAACAGGTCTTGTTAATCACCAGGAAAATTTAGGCCATCTTATAACCAATGGTATTGAGACGAGGATTGCTTATAATGTAATCAGGGACCTTAAGAGCCGAATCAATTGGACGATAAGTTTAACAGGAAGCCATACACATAGCAGTTACGGCGGGTTTGGCAACTCATTGGCTTCTTTGAATAAGACCCAAGAGGCGAATAAAACTTATCTCCGTTTCCAGGATGGATACAGTCCTTCGGATATCTGGGCTGCAAAGTCTTTGGGTATTGATCCCGGAACAGGCCGTGAAATGTTCCTAACATCAACCGGTGAATATACGTTCGATTATAATAAGGCCGCCATCCAACGTATTGGAAATACAGATCCTCTTATTCAAGGGATCATTACTAACGCGATTAGAATCAAAGGGTTCAATGTCAATATGTCTATGAGATATAGTCAAAGAGCAGATATCATTAATACAGCCTTATTTAATAAAGTTGAAAACATTTCTTATGCTCAACTTTCTTTAAACCAGGATAAAAGAGCCCTTTATGATCGTTGGCAACAGTCGGGTGATATAACACAGTTTAAGGGCATTTCCTTAACAGACGCAACTGAAATGTCGTCGCGATTTGTACAGCAGGAAAATGTTTTTTCTTTCGAATCGATCAGTGCAGGCTACACCTTCGAAAATGCAAAATGGGTTAAGAACATTGGGATGAGTAGTTTGAATTTCTCTGCATATACCAATGATATCGTTAGAATTTCTACCGTTAAACGTGAAAGAGGTATAGAATATCCGTTTGCCCGTTCAGTTTCATTCAGTTTAAGGGCCTCATTCTAAAATCTAAGAATAATGAAAAGAAATTATATAAACTTATTAATATCGGTTGCTGCATTACTGGGCCTTGCTTCATGTCAAAATTTTTTAGATGTGCAGCCTGAAGATAAAATGTTGGAACAAACTGTTTTTGCTAATAAACAAGGTGTAAACCTGGCTTTAAATGGGTTGTATGTCAGAATTGGTAGTAATTCCTTGTATGGACAGAACCTTACATTAAGTACTGTGGACGTGATGGGGCAGCGATATAGCCTAAACAGCCAAAATACAGCGTATTATCCAACCTCTATATATAGTTATGGTGACGCTGGTGTGAAGTCTAAAATGGAGGACATATGGAGAACTTCCTACTCTACCATTATGAACATCAATAGCTTTTTACAAAACCTGGATGCTAAACCCGGCCTTTTAGATGCGAAAACGGATTCGATTTATAGAGGTGAGGCAATAGCTATGCGTGCTATGCTTCACTTTGACATGCTGCGCTTATTTGGTCCGATGTACAGCACTGTTGATTCGACACAAATTTCTATCCCATTTTATGATAAAACAGTGTCCTCGGTCGCCAGACCTTTGCTGCCTGCTAATGAGGTAATGAAAAACATTGTAACAGATTTGAACAATGCTGAAAAATTATTAGAGAAAGATCCCGTAATAACCAATGGTGTAATGTCGTCGACTTCTAGTGATTTTATGGTGAATAGAAATTATCGCTTCAATTATTTTGCGGTTAAAGCCTTACAAGCCAGGGTTAATTTATACAGAGGAGATAAAGCGATTGCTTTGGCAGCGGCTAAGGTTGTCATTCAAAACGCTTCAAAATTTCCTTGGACAACACTTGCAAACAAAAATGAAAGAGTAAATCCCGACCGAATTTTCAGTACGGAGATGATATTGGGTACGTATACGGATCAACTCTACAAAACGCAAAATGCTTTGTTTGATGGTGCATCATTGGATAATATCGTAATCCTTGCGCCAAGTACTGCTAGTTTGACAAGTGTGTTTGAGACAGATGCAAGTGGATTATCAGCTGATTATAGATATGATCCGCACTGGGAGGTTCCTGCAAATTCTAGTAAAACTTTTCGAACATTTAAGAAATATGCTGATATAGAGAAAAAGTTAGGTTTTAGGAACACTATTCCGTTGTTAAAGATCTCTGAAATGTACTATATCGCTGCTGAGTGTGAACTTGATCAAAATCAGGCACTGGCTTATTTAAATACTGTAAGGAACAATAGGGGATTAATTAACCTTGGCTCAACTGCTAATTTTAAGAATGAATTATTGAAAGAATATAAAAAGGAGTTTTTTGGAGAGGGTCAGTTGTTCTATTACTATAAAAGAACAAATACAGCCTCTATCCCATCAGGTGTAGATGGTGCTCCAGCATATACAATGGATGCAAGCAAATATGTAGTTCCTCTTCCTCTTTCTGAATCTCAATTTCATTAATCGTTTAAATCATGAAGAAATTATTATATCAACTTAGTGCGTTATTGTTCGTTGGATCATTGATCTCTTGTGAAAAGGGTTTAATGACTTATGAAGGAGAGTCTACTATTTATTTTACTGAAGCTGGTTCAATGGACCCTAGAGTTGCAATTGATTCGACGGCAATATCATTTGCCCAGGTCACAAATACCGACTCTGTTCACAAGGTGATAGTATCAGTGGTGGGTGCTCCGGTTAATTACGATCGGGAGTATAAGCTGGAAATTGACCCAAGTTCAACGGCTGTTTTAGGGACACATTTTGAATTGCCTACAACTTTTGTCATGAAGAAAAAT
The DNA here is from genome assembly GCF_022014595.1 of Solitalea lacus. NCBI lineage: Bacteria > Pseudomonadati > Bacteroidota > Sphingobacteriia > Sphingobacteriales > Sphingobacteriaceae > Solitalea > Solitalea lacus. The sequence goes on along the minus strand of NZ_CP091740.1, from coordinate 141,425 downwards.
GCCCTTAAGGATACTATTCCTGTTAGATTGATTCGCACTCAGGATATGCTAAATAACACGTTTAGCATCATTTTCAATTTACTACCTAACGAGAACTTTAAGACTGATATGAAACAGCGCTTGAATTCAAAAACTAATAAAGTAGTGAAATGTATAACTAAAAAGCTTACGGTTACTGATGTGCTGCTGCAGCCAAAGGGTATGAATGTTAATTTTTATGGTCCATTCTCCAGAAAAAAAATGTTTTTGGTCTGTCAACTTAACAGTATAACTCCACTATACATGGAGACAATGTTAACTTCGGAAGCCCTGATTTATGCTAAAGTTACTCAACGCTACCTGAATGAGCAAAAAGCCTTGGGTAATATTATTTATGAAGCGGATGGTGTAACGGTAATGAAGATGGCGGCAGCCGCTCAGTAATGAACGTTTATTTTAATAAAAGAAAACATGAAAAAAAGGATATATTCTTATTTAATAGCCGCTTCAATAGTAGTTGCAAGCTCTTGCAAAAAAGATATTGGTAACTATGAATATCATGATATTAATAAGGTTACATTTTCGGAATTTGGCGAATTGGGGGTAGTTAATGCCGTTTATGGAAAGCCATTGACAATTAAACCAGAGGTGTCTTATACGATGGATGTCAAAGGTGATCCTTCACGTTATAGTTATGAATGGAGGTATGTTGATCCTGCCGATAGAAAAATTCATGTATTAGCTACTACCAAAGATCTGGAGTTTCAAGGTGTTCCATTAAAGGCAAATTCTTATACTTTCTTTTATCGAATTACAGATAAAGAAACAGGAGTTACGTTTGATAAACCTTTTACATTAACTGTTAGAAATGAAATTAATGAAGGTTGGATGTTAATGACTGATGTAAATGGTAAGGCGCAGTTAGATATGCTTTCTCTTGAGGTAGACAATACGTTTTCTACCATTACTGACTTATTGGCTAAAACTAGTTCTGGTTTAACATTAAAAGGAAAACCTTTATTTGTGTATGGCTTTAATCTCACAACTCCTTTTGTTGCCCCTGGAATTAACACAGGGGATTATGCTCTTTACGTTGGGACAGATCAGGAAACCAATCGACTTGAACCGGAATTTTTCAAGTGGTCATCTATTTACAATGCTGAAAATGAGGTATATGGATATAATTTCCCTGAAAATTTCCATTATGATGTAATAAGACGTGCAGGGCCTAATCGTTCATATATGGTTTCTAATGGTGATCTTTTTTGTTATGATCGAACAACTAATATTAGATATAGCACACCTCTTAATTTTACAACTTCAACTGGAACGTTATTTAAAGTCGCTCCATGTATAGCAGTAAATGAAAGTGACGCCTTTGTATCTTGTGTTGCATTTGATGTGGTAAATAAACGCTTTGTAAAGCATATAAGCCCTTCAAATGGTACTGTTTCAACATTCACAGATCCACCTGCTGCCAGTAAAAAATTTAGTTATAATATTGGAATGGATCTTATCTACATGGATTATAATACAAGTGCAAAAGAAGTATTTGCGATTTTGAAAAATGCGTCTAATCAGTACTGGCTGGCTCGATTTACTCCAGCTGGAACCCAAAGTTATTTCGATCTGTTGCCAGCTACCGATTTTGATAAAGCAGAAAAAATTGCCATAAGCCCTGACAAAGGTTTTATATTTTATAACGTTGGTGGAAAGGTGTATAAATACGATGTGCCGACAAAAAGCACTACAACTGTGTTTGATAAAGGGACGCAAAAAATATCTGTTTTGAAGTTTCACGCATTTCATAACTCTACTGGATTCATAAAATATAAAGACGGGAATAAGTTAATCGTATGTAGTTATGATCCGGCATTGCCAGCTGACAAAAATGGTAAAATGGAAATGTTCAACGTTCCTACACTGTTTACTGATCCTTTAACTGTGGATAAAACCTATACTGGTTTTGGTAAGGTTGTAAGCTTGCACTACAGAGAGCGCAACTAAAAAATTACGCCGGAAGCCATCTCGGCTTCCGGCTTCTTTACACCAATTTATTAAAAAACTTTAATGAAGAAATTTTTGGTTTATGCCGCTTTACTTTGCGGATTAGGAAGTTCTTTACCTGCTGTAGCAGATGAAGGAGTTAAAACGATAATTAAGGGAGATGCTTTAGAATGTACCCAGGTTAACGTATGGATTAAGGGTTCCAGACCTATCCTTCTGGCAGAGGCTGCTGTTTTAAATGGTCATTTTGCCATGGAGGCTGATTTAGCAAAGCCAGTTTTTTGTAACTTGATGGCTTCTGATCCACGTTTCAAAGGAGGATTTGATGTATTCTTAAATCCGGGCGATAATCTTAGCCTTTCGGTAAAGGAGAATAAACTTGTTTTTAGCGGCAATGGAAGCCAGGTAAACCAGTTTTATTTTGACCTGACACACAAATACGACTATAATGATCCTCAATATACTTTAAAACAGGTTTATTACAACCGTGTAAATGAAATCAATGCTTCAACTAATGTAGAAGTTGTACGTAACCGGGAAGTTTTATTAGGTTATACCCAGGGTGAATATTTTGATAAGGTGTTTGGTCCTTATATGGAATCCAAAGTATTTGGCGAAACAGACGCGATCAATAAGGTTAAATTCGATGATTTGGATATTCAATTATTTCCGGGAATCGTTAACTATCACAACTGGTCTAAAACCATTTCCGAACTTATGTTTGCCAAAATGGATGCCGGTAAATTGAACGTCAGAAACATAAATACCTGGGTTGCCAACTTTGCAAAAAGTATTGAAAACCAAAAATTAAAGGAAGATTATATCGTTGCTTTATTAGATTATGCTGCATTGGAAGGGGATGTTTTTACTATCAATGAAGTAGCTAAAGAAGTGATGCCTTTAGTAAAAGATCCTGCAACTATTTCGAAGATAAATGCCGCCCTTGCAAAGGCTGAAAAAGCGAAAAGTAATTTTATTAACGCATTGCCTGGCACTGATATGAGTGCATTTACCTTCGTGCGTCCTGATGGCAGTACTGCTGCTATTAGTGATTATAAGGGTAAGTATATTTTCATGGATCTCTGGTCCACCTCATGTCACCCATGTATAGCCGAAATTCCTTTCGTTAAAAAACTGGAGCATGAAATGCAAGGCGAAAACATTGTATTCGTTTCTCTCTCAGGTGACAATGATGCCAATTTGTGGAAGCAGTTCTTAACGAAACGTAATCTTAAGGGTGAGCAATTACTCATGAAAGAGGGAATGAGAAAAAATCCGTTTTTCAATCAGGTGGGCTTAACAGGTATTCCTCGCTTTCTGATAATAGACAAAGATGGAAAAATGGTGAATGCTAAATGCTGCCAACGCCCGTCAAATCCACTGCTAAAGGTGTATTTGAAAGAACTATTAAGTAAGAAATTATAAAAAAATAATGAAAAAAGTTTTAATACTTGCCGCGCTGTTGCTGTCAAAAGTTTCATTTGCCCAGTTAAGTGAAGTACGCGGGGTGGCAAAAAATACGAATGATAAAGCCATCAACCTCTACAAAATTGAAGACGGTGACATGCAATTGATCGCTAGTACAAGGTTATCTAAAGATGGGGCTTTTGGTTTCTTGATTGAACCGGAGGCGGAAGGTTTCTTTGTGGTAGGTAATAGTGGTAAATCAATGCCAGGTCAGTTTCCGTTGTACCTTAAAAAAGGAGATAAAAGCGAAATTGCTATTGATGGTAAAAGGATGAAGTTTATCGGCAAGCAGACTCCCGAAAATACCGTTCTTTCATCGTGGATCAACCTGACTCAAGAAATAAAGGTAAAAGCAGTTTATTTTGCCGAACCTCCAATGAGTACTTATGTAGACTTTTTCCCTGAATTTACTAAAGTTGCATCCCAGGCGGATGGGTTTAGAAAAACGATTAAAACAAAGAATGCGAATTTTAATCGTTTAATGACCTCCGTAACTTACTTCGATTTGGATTTTTATGCGCTTAACTTTAGACATACGCCACGTAAAGTCCATCCAAAAGCGGAAGATTTTATTCCTTATTACAAAACCATTAAAAAGGAAAACTACCCCAATGATGATATTTTGTCGACCATGTATGGCGAAAGATTCATTTCTTCATATGTGAATGAGTTTGGCGGAAAAGGTACACACGAGGCTAAAATGAATTTACTTGTTTCTGACCATCAAAAAGGCGTGTATATTTTAAAGAGTAGGACCCCATATATAAAGTCTTACCCAGGATACGAGGAATTTGTTCAGAAATACGACCGCTATCTTAAAACATCACCGGGTCTTCAAGAAGAAGTAAAGGCCTTAGGCCAAAAATTATATATGGCAACTCCAGGCGGTCAGGCTAGAAATTTCAGCTTCCCTGATAAAGATGGCAAAATGGTTTCATTTAGCGATTTAAAAGGCAAAGTGGTTTTGGTAGATGTTTGGGCAACCTGGTGTGCACCTTGTAAGCAAGAGCTTCCATTCTTGAAAAAACTGGAAGAGGAGTTGCATGATAAAGACATTGCCTTTGTAAGTGTTACTATGGATCAGGAAAAAGATAAGGACAAATGGTTGAAAATGATTAATGACATGAAATTAGGTGGTATTCAATTGTTCGGCGGCCCTCAAAATGAATTACTGGATTTCTATCAAATCGCTACCATTCCACGTTTTATGGTGTTCGATCGCGAGGGTAAAATCGTTAATTTGGATTCTCCTCGCCCTTCACAACCGGAATTAAAGGAGTTATTGCTCAAAGAACTTTCTAAACAGAGCTTATAATAAACGGTCTAAGAGGCAATTAAAGGTTGTTTGATCAAAATAGTTCTTTATTTCTTTCATTATTTCAACTGCGGTCCTTGGGCCGTAGTTGTTTTTGCCAATCAATTAAACTCAACCTCACAGGTTGCATTAAATAAATATGAAAAAATTAGTGATGCTAGCCTTTGCCATGTTGCTTGGCAGCACATTGTTTGCCCAAATGAATGAAATTCGGGGAACAGTAGGGTCAGATTTTTATCATGATCAAGACATTACCTTGTTCTCGATTGAGGATGGTGAGCCGGTTGAAGTAGCTAAAACCAATCTGGCGAAGGATGGTTCTTTTGGCTTTTTGTTTACTCCTGCATACGAGGGTTTTTATGTCATTGGATGGGCTGAATTTAAAAGAGGTAAATTTCCGATTTATTTTAAAAAAGGAGATAAAGCCGAGGTTTCAATATATAATAAAACCATGCAGTTTGTGGGTAAGCAAACTCCTGAAAATACCATTCTGTCGTCATGGACTCAAATGACGGAAAGCCTGAAGAATAAATCTCTTCACTTTGCAGACAATAGCACTTTTCGTGATTTCTTTCCGGAGTTTACTAAAGTTGCAACCAAAGCTGAAGAATTCAGAAGGACCATCAATACCAAAAATACCGGTTTCAATGAGTTGATGAAAGAAGTGACGGTTTATGATTTGGATCTTTACGCTCTGAACTTTTTGCGTACCCCGCGTAATGAATATCCCAAAACGGAGGATTTCATTCCATATTACAATACCATTGTTGTTAAAGATAAATTCAACAACGATCATGTGTTGTTAACCCTTTATGGCAAGCGTTTTATGGACCTGTATGCAGACTATGCCGTGCCGGGCCGGTCAACCTTGGATAACAAGATTGCCGCCTTTAATTCCGACAAGGTAAAAGGAGCATATATCTTGAGAAGTCCTTTGGGTATAAAGGGAGTGAAAAATTACGCCGGCTTTCAGGAAATAGTTGAAAAATTTGGCAAATATTTTCAATCTGAATACCAAAAGGCAGCTATTGAAAAGCTTGGTTCAAAATATTACAGTGCCGAAACCGGAGCAAAACCTGCCGCTGATTTCACTTATCCTGATCAAAACGGTAAGATAGTTTCATTGAGCGATTTTAAAGGAAAAGTGGTATTGGTGGATGTTTGGGCAACCTGGTGCGGCCCGTGTAAGCAGGAAATTCCTTCACTTAAAAATCTCGAAAAAGAATTACAGGGAAAGGATGTAGTATTTATTTCGGTTTCATTGGATGAAGAAAAGGATAAGCAAAAATGGAAAGCCATGCTTAAGGAAAAGGAAATGGATGGCGTTCAACTTTTTGCCAGCGGTTGGAGCAAGATAACTAAAGATTATAAAATCGAGGCAATTCCTAGATTCATGGTATTCGACAAAAAGGGAAACGTGGTAACTATTGATGCACCCCGTCCTTCGAATCCGAAATTAAAAGAATTATTGCTTTCAGAATTAAGCAAAAACCCGGAGGCCGTTTTAAGGGCCAAATAGAGTAAAATATTAATTATTAAGAACCATTGTGCTTTGACGGACCACATGAAAAAGCTACTTGCATTTTTAATTTGCCTGCAAATTTTTAAACCAACATTTGCTCAAAATAACAGTTTTAATAGCGAGCAAATGCAGGCTGAAGTTAAACAAGGCATTAAACAGGCCTATAATGCATCAGTTCGCATAATTGCGTATAATACCGAATCCCAAAAAGGAGTTGGTGGCCATTTCAGTGGCGTGGTGGTGGATAGGAAGGGACATATTCTTACCGCAGGGCATGCTATAACGCCCAATGCCATTTACCTGGTAACTTTTACTGACGGGCGGCAAGTTAGAGCCAAAGGCTTAGGTGTGATTAACTCCAACTCTGTAGATGCCGCCATGCTGGTCATTACCGATAAAGGAAAGTGGCCATCGGCAAATATGGGATGGTCTTCAATATTGGAAAACAATGTACCCTGCCTTAGTATAGCTTGTCCCAGTAGTTTGGGATTCAATAATCCTACGGTGCGGTTTGGATATATTTATAACAAACTACATGAAAATGGTTATATCCAAAGCACCTGCTTAATGGAGCCTGGAGATTCCGGAGGGCCACTTTTTGACCTGAACGGAAGGGTAATTGGCATACATAGCCGAATCAGGGATGCCCAAGCGGATAATTTCGAAACCCCTATAGATGTTTTCAGAAAATATTGGACAGCATTGCAGTTCCCTGAAATTCATACTGCCTTCATTCCTGAAGATAAGTTTTCACCGGATAAGAAAGCGGAGTTGAAACCTGTTCCTGAAATGGTTGAATTAATTTCAAGCTTTAAAACGCAAGATTCAGAATTTCAGAAAACAGTGTTTGCTGTAAAGGATTCAGTTCTTAAGGCTTCGATTTTGAGTACTCTGGTCAATTTGAAGGGCTTAGTTTCTGAGTCAGATTTAAAGGGGAAAAGTTTCTTCATTAGCAAAAGTTCTGAAATAAGTGAGCATCCGCTGATTGAAGTGGTTTCGGGGAAGTTTGTAAGTGCCAAAGTGATAAGTCGTGATGAAAAGAACGATTTGGTTCTTCTTGGAGTTTCTATGGAAATAAAGGGCGGTGTTGATCTTCAACCAATTAATGCTGATTCAGTTTCTTTTCCGGAGTTTGGCAACTTTTTAATTTCCCCACGACCGCAAAAGGACGGTATAATGAGTGTTCTGGGCAACCGGTTTTTAGCAATACCGAAGTCGCCAGCCGCTTTTTTAGGGGTTGGTGTCAATTTCAATATAGATACCCAACAGATTGTAGTTACGGCGCTTTATTCTGAAGGGACAAACGTTAAGGCTGCAAATGTTAAGGAAGGTGAAAATGATATTGAGATCGGCGATGTGTTAACCAGTATAAATAACGAGCCTATACTAACTGTCGATGGTTTATCAAAGGAATTATCCAAGTATGATATTAATCAATCGGTTTCCCTTCAATACACTAAAAAGTCAGGCAGTGCGCACACCAAGGATATTGTTCTTAAACATTATTACGTAGCGCCTAACAGTTCTTTTGATCACTTTATAGAAGGAAAAAGCCAAAGACGGGATAATTTTAAAGAGGCCTTGGTTCATGATGGCAAATTAAAACCCGCCGATTGCGGAGGGCCTTTATATGGCACCAATGGTAAGTTTTACGGAATCAACATTGCCAGATTCAGCCGTACAACAAGCCTTGCTATTCCGGCTAAAGTAATTGTACAATTTGTTAAAGAGTCTAAAATAATCCTATAGGATGCAAATCAATTTTTTAAAAAAATGAAAAAACAGATTTTAAGTTTTCTACTAATAATTAATGCAATGGGAGCTTGGGCTCAAGGCATTGAGTTTGAACATACATCTTGGAAGGAAATTGTTCAAAAGGCAAAAGAACAAAATAAGCCCATTTTTGTGGATGTTTATACCAGTTGGTGCGGTCCCTGTAAAGTAATGGCTTCAACGGTGTTTACGAAACCTGAAATTGGAGATAAATACAACAAAGGGTTTATAAATGTGAAAATAGATGCTGAAAAGGGTGAAGGGATTGACCTAGCCAAGAAATACGAGGTAAAGGCATATCCTACCTATTTATTTATTAATCCGGCGGATGAGTCCCTTATTGGGCAATCGAAAAGTTCCATGTCATCTTCAGCGTTTGGAGATGTAGCCGACAAAATGTTAGCAAAGTTTTCAGGCAAAACCGAAATCAGCATAAAGGAAATGACTGCCAGATTTGATTCAGGTAATTATGATGAGGTCTTCCTACAGAACTATATAAAACGTTTAAAGGCTGAGCGGTCTCCTGTAAGTCGGCCTTTAGAGCAGTATTTGAATAAATACATCTCAGAGCATCCTACAAATGATCAATTGTGTTTTTTAGGTGAAAACTTTAACGGAGGTGTTAAGGTATATGATTACCTGGTTAAAAACTATAAAACAATAGATGTCCTGCTGTGCAAAAAGGATGGTCTTTCAGCCGCTGATCTCGACCGTGAATTAATGAAAGAATTCGATAAACCTTTCGAATTGATAGGAAGTAACAAATGGTCGAAAGCTGATAAGGTAGTTCTGTTAAACAAGTGTATTGCTGAACTGAGTGCTTTTGTATTGAACGAATCGAAAAGAGATAAAAAGATTTTGGAAACCAAAATGAAGATCTATAATGCAATAAATGACAGTATTCAACTTTTACAGGCAAGGCGCGAATTTATAACCAGATTCGTTTTGCCGGCTGATCAGACTACGAACATAAATCGTACTTTTATTATTATCGATAAAAATGCACCTGAACCTGTTCGATCAATCGATTCGGCTTCTGCAGCACAGGGTTGTGTATCCAATGCGTCTCTACTTTTAAAGCTTTCCTATCAAAAGCAGGATAAAGAGTTAGCAATAAAGTTGTATAAAAAAGCTCAAGATCTAAGCCCAGCTTCTTTCTACTATACTAACGCCATGAATATGGAATTGTATAACCTTGGCGATAAAAAGATGGCAATAAAACAACAAACTGCCGTTGTCAAAGAGATGAAGAAGAATAATGATGAATACCTGGCCGATGCCGAAACTTTACTTCAGAAAATGAAGAATGATGAGGCCAGGGTTAAATTCGTGGCTTATAAAATGAAAAAGAAAGCTGCTGCCCATTAATTAAGGATTTTAAAGACTATTTAAGTTTTAACTACCCCAGACTTTAGGTTTGGGGTTTTGCTTTTTAAAGATGCTAGTGGAGCTCCAATGCGCTACCACGCTAGCGCTCGTTTGCAAAGAGTCCACAATCTGCAGCGAGAAAAAATTAACTTTCCCCTCTTTCCACCCAAACCTAATAATGAAATACCCAAACTTACCCACTTCTAAGGCGAAGTTGCTTTAGGAAAAGGTTAACTCGGTTTGGGTTTTGGGGTGAGTAGGTTTATGTAAAGGCTAAGCCTGTTTAGGTTAAGGGAGGTGAGTTTAGCTGAATAGGTAGGTAGGTTTATGTAAAAGCTAAATCAGATCAGGTAGGAGGTGGGATAGATTTAAAATCAAAGGGGGGATAGGGCTCTATTGAAGGGCTGAGGGAGTTGTTAAAAGTACTTTCTAATAAATTATAGGATAACATGAAAACGATTGATTTAGAAAGAAACTTTTCAATCCGTCCAAGAGCTGCTTGAAAACAAAGAGATTTAAAATGTGGAGATTCTTTTAACAAAATAAACAGCCGCTCATTTTGAGGCGGCTGTTTATTATTGTTTTAGCATTGTTTATTTCATAAACCAAGGCTTAACAGACATATCATTAGTCCCCCCGGTAACTGCTTTCCAATTGTCGAAGTTAGTTGAACTTTCCGATGCCGGATAATTCAATTTATTCATATTCAACACATGACTATCTGGAGAAAGTTGAACATTTGGAGTAGCTCCAGTTCTGCGTTGCAGCATCCATGCTTCAAAAGGCTGGTGAAAAAGAGCAATCCAGTTTTGTTTGTAAATTTGTGCGAGTGCCGTTGCAGGTGTTGCTGAATAGGCTACAGCCGGATTAGTCAACATAGCCGTAAGTTCAGCGGCAGTTGGAGCTGCAGCGGGTTTATTTACTGCCCAAATTGTAGAACTGTTGGCAGTTTTATACCAAAACTTAACTGATTCGGCAATACCTTCTTCATAAAATGCTTTTGCCGTTGCAGGGTTCGCAGTAATACCGGCAATACCTCTGTTATAAATCTCAGCTTTTAAGAAGCTAACTTCAGCTGCTGTGATAAACAAATCAGGGAATGTTTTATCAGCTATATAATAGTAGTTTAGCGGCGAATATAAATAGTTAGCCGGTGTCACCCAAGTTGTTGTTCTTGATGCTTGGTATGGACCATCTCCGTTTATTTCAGGAGTGGTAGTTCCCGTTGGAGCTTGAGGATAAGGAACCCATTGACCAGCTTTATTTGGCTCAAAGAAAATTTTACATCTTAAATCATAGATACCTGAACCATCAGTAGCATTAGAGCTCGACATTGCGCTCCACATGGTACTTCCCATGCGCACAATATTATTATTACCTCTATATGATCCCGATCGATCCAAAACTAAATTGGTGACTTTACTTGGATACATACCCAAATTGTCGCCAGGGACTAGCAATGGTTTGGTTAAGGCTTCCGCAATAATAGGATCAGCCAAAGTAGCGTTCTTGTCACGAATAGCCATTGCGTATCTTAAGCGCAACGAGTTGGCGAACTTAATCCAAGTAGCGATATCTCCATTGAAAATATTCTCACTAGCTCCTAAAGATACCTGATCAGCATTAGTTGAAAAATTGTCAATAGCCCATTTTAAATCAGCAATTGCCCCTGCGAAAATATCAGCTTGTTTATCATAAACCGGACGGTAAAAATCAGGACCGCTATATACTTTTCCAGCTTGAGTGTAAGGCATATCTCCAAAAAGCTGGGTTGTTTTTAAAGCTTTATAGGCCATTAGTGTTTTAAGCATGGCCTTGACATTGGTCATTTTCGGAGCTCTAATATCTTCATCAATCATTACCTCCAACTTTCGTGCATTTGCCAACGCGAAATAATAATTGTTCCAAAGTGTCCCAACTTGATCGTCCAATCGAAATCCGGAAGTTGCAAAATTAGCAGCCAATTGGGTGTTTTGGTACAAGAATGAAGAAACGATAGTACGAGATTGACCTGATTCCAACATAGTCGATGCTATATTATTATACATAGCAGGGATTGTTGCAACATATGACGTACTATTCCATGATTTATTAATATCTCCAAAATCTTTTTGACACGAAGACAGTCCGATTACCATTGATAAACCAATCAATGGAGCTTTTATATTCTTTTTATAATTAAATTTCATACTGTTAACTGATTAGTAATTAAAATTTGGCTTTTAAACTTACTCCAAAAGTTCTCATGCTTGGGAATGACGACCACTGCAAGCCTTGACCATTACCTGTTCCCATTACAGCTTCAGGGTTCAAATGATCCGGAAGGGTTGTATATAAGTAACATAAGTTACGACCGATCAATGACAGAGATAAACCTTGAACAAATTTGGTTTTGCCTATTAAATTTTGAGGCAAATCATACGTTAAGGCAACCTCACGAAGTTTCACCCAAGAGTTTTCAAAAACCGATAAACTTCTTGGTCTATTTAAATCAGACCAAGCGGCATAGCTACCTGCATATTTATACATTGGGTTAACTACGCGGTCATTTATTTTATTGTCATCCACGTTAAAACCTTCCAAAATTACACCCACATTCGCTTTGGTTCCATCAGGGAAAGTGTAAGGTAAACCTCCACCATTTCTTTCAACAAGAGTTTCAGGGGCTAGACCGTTACCCATTGCTGTAGCATGATCAAATGAATAAATATCGCCACCATATTTAAAGTCAATTAAACCATACAAGCTGAATTGTTTGTATTTAAACGTATTACCCATGCCTCCGGTTAATTTAGGTGCGGCATTACCAATAGCTACAGGATCGGTTGTTACAACATATGTGGTACCTATTACATTACCGCTAACATCTTTCTCGTTTTTAACCAACTTATTACCCTGTGCATCGCGTTTAAAATCGGTACCGTAAATAGTTCCGTATTTTTCACCTACAGCAACTTTCATAAATGCTCCTTGATTTCCAAATACTGAAGCAATTGTTTGATTTAGAATACCTGTAGGTAATGATTCAACGAAGTTGTCATTTTTAGCTCCGTTTAAAGAAATATTCCATGTGAAGTCTTTTGTCTTGTAAGGGTTTGCATTCACAATAAATTCAATTCCCCTGTTTCTCAATGCACCTGAGTTAAATGTGATATTTGCTGATCCTGATGTGCTTGACAATGCAGAAGTCATAATCTGGTGCTCAGATATAATATCATAATAGGTAAAATCAAGGTTTATTCTGTCGTTTAAGAACCCTAAGTTAGTTCCAACCTCAATTGATTTGGAGGTTTGGAAACGGAGGTCTGTTGGCGGGACAGTACCAGGTAATGAATTAGTAGCCTGTCCTCCGAATGTTCCTACAGTATAGGTTGCATCTAACATATAAGGCTCGGCAGCATTAGCGCTTTTTCCGTATGCAACTCTTAATTTACCATAAGAAAGCACATCTTTTACTTTACCTAAGTCAAATGCTTCACTAAAGATAAAAGCGGCACTGGCTGAAGGATAAAAATAAGAGTTGTTGTTTTTAGGCAAAGTAGAGTTTATATCATTTCTGCCTGTAAGATCTAAGAACAAGTAATCCTTATAGCTTAGGTTTAAAATGCCTAAAAGTGAATTCGATTGAACATCATATCTTTTTTCGGCAAAGCTAGTTTTGGTTACGTCAGTATAGTTTGAAAGTGTATAAAGATCAGGAACTTTGAAGGTATTGCTTCCGGTGTTATTAGAGGCATAAACTCCTTCTAAATTATTTGAATACTCATTGTACATTCCCGACAAACTTGCATTGAACCCTTTGAATAAGAAGTCATTTTTATGTAAAGTCGCCATTAAATCGGTATTTAAGACTTTACTCTTGTTTACTTCTTTAGAAAAAACTCCACCCGTTAAGTGATCAGCACTTGTTGTATTGTTTGTAGTTTCAAAACGGTTTCCGATAAAGTTACCAGAAGTACGAGCAAATGCATTTAACCAAGGAGTGATTTCTGCATTTACTTTAACAGTAGAAACAAGCTCATCTCTCCATAAGCGCTGATTTTGATCATATTTATTCCAGAACAAATCAACACCGTATTCCGCGTAAGGATAAGTGTTTGGAAAACTGAATTTAGAACCGTCAGGATTAATGAAAACATTTTTTTCTAATGGTTGGTATTCTCTTGACATTCCGTAAGTCGAAAACTTCGACCATGAGTTGTTACTTCCTACGTCAGCAGTATTCAATCTAAAAGCTTGGTTATAAGAAGCAGAAAGCTCAGCACTAAGCATTTTAGAAATTTTAACTGTAGAACCCAGTGAAAAACTGGTTTTTTTATTGTTTACATTATCAATAACCGCATCACTTTGTGAAGTAGATGCCGATAAACGAAGTGTTCCAAAATCGTTAGCTGTATTGAAAGCTACGTTATGTGTTTTCTCCGAACCTGTGTTATAGTAGAATTCGCGGTTATTTGGTTGAGGTGAATAAGCACGCATTTGTCCATCCCACCATCTAACCATTTGGCCCTCCATCTTTGGTCCCCAAGAAGCACCCGCACCGAACCAGCTAAAAATTTGATAAGCATTCTTGCCGCCTGTGTTTGGTATTACCCCATGGTAATATGGAATTCCTGAACCTCCGGTAGCATAGCTGCTGCCACCGTATAAAGTAGGTAAGAAGTATTCTCCAGCACTATTTTTAGGCAGTTGAGGATTTGCTGTAACTAAACCTGCTACAGATCCTCCCCCGTATTGATTTTGTAAATCCTGAAAACGGTAAACATCTGTGAAGTTCGTGGTATAACTGTAATCAATACCCATTCCTTTTTTAGGGGCACCTTTTTTAGTGGTGATTAAGATTACACCATTTGCACCTCTTGCTCCATATAAAGCAGCAGCATTAGGACCCTTTAAAACAGATACGTTTTCGATATTGTCCATATTTAAGTAACTCAGGTAGTTACCCCAATCCTTTTGCGTAGAAAGGTCAGAACTGTTGGTATTAGATTGATCCAACGGTTTGTTGTCCATAATGGCCCCATCCACTACTATAAGAGGCTGGTTGTTACCGAACAAACTATTGTTACCACGAATTACAATGCGTGAAGAAGCATCACTTAAACCATTGCCGGTTGAAATGTTCAAGCCGGCTACTTTTCCCATTAATCCTTGGGCCAAGTCTACCGGAGCAGCTTTTGTAATATCATCACCTTTTACTGGTTGAGCGGCATAGCCGAGAGATTTTTGTTCGCGTTTAATACCCAAAGCGGTTACTACTACTTCTCCTAATGCCTTATCATCTTCTTCGAGCGTTACATTAATAGTTGTGTTATTTCCAATTGTAATCGTCCTTGTATGAAAGCCTATGTAGCTAAAGCTTAATTTAGCATTTTCAGGAACTGAAATGCTGAATTTACCATCAATGTTTGTCGTAGTTCCAATGGTAGACCCTACCAATGATATACTTACAGCGGGTAATGGTTGGTTGCTTTTGTCACTCACAACCCCTGTCACTGTTTTCTTATTTTGTGCAAAGACTATTGCACTCCACAAGAACAGAAAAAGAAATACTTGTAGTTTTTGTCTCATATTTATTTATTTTAGAATTGATTGAAATTCAAGGCAATACATGAGTCTGTGAGTTGGTTTTTTGCGTATAGAACTAACTCGATTCAGAAGTAATTAAAAAATAGAACTAGGTTAACTTTGGGTTAATCTTGTTAACACCAAGTAAGGATTCCTGCCTTGATGAAACAATGGATTATCTGATGACTATACTGGATAATTGTTTGTCAACATTAGGGATCTAACTAAAGCGAAAGCCGCTACAGGTACTAGCTGTAGCGGCTTTCGCTTATAAATTTTTAAAACTAGACTGGTTGAATGTCAAATGCCCCGTCGCCTGTAAAGTGAATATCTTTAACAATATGGTATTTGTCGTTTACTCTCTTTAAAAGCCTCATTGACCTAACTTCAAAACTGGAATCGAACGCCTCATTTTTCCATTCCTTTTCTGCTTTTTCGAATTGTTCTTTAGTCATCTTCCGTGCTATGGTTAAGTTTGGGATTGTAGAGAAATGGGGCTTAAACAGGCTGTTTGATTGTAGATGATTTCCTAATGCCAATTTCATATTCTTAACAACCTTTATTATGGGCTCTTTAGAGGCTACATTTACATAAAATGTATGGTTGGCAACAGTGCCGAAACCTTTAAGTATAGTACGAAATGGCACAACAGATTTAGAGAATTTCTCAAGCAACTGAACAATCCGCTTCTCCATTGAGTCATAAATGACAAATTCAGAAAGTGCAATGTGTGGATAAAGATTTGCAGCAAATTTGCATTTATAGTTCAGCCAGAAAGCTTCTTTAATATCCACAACCTTAGCATATACATCATTGTAAGGGACTATTACTAATAAATAGTCAAACAAAGTGGCATTTAATGCTTGCAGGCTTTTGTTCATAACCTACTGGTATTGAGTGTGTAAAGATACGGAATCGATGATTCTCTTTGCCAGTAAATAGTGGATATTTTAGCATACAACCGATCCGCAGCTTAGATTTGCGACACTGGCAGTAAGGGCACTTGCTTTATCCGAGGCGAGAAAGACTGCCGCATTAGCTATTTCCTGTAGCGTAGGGGAGCGTTGTAGTAATGTTCCGTTGGGCATACCTGCAAGCAGCTCATCAAGTGTAATGCCCATAAGTTTTGCCCTGTTGAGAAACACTTCTCTGCTATGCGAGCCTGCCAGGGCTGCCTCAGGAATTGCATCAGGACGTAAGCAGATAACGCGGATATTGTAGGGGCCAAGTTCGCCTGCCAGCTGACGGGTTAAGCCTTCAATTGCAGCGCAGGCAACTCCAAAACCTCCAGAATAGCCATCGGCCAGTAATGCTCCCGGGGTTGAAATGGTGAATAACACTCCAGAATTTTGTTTTACCATGTATCGAGCTGCAGCTGTAGCCGTAATAAAGTTGGAGTTGATATATGTGGTAACTGGCAGGGTAAAATCTTTCATTCGCATTACTGCTAATGGAGCTCCTTGCACATGATAAATGCCAGTGACATTTACTGTTATGTCAATTGAGCCGGCTTTGTCATAAATATCAGCAAGATGATATTCAACAGCGTTATCGTTTAGCGTGTCAACTGTGGCAGATTCGACCAAGCCGTGAAATTGTTTGATGGTGGAAACAACCTCTTCCAAAGGTCCTTTTCTGCGACCAGCAATAAATACGCGGGCGCCTTCTAATGCAAAAGCCTTAGCAATGGAGCTGCCAATGGCTCCTCCTCCTCCATATATTACAGCATTTTTATTCTTTAGTAGCATGATTTCTGTACTTAAGTTAGAATGTGATTGTCTTTATTCGCATTGTATTCCTCAATTTCATCAGGTAACACAACTGCGTCAAATCCTAATTTCTTTAGAAATGCAATAAGTTTACTGGCATCAACATTGCCGATTTTGCATTCAACCCGAAGAACTTTGTCACAATCTTCCAGATCGATGTTTACATAATAGTTTTCAAATGATTGACTTAACAGCTCTGAAACCTGTAGAGCTTGAGCCTTATTGGCAATGTTCGTTTTAAAGACTTCTACCATAGTAAGTTGTATTATTCTTTAATTCGATTAATCTTAAACAAATTTAAAGATGAGAAATTGGTAAAGAGGGGTGTGAAACGGCATTTTAGGGCAGGAATTGCGACAAATGGGATCCTTAAATTAGAAGGAGCACAGTAAATGAACTCCTTCTATTGGACTAGGCTATTGCCTTTTCTTTATTGTATTTATTTCGGTAGTCAATAGGGGATAAACCTGTAAATTTTTTAAAAGTGCTTCTGAATGCTTTGGTGTCAGAATAGCCAACCTCATACATCACTTCGTTTATGTTTTTAAGGCTAGTTTCAAACCCTTTTTTGGCCGCCTCAATTTTTACCCGCTGAATGTATTCAATAACGGTATTGCAAGTAGCTTTTTTAAACCGGCGTTCTAAGCTTCTACGGCCCATTGCCAGCATGCTTGCCAAATCATCAACCGTAATTCTTTCGTGAAAATTATGTTCAATAAATTCTTGTGCTTTTTTTATAGCATCATCTTCATGTTCCTTTTGCCCTTGGAACATAATAAATGGGGATTGAGTAGTTCTATCAATTTCAATGGCGAAAACTTTTGCTGAGAGTATAGCCATTTCGCGGCCTGCATATTTTTCAATGAGGTACAAAATCAGGTTCATGTATGAAAATGCACCCCCGCTGGAATAAAGACCGTGTTCATCAGTAATGATTTTTTCGGTAACCAAGTTGACATCCGGAAACATTGTCTTGAATTGATTGCCGGCCATCCAATGTGTTGCACAGCTTTTACCGTTTAGCAAACCAGTTGATGCCAATAAAAATGCCCCTAAGCAAAGACTGGCAATTTCGGCCCCTTTTTTATACTGATTGATAAGCCACGGGATAAGCTCCTGATTGTTTTCTATAGCTTGATTTAAATCCCCATCTAAGGCCGGAATAATAATGAGGTCCGTTTTTTTTACATCATCGATTAGAATTTCGGTGTTAACTGTAAATAATCCTCCACTTACCGGTGTGGCATTAGAAAGTCCAATTAGTTGTACTTTAAAAATGGGGGTTTCTCCTCTTGCTTTGAAAAACTCATTTACTTGAGTTAGCAGCTGGCGGGAGCCTTCAAGACTGCCTAAAATAGCCCCCTTGGGAACCAAAATTGAGATGTGTTTCATGTTTTAAAGATAAATTACAACCCTTAAGATTACGTGTATTTACACTCTCTCGGTTGCTGTTAATGAACAGAAGTTTTCATTAAGTGTTTGAAGATACTTTTTCTCAAAAGGTTTTTCAAACAATGAAAGTAAAATCTTAAAGACATTACTCAGGAAATAAGACCCTGGATATAATGGTAATGATTGTTGACGCAATTAGCCGTTTACATTGCCGTAATCATACCTTATCGATTATAAAATAGTGAATTAAGTTTGTGATGTAAATCGGCATGCAAGGAATGAAGGTCATCTAAAGCAATAAAAAGCTCATGGATAAATTTATAACTTGTATAAAATCAACTGGTTTAATTGTCGTAAATTAACGGTGAAAAGCTTTATGACTACTCAGTTTGAAAACTGCCTTTTACACTAAAATCTACATATTTTTAACGATTAAAAAAACACATTTAACATGGCAACATTAAATCCGTATTTGAACTTTTTGGGTAAAACTGAAGAAGCTTTTAATTTTTACAAGGCAGTAATTGGTGGAGAGTTCTTAATGATTCAGCGCTTTAAGGATACACCAGAAGCAGATAAACTACCGGAAGAAGACAGGGATAAAATTATGCATATTGCACTTCCCATTGGTAATGGTAATATATTAATGGGTACCGATGCATTGGAATCGATGGGTCAAAGTTTAACAATGGGAAATAACTTTTCTCTTTCATTGGGTGCTGAAACGAAGGAAGAAGCTGACAAGCTGTTTAACGGGCTTTCAGCGGGAGGAGCAATTGAAATGCCTTTGCAAGATACATTTTGGGGAGCTTATTTCGGAATGTTTAAGGATAAGTACGGTGTTCAGTGGATGATTAATTACGATTATAATCAAGCTGTCTGAGGGTAGTACAACTTATTGCCAGAGTATGACAACTGTAAATAGTACGCATCACTTTTTACCTCCGAGACTTGTGGTGCTGAATTTATAATAATAAATCGATAGAAAATGGAAAAGCTAGTAATCAGAAAATCGATTGAAATTAAAGCCCCTAAAGAAGTGGTTTGGGATGTGATGCTGCTCGATAAATTTACCAGACAATGGTATTCAGCATTTTCAGAAGGTTCATATGCAGAATCTGATTGGACGTTGGGCAGTAAGGCCCGCTTCCTGGATCAAAGTGGTCAGGGGATGGTTGGTAAAATAGTTGCCAATGATCCTTCTCGAATTATAAGTATAGAATACGAAGGAGTGATAAATAACAATGTGGATGATTACGACAGTGAGGCGGCTAAGGCAGTGAAGGGAGGAATGGAAACATATCGTTTAATTGAGAAGGATGGTATTACCACCTTGTTTATTGAAAGTGATATGACGGAGGAGCTGTATGAAATGCTATCTGTATTATGGGACCAAGCTTTGCTTAAAGTAAAAGAATTGGCAGAAGAGTTCAAGAACTGAGAAATATATTGTTCATCAAACTAATGTTTTTACTATGTCAGCACAATCAAACAAAGAATTGATTATTAGGCTAAATGAGTTTTTTGCTCTAGGTAATGTTAATGCATTTTTAGAGTATTGTTCCGAAGATGTTAGATGGGGAATGATGGGAACTACTCCACTGGTTGGCATCGAGTCTGTTAGAGAGGCAATGACTGCAGAAGAGTTTTCGGAACCACCGATAATTAATGTGAGAAATGTTATTGCAGAAGGCGATATGGTTATGGCAGAAGGCTTTATGAGCATGAAGAAAAAAGATGGTAGTACATTCAATGCCGACTTTTGTGATATTTATAAGTTGAAAGAAGGGAAGATAAAAGAGCTTAATTCTTACGTGGTGGAGCAAGCCAAATAATACTGTTGAGCTGAAGCATAATTTCCTTCTGTTCAGTTGGTAATAATTTAAAGGGACCGGACCTTATGATAGTCTGGCCCTTTTTTTTGGCTCTTATCCGCACATAAAATGTTAGCTCAATTTTTTTGCAACACGTTCCAAGTGATCTTTCAAGTGGGTTTTTAAAATTTCCGGATAAACAATTTCAGCCCTGTCGGCAAAGGTGCTGAACCAACGCGTAAATAGCTCCAACTGCGATGTGAGAAAAGTCATTTGAACAAAATCATCATGTTCATTTTCGCTCACAAATCCATAATAATATTTTACGTCAGTCAGGTATTTTGCGGTTTGCTTGTCCAGGTTAATAACTACTTTTTCGAGATTTTCTTCTCGTGCTAGTTGTTCAAAATAAGACTTCAGCGTAGGATGTGTGTTGTTGAACACCTCATCGGTGATGTTAAGTTTTAATATCCTGTCGGCTCTGAAATCACGGTAGTCATCACGTAAACGACAATAAGCAATGGTGTGCCAGTACCCATTTGAATAGAAAATGCCGACTGGTTCAATCAAGCGAATGGTTTTTTCTGTTGATGCAAAGGCTCTGTATTCCAATTGAACAACCTTTTTTTCTGCAATACTATTTAGCAGATTTTGCAACGTGTTGTTTAAGGAAGAAGTATGAAATGGAGAGTGTTTTCTGAGCACTTCGATGTGTCCCTCCATTGCCTCCAACAAATCCTTCTCACTCGATTTTAACACAGCCCGCACTTTGTACATTGCCGATTTAAACATAGAAGCAGTTGCCGTGTCTGTAAATTTTTCAATCAATTTTTCAGCTGTAAGAAATGCTGTGGCTTCTTCCTTGGTAAACATTACCGGGGGTAAACGGTAGCCGTCAACAATGCTGTATCCAATGCCTGCTTCCCCGATTAAGGGTACTCCAGCCTCTTCTAAAGTCTTAATGTCTCGATATACAGTTCTTAGGCTAATGTCAAAACGGTCAGCAATATCCTGGGCTTTAACAACTTTTTTTGATTGCAAATGAATAAGTATTGCCGAAATTCGGTCGATGCGATTCATACGGTTAAAATTACTAAAAACGTCAATAATTAACCGTTAGTTTTAGGAGGTAGAGTGTAAGTATATTGTGATCAATATTAAACAGGGAAAGTTTACAAATTGTCGCTACAAAATAAGTTGAAAGTAGATTGTATAAATCCATTTTTTGTTCTTAAATTATTGGTTAAACAACTCAAAGCTAGTATGATGAAAAACGCACTCTATTTATTTATTTTCTGCCTGTTTTCTTTTAATGGATTTGCTCAGGTAAAGTATAACATTTTTTCAGTTGAGGGTTTTGGTGGTATTAGTCTCTCATTTACTGATGCCTCTAATAAAAATATTGCTCCAATTGTTGGAGGAGCCTTTCAATATAACACAACTCCTTATAGTTTTCTTTCGGCCGACATGCAAGGAGGTAAACTGCAGGCAGGGATTGAAGGTAATCTGCGTAAGTTTAGCAACAGTTACTTTTCAGGCTCAGTAATTTACAATGTTGGTTTAGGCGATTTACTTTATACAAGTGCAAATACGTGGTATCGGCGAATAAATGATCTTTATTTTGGAGCAGGTGTTGGTGCAATTAAAAGTAATGTGAAGGAAGTGCAGCCTTTTAATTATACCACTCCTAATGGCACCTTTACTGAAGGATATAACTATAAAGGAACAGATATTTATTTTCCCCTTCAGGTAGGGGTAAATATTAAGTACAGAACCAAGACTAATGATGTGCCGTTTGCGATTAATTTACAATATCAGTTCAACTTTACCTTAACTGATTTACTTGATGGTTATGAAGGTTCTCCCAATAATTCCAAGAAGGATATGTACAGCACATTTTGGCTTGGAATAAAGTATTATTTTGGAAGTACAAAAGTTTTTTATACTCCTCCAAAGTAGTGCAAATCATTGAGAGTTGATAAGTTTTTTGGCCTGACAATCTTATTGTAATCATATTCCGTATGCATGTGTTTTGTGGCAAGTAAAAACTCTATGTAGTTTTGTCAGCTTAAAGTTCCATCAGCTTTAAGAAGATTACAGTATATGTCGGCACAATCCAATTCTGTTCAACAACTTGTTTTTGCTTTCAACCGTCACCCCCAATTTGGGTTTCTACCTGAGCCTTATTTAGTTCAATTAGATGCCGAAGGGGGATTTAGTTATGGGCACAGAGGCATTACCACAAAAGTCTTAGTTCAATTTTATACTGAAGCAGACGAAAAAGACAAGGAGTTGGTGTTGCTTTCGGAGCGAATGAGTCCCGCGGAGGTATTTAAACAGTTTAAAGATAAAGAGGCAAAAAATCTTCAGCAATTCATCGCTAAATTTTACGAAAAAGGTAAAACGGATAAAACGTTAGAACCTGTTCGTACACATGTACGTCAATATCTTGATCGATTACGGAATCGGTTTTTGCAGCTGGTTAAAAATAAACCTATTTGTTTGTTCACAAAAGAGGGACCGCCTTTATGGCCAATACTTTCCTTTGCTCAGGCCCCCGCAACTGTTAAATATTCCTTTACCCGTAATGAAACCGGTTTGTCTTACTCGCTTAAGGTAACCTGTAATGATAAGGAACTGAATTTAAATGATCCACAAACCTATTTACTGAGTTTAGAGCCTTCGATTTTATTACATCAGAACGTAGTTTATGTTTGTGAAGACGGGGTTGATGGTAAGAAACTGCAACCCTTTTTAACCAAAGCCGCAATTACAATTTCACCTGACAAAGAAAAAGAATACTTTGAACAGTTTGTAATGAAGGTTGTTAGTGCAGGAGAGGTAGAGGCTCATGGTTTTGATGTAATACCTACTGAATCAATTCCACAAATTTTATTGCAATTGCATGAGGAAAGTGCTCAGGTGCAACAAAATTTATTTGATCAACCAACTAACAGTTTGAATGAATCTAAAATGGTTTTTGAGCTGTATTTTACCTACGGTCAGTTTCAGTTCAGGGCCGGCTTGGGAGGTAATACAGTAAAGTTTAATTATAACCCAAAGCGCCCTGTTTTTTATAAAGCATTAAGAGATGTTGGTTTTGAGCGTGAACTAACTGAATGGCTTGCAGAACGAGGTCTAAAACTTGGAGCTCAAAAAGTTGCCTGGACGAAAGATAAAGCTTTTGATTGGATTGATCGTCACCATTCGGAATTGATTGCTAAGGGTATTCAGGTGCAGCAACCCAAAGCGACCAAAACAGGAGCAAAGAGGTATTTCATAGGTGAAGCATTAATTCATCTTTCAATTACAGAAAGCCGCGACTGGTTTGATGTAAAAGCCTTGGTCCGTTTTGGTGAATACGAAATTGCTTTTCGTAAGATTTATAATCTGATAAATGCAGGTAAAGCGGAATTTGCCTTACCTAATGGTGAAGTAGCAGTTATTCCCGAGAAGTGGGTTGAGCAGTATTCAGGCTTGATGAATTTTATGCAGGAGGATGATAATGAGGCGCTGGTGCTTCAAAAACATCATTATGCATTGGTAAAAGAACTTCAGCAGAATAATTTATTAAATGCAGATTTAAACAACCGTTTGGAGAAGCTGCTTGACGTAAATAGTATTGAAGACTATCCGATGCCGCAAAAGTTTATGGGTGAATTAAGACCTTACCAAAAGGCCGGATATAATTGGATGCGCTTCTTGCATGAGTATAATCTTGGAGGCTGCTTGGCAGATGATATGGGTTTGGGTAAAACTGTGCAAACACTTTCCTTATTGCAAAGTATAAAAGAACAAGGTGAAGCGCATGTTTCGTTACTGGTGTTGCCAAAATCATTGATTTACAACTGGCATCTGGAAGCATATAAATTTACTCCTGAACTGAAAATTTTACTTCATGCGGGCAATGAGCGGGCCAAGCATAACAAGCGTTTTGCGGCATATGATTTGGTAATCACCTCGTACCCTGTTTTACTGCGCGATATAGAACTTTTTAAATCCTTTTATTTCAACTATGTTGTTTTAGATGAGGCCCAAGCCATCAAAAATCCAACCGCAGCCATAACGAAAGCCGTTATGGAGTTACAGGCAAAGCATCGCCTGACATTAAGTGGTACGCCGGTTGAAAACTCAACCATGGATTTGTGGTCGATGATGAACTTTATAAATCCTGGTTTGTTGGGTTCGCAGGCCTATTTCAGGCAGTCGTTTCTTCAAGCCATAGAGAAGAAAGGTGACGATCAGAAAGCTAAGAAGCTGCAGACAATGATTAGTCCATTTGTGCTTAGAAGGTTGAAAATGCAGGTGGCAACTGAACTTCCTGAAAAGACAATCAATGTGCATTACGTTGAAATGAGTGAAGAGCAACAAGATGCTTATGAGAGAGTGAAAGCGGATTGCAGGAAAATGGTTTTCGACAGTATGGATGAGTTAGGTTTTGATAAATCTAGATTTTTGCTGCTAAAAGGTTTGATGAAGTTACGACAAATGGCCAATCATCCTTTATTGGCTGATGACTCCTATGAAGGTGATTCTGGGAAATTAACAGAAGTACAGGAGATGCTGTTGAATATAAACAAGGAAGGCAACAAGGTATTGGTGTTTAGTTCATTTGTACAGCACTTGAAATTGGTGAAAGGGTTTTTAGAAAGTCAGAAGATAGGTTATTCTTATTTAGATGGACAAACCAAAGACCGTCAGTTTCAGGTAGACCGCTTTCAGAATGATGATCATGTTCAAGTGTTTTTGATTTCATTGAAAGCCGGCGGGACCGGGCTGAATCTTACCAAGGCAGAATATGTATTTTTGTTAGACCCATGGTGGAATCCTGCTGCAGAAGCACAAGCCATAGATCGAGCACACCGCATAGGTCAAAAGAACCAGGTAATGGTGTATAAATTTATTACCAAAAATACTGTTGAAGAGAAGATCCTTGATTTGCAGCAAAGTAAAACCCAATTATCTGATTCATTAATTGTTGCAGAGGATCAATTTGTAAAACAGTTGAACGCCAGTACCGTTAAAGAGCTCTTGTCGTAAGGTTTTAGAAGTAAAAATGAAATGGATTTCCGGACAGATATATTGTTGCCCCAGGTAAAGAGACTAAGTCAAAAGATTTATTTACCATGCCTTTTACTCGTGTTGGCTTTGGTTTCATGTCGAAGTCAGCGTGTAGATTGGGAAAAAGTTATCTCTTGGCCTGAACTAAAAGCAAATGATGAATTTGAATTTGTTGAGCAGAAGGAACTTCAAAACATGAATCTAAAAGAGATTTCAGGAGTAGCGGCTGGGAGTACCAATCCGAATTTTATTTATGCTATTGAAGATAGCTTTAATGCTAACCGGGTTTATATCCTTGGTTCCCAGGGACAATACTTGGGAGATCTCAAACTAAAGAATTATAAAAACTACGACTGGGAAGACATAGCTATTGGTCCGGGTCCGGAGTTAGGCAAATCCTATATTTACGTTGCTGATATAGGCGATAATTACCGAGTAATGAATGCTGTTATTATTTATCGGTTTAAAGAGCCTGATCTTACAAAAGTTAAAATGCCGATTGATACCGTAATCAGAAAGATCGATCGATTAAGGTTTCAATATCCTGATAAACGTTACAACGCTGAAACCATTCTTTTAGACCCGCTAACAAAAGATTTATACATTATAACCAAAGGAACGACAGCAAGAATCTATAAGGCGCCTTACTCTAAGCTAAAAGGAGGTACAATGCGTCTACAATACGTGGGATCAATTCCTATTGAACAGGCAACAGGGGGTAGCATTTCTGCTGATGGTTCACAAATTTTAATTAAAGACTATAAACAAGTTTATTACTGGAAGCGAAATGAGGCAACACCGATTGAGGAAACCCTAATTGGGCCACCAACTTTGGTTTCATACAGGAAGGAAATACAGGGCGAATCCATTGGCTGGACAAATAATGGGAAGGGTTATTTTACGATTAGCGAAAGAGAAAAACGTGAGAGGGAAAAGCCGATGTTGAATTTTTATAGAAGGAATTAATTCAATCTTTAAGGATAGAATGGTTACTTTAGGAAGGTTTCTACTGAATCTGAATTATGAATATCGAACTGCTTCGTGAATTTTGTATTGCCAAAAAAGGGGTAACCGAAGAACTTCCGTTTGGTCCCGATACGCTAGTGTTCAAGGTAATGGGCAAAATGTTTTGTTTGATAGGTTTAGATGATCCAACTTCCTGTAATTTAAAGTGTGATCCAGAGTATGCTCTTCAATTGCGTGAGCAATTTTCTGAAGTAACCGGGGCCTATCACATGAACAAAAAGCATTGGAATACAGTAAGATTCGACGGGGCATTAAGTGATACTGATATTTTGAAATGGGTAACAGATTCTTATGATCTGGTGGTCGGGGGGCTTCCTAAGAAATTGCGCGAAGAATTAGTTCAAATTGACTAAATTTAAGTCACTTACTACTATAAACTCACTTAAAAGACTATTAAAATGTGGGCCGAAGTTGATAATAAATTAACACGAACCTTCCAGTTCGCAAGTTTTGTTGAAGCCTGGGGCTTTATGACAAAAGTTGCCTTGCTTGCTGAGCGGATGAACCATCACCCTGATTGGTCCAATGTCTACAATCGTGTAGAAATTAATCTCTGCACACACGATGCTGGAAATGTCGTCACAGAGAAAGATCGCGAACTTGCATTTAAGATCGATCAGCTGCTTCATTAACAATTTGCCAGGTACGTAATATTCTTGATTGGCTATTATATCAATATAGATTATTCGGGGCTGATTTTTACTTTAGGGCTCCATTTATAACTATATGAAGAAAGCCCTGTCCGCATTTATTTTGTGTTTGCTCTCGTTTAATGCATTGTCCCAACAAACTCCATTTGAAAAAAGTGATGGAAAAGAAACGGCTACTTATGCCGAACTTATAGACTTCTGTAAGCAGATAGCTCAAAAATATCCTGAAGCTAAACTAATGGAGTATGGAACAACTGATATTGGCAAGCCATTGCACTTGTTAGTTCTTTCCAAAGCAAAGGATTTTGACCCGGCTTCTGTTCATGCAAAAGGCAAAGCAGTTGTGTTGATCAATAATGGGATTCATCCTGGTGAACCCGAAGGAATTGATGCCAGTATGATGCTTATACGTGATGTGTTGGAAAAAAAACAGTTGCCGGATAATGCGGTGCTATGTTTTGTGCCGGTTTATAATGTGGATGGTATGCATAATCGCGGCTCCTTTTCACGTGTAAACCAAAATGGACCTAAAGAATATGGCTTTCGCGGAAACTACCGCAACCTCGACCTTAACCGTGATTGTATCAAAACAGATTCCCGTAATTCTTTGGCATTTCAGCAGCTTTTTCAGCAATGGAAACCGGAAGTTTTTGTAGATAACCATACTAGTAACGGCGCCGATTACCAATATGTGATGACTTACATTGCTACCCAGAAAGATAAGCTTCATCCCCAGGTGTCAAGTTATATAAATGGTAAAATGATCCCCTTGCTGCTTGAGAAGATGAAAAGTCGGAAGTTTGAGATGATACCTTACGTAAACGTTTGGGGTGAAACGCCGGATAAAGGCTATGAAGGATTTAATGATTCGCCTCGTTATACAACCGGTTACAGTACGCTGTTCAATACCATTGGCTTTGTAGTTGAAACTCATATGTGGAAACCTTTTGATCAGCGTGTTTGGGCAACCTATGCCTTTATGCAAGAGTTAATCAGTATTACTGAAAAAGATGCAAAAGAAATCGTAGAAGCTAAGCGCAAAGCGGATGAGGAAGTAAGGAAGCAAATTACATTTCCTATGGATTGGAAAGTGGATACCTCAAAAGTTGAAACTTTAGCCTTTAAGGGTTTTGCAGGTAAGATAAAGACGAGTGAAGTTAGTGGCTTGGATCGATTGTATTATGATAGAAATGATCCGTATGAAAAGCACATCAACTATTACAATTATTTTAAGCCAACAAGTACGGTTAATAAGCCATGGGCATATGTTGTCCCTCAAGCATGGGGTAAGGTGATTGAACTGTTAAAATTAAATGGTGTTAAAATGAAAACACTCAGTAAAGATATGGTAATGAAGGGTGAAGTTTACTTTATTGAAGATTACAAAACCGGGGCACGGCCATATGAAGGCCATTACAATCATTCAAATGTCAAATTGAGCATAGATACTTTAAGCGTTCAGTTTTATAAAGGAGATGTAATAATTCAGGTTGATCAACCAGTGAACCGCTACATTGTTGAAACATTGGAGCCGCAGGCAATAGACTCATACTTTAATTGGAATTTTTTTGACAGTATTTTAGGCCAAAAAGAGGGTTTTTCAGATTATCTGTTTGAAGATTTGGCGGCTGAGTTGCTAAAGAATAATCCTGATTTAAGAGCTAAATTGGAAGCAAAGAAAAGTGCGGATGCCAAATTCGCACAAAGTGCTTATGCCCAACTCGACTTTGTTTATAAAAACTCACCTTATTACGAAAAAACACATAATCGGTACCCGGTAGTGCGTTTGCTTCAACCGGTGTACTTAGGGAATTAGATGGATTAAGTTAAAGTTGTATGTTGTTGATTTTCATATAATTATTGCTTATTTTTTAAGTAGTTTCTCAATTTGCTTTATGAAAACAATAATTTTTATTCTGTTAATGTTATTCATTTCGTTAACATCTTTTTCACAAACAAGACTTGATTATCAACGAAAGAGCAAAAATCAAAAAACAACAGCATGGGTTCTTCTAATAGGAGGAACTACTATGATTACAGCTGGAGCTATTTCGTTAAGTAGCAGTGATGCATGGTCTTCATCCAACACAGAAGGTTTTTTAATACTTGGAGGACTTGTGGCTGATTTGGTAAGCATTCCATTTTTTATCAGTGCAAGAAGAAACGCACGTAAGACTGCTGCATTGGAGATAAATAATCAGTCTGCTTCGATCTTCAAAAAAAACTCACTTATAGTTAAAACGCAACCGTGCATAACTTTAAAGATTCAGCTATAATGATAATTTTTCTTCATAAAATTAAAAGAGACCGTCTGTAGAGAATGGTTTCTTTTAGTTTTTGGATTATTGGTAAAACCTTATACACAATGCTTTTAGGCTCATGTAGTTATCAATATAAATGATTATTTTTAGGGTTGTATAGATTTTATTGATATTTGTAAGTATTGCCCTTAAAACTGATTATGACTTTAACACAGTTAGAATATATAGTTGCGGTTGATACCTTTAGACATTTTGCTACCGCCGCAGATAATTGCTTTGTTACCCAGCCAACCTTAAGTATGCAAATACAAAAGCTGGAAGAAGAATTGGGTGTAAAGGTTTTTGATAGAAGTAAACAACCGGTTTTGCCTACTGAAATAGGTGTTGATATTATTGATCAAGCCAGGTTGCTGCTGCAGGAAGCTGCTCG
This sequence comes from Solitalea lacus, assembly GCF_022014595.1. Taxonomy (NCBI): domain Bacteria; kingdom Pseudomonadati; phylum Bacteroidota; class Sphingobacteriia; order Sphingobacteriales; family Sphingobacteriaceae; genus Solitalea; species Solitalea lacus. The sequence continues at coordinate 112,023 of NZ_CP091740.1, read as the reverse complement.
TTTAAAAGAAATTGTAAAGAATAAGGTTGGTGAAATTGAAGGTCATCTTCGTTTGGGCATCATCCCAACGCTTGCGCCTTATTTGCTGCCATTGTTTTTAAACTCGTTTCTTGAAAAATACCCGAAGGTGAAAATCAGTGTTTGGGAAGAAACCACCGAGAGCATTATTGATCACTTAAAGCACAATCGACTTGATGCCGGAATTCTGGCTACTCCGCTGAATGATAATTCTATTTTTGAATATCCGCTGTTTTATGAAGAGTTAGTTGTGTACGTATCGGCCCAAAATGAATTGATTAACAAGCAATATGTATTGGCGGATGAAATAGATATACAAAAGCTTTGGCTCTTACAGGAAAGTCATTGCATGCGTTCGCAGATTATGAATTTGTGTCATTTGCATAATCAGCTTAAGGCGGATAATAATTTTGAATACGAAGCCGGCAGCATAGAAACCTTAAAAAAAATGGTGGAACTTAATAATGGTGTCACCATTTTACCTGAGCTGGCAATTGATGATTTGCCTGATGATAAAAAAATGCAGGTTCGAAATTTTAAAGATCCCGTGCCTGTTCGCGAGGTGAGCATTGTTACTCACAGGAGTTATGTAAAAAAACGGCTTATTGATGCACTAAAGGAAGAAGTTTTAAACTCCATACCTGCTAAAATGAAAGACAGAGCGGAAGGAAAAGTCGTTCCCATAAATTAAAATGAGTTATAAAAACTATTTGCTCAAAATCCTGTTATATAATTTTTGAAAAACATTCTAATCCAATTGACATAGAGAAAAAGGATATGAAGTTTAAGCGGGATCTTATGCTCATTTTTGTCGTAAGTGAACTCTTGCAATCCCTTACTTTCTGTAAAAAAGAGGATGCGACTTCACCATCTCAAGGTATAACTCATAATCCTCCGCCCGTAATAACAGAGATCGGCAATGATAAAAAAGTAGTTATTCGAACTGTGGATGAATTAATCTCGGCTAATCGTGTGGCAAAAATTGATGATACTATTTACATTCACGATAGTTCGGTAATCGATTTAACAAATTACAAACCAATCACCATAAAGGCAGGAGTAAAATTAGTAAGTGGACGAGGACAAAAAGGTTCAATGGGGGGATTACTAGTTAAATCGGGTTATGAAAATGGTCCAATTTTTATTTCGGGGGGTGAAAATATTCTTTTTTTAGGTTTAAGAATCAAAGGGCCTAATCCAACAACTGAAAAAAGCAGAAATGCAACTGGTATTTCGGTGAACCACAATTATGTGGAAGTGAGATATTGCGAATTAGCAGGCTGGCCATATGCAGCAATAGAATTTAGCCATTCTAATAACGGAAGGGTCAATAATTGCTTAATTCATCACAATCAGAAAAATGGTTTAGGTTACGGAATCGTGATTGTTTCTGCATCAGTAATAATAGATCATAACGTTTTTGATTATAACAGGCATGCCATTGCCGCTACGGGAAATCCAAACGATAGTTACGAGGCGTACAATAATATTATTCTGGGCCACGGCAATGGCCATTCATTTGATATGCATGGAATGAACATTAATGGGAATGTTCTAGGGGGAAGAGACATTAAAATTTATAATAACGAATTTCGAAACCCTAGTGAAAGGGCTGTAATGATAAGGGGAGTCCCTACAGGAACCTGTGAAATCCTTGATAATAAAGTAAGGTCGATCCGAGCCAGTCTGCGTCCAACAATTTATTTTGTATATCCTGTTCTTTCTGCGAGGGTACAGAATAATGTAACACAAGATGAGTTTCCGCCAATAGAAAATCCAATCTTTCAACCTTCAATAAATTTTTAGTATCAGTGAGATTGTTTTTCTTTGCGCTGACACTTTCATTCTTTATTTAAATCAAACAAGATAGTATGCAAGAAATTATTCAAAACACTCCCGTTGCGGCCATCATATTTGCTTTTACCATGCTAACTAGCGTTTATGGCTTGTTCTTTAATCATGGTGTCAATTACACATTCAGCTTGCATCCATATAGTATTAATCGTGGCAGTAGATACTACACTATATTAACCAGTGGGCTAATTCATGCTGATTTAATGCATCTGGCATTTAATATGATGACCTTTTACTTCTTTGCTTTCCCGTTAGAGAAAATTTTCGTTTACAGTTATGGCTCAATGGGGCATTGGTTATTTGCAGGGATGTATGTTTTAGGATTGATTCTGAGTGATATTAGTACAATAATAAAGCACAAGAACAATATTAATTATTACAGTTTGGGAGCGTCAGGGGCAATTTCAGCTGTATTATTTAGTTTTATATTATTTTCTCCTGATACCAAAATTGGGATATTTCTGATTCCAATAGGAGTTCCTGCATATATTTTCGGGCCTTTGTATCTGATTTATTGTGTTTATGCATCTAAAAACCAACAAGATCATATTAACCATGATGCTCATTTCTACGGTGCTGTAACTGGCTTATTGTTTACTGTTATTGCGTTTCCAGGAGTAATTTCACTCTTTCTAAATACACTGTTAGGTAGTTAATTTTTTAAATAATTTATGCTAATTCTAGGGTCTTCTTGTGTCACAAGCAGACCCTGTTAATATATGCTAAAACTCTCCTAAAACGCCTCTGATGCATGCATAAGGCATGGTTGCGGTCGTAAAAGTGAAGTGTTAAGAAATTGTTATTTTAAATTTCTTTTCTATATTCACCGCAGTCTTAAGGCTTTCCGCGTGAAGAGGTATTCTGATATTGAATTGTTTAATCTCGTAAAACAAGGTAATAAACGAGCTTTTGAGGAACTATACAACAGGCATTGGGAACGATTATTCGTTCTTGCTTGTAATAAACTTTCCTCAAAGGATGACGCTATTGACCTGCTTCAGGACCTGTTTTTTCTATTTTGGGAAAAACGGGAGGTGATTCTTATTACCGATTCTGTTGCATCATATTTGAATGTTATGCTAAAACACAGGGTGTTTAATTTTTATAAACACACCCAGGTTGTTCAAAAGCACACCGATCATGTTAAGGCCACTCAAAACGATTCTGATCAATCTACTTTAAACCAGCTTAATTTTAATGAACTTAATCGTTCTTTAGAATTTGAAATAAATCGGATGCCCGAAAAAATGCGGGAGATTTTTCTTTTAAGTCGCGTAGAAGGCTTATCAATTAACGAAATTTCCAATCGCCTCTCCATATCTGAGCAAACTGTAAAAAACCAGGTGAGTAATGCTATTAAGCGATTAAAAGCACATTTGGGAAGTAATTATTCTGCTGAATAGTTATTCAGTTGTGCTTAATTCTGTTTTTCTGTAAAAAATCTTAAAAAAATTTTACATCCATCTAGTACTATCTATTTTTCAAATTGTCCTTATGACTGAAAACCGAAATAAATTGGAACAAAAGGATTCATATAGACCACAGCCAGATTCATTCTTTCCAGCTAATGCTGAAGAGCAAAAACAGCTGGATGCCTGGTTTGATTCATTAAAAGATAATGGGTCAGTTACTCCTTTTGAAAATGATGCCGAGAAAGCTGCATTAAAACAGCGTGTTATTGAAGGCGTCTTTGATCGGATCGGTGATAGGGAGCAGAAAAATTCCGCAGCTCCGATTCGAACTTTAAATTGGAATTGGTTAAAAGTGGCAGCTTCGGTAGCTATTGTTTCAACCTTGGGATTGATAGGCTATAACTACTGGAACAAGCCTAAACCGGTGGAATATGTTGCAGTGTCGGCCAATAACGGAAGGGTTATGCAAGTGATGTTGCCTGATAGTACTACGATTTGGTTACAGGCAGGTAGTACTTTGAAATACCCTAAACAATTTAGCGACACCACAAGGGAAGTGTACCTGGATGAAGGCTTGGCATATTTCAAAGTAACTCATAACAAGGAGAAGCCTTTTATTGTGCATACTCCACAGCTAGACACGAGGGTGTTGGGAACCTCATTCGTGATAAAGTCATACAAACAGTTGGATGATGTGCAGGTAGATTTGCTTACCGGCCGTGTTCGAGTGAGTCATAACAAGGAAACACTGGGAGAACTTACTCCAAATAAACGCTTAACTTTTCATCGAGCCTCTGCAAAGGTTGATATTGAAGAGTTAAATACAGCCGAATCGGCTCGTTTTGTAAGGGGAGATATCGTTTTGCAGCGTGCCGGCTTTGAAGAGTTGTTTACAACATTGCAGAATATTTATGGGGTTAAGTTCAAATATGATGCTGACCGGCTTAAAGACTGCAAGTTTAACTTACGCTTTAAAACGAGTTTAAAAGTTGAACAGGTGTTGGAAATAGTAAATGGTATTCACCCAATTAAATTCAATAGGAATGGTAAAGAAATAACAATAGAGACAAAAGGCTGCAACAAGTAGAAAAAGAAATCAGCGCCTGCTGCAACAAGCGCTGAACGAACAAAAATTGTCGTGTGTTTTAAAGCCATGAATGGTTGCTTACGCAACTATAAAGGCATGGCTTTGTGTTTTAGTGTTCAACCCAAAACAATTCAAATATATGAAGAAAACGTTTACAAAGCTAATCTGGGAAACTATGAGGCTAAGTGTAATTGTAACAGGCATCATTATGATGACTTTCGGAGTGCTCAAAGCAGAAAAAGGCTGGGGCCAGAAACTGAAGGATCAGAAAGTAAGTCTTGGTATTGAGAAAGGCTCTCTGGAGGCCGCGCTAAGGCGTATTGAGGCCGCCGGAGGCTTGGGATTTGCCTATGATTTTGATCTTATTAAAGACATAAAAGTTGCAGAGCATCGCTTTTTAAATCAGTCATTAGAACAGATTTTGAATGCACTTCTATTGTCTAATGGACTTGAGTATAGCGAAAAGAATAACACCATTCTTATTGTAAAAACTCCTAAAGTGGAGAGTAAAAAGGCCTCAGGAATAGTAAAAGGGCGTGTGGTAGAAAATTCATCAGAGGCAACTCCTCTTCCTGGAGTAACAATTCGGGTAGATGGAACTACCACAGCTACTTCTACTGATGCCGAAGGTAATTACAAAATCAACCTGGCCCCAGGTAAGTATCGCTTGATATTTAGCTTTATCGGTTTTGATACCCGTACGATAGATAACGTAGTGGTAGAAGATGGTAAAACTCGAGATATCAATATTAGTTTGAAACCGTTAATTGCTTACCTGCAAGAGGCTGTGGTGGTTGGTTATGGTGTACAAGAGAAGCGAAGTCTAACCGGTGCCGTTGGAACCTTAAAGCCTAATACATTAGGCAAAACTCCATTGTCAATTAGTTCGGGATTAGTAGGTCGCATTGCCGGCGTGCAAGTATTACCTTCCTCAGGTGTACCCGGTGCCGCTTCAGCAATTACAGTTAGGGGAATCACCAGTATTAATGGTAAAGGGAACTCTCCATTGCTTGTTATTGATGGAGTTCCTATGTACGGTATTGATCAGGATAATAATACCACTAATTATTCAGGCAGAACTTACGGTGCCGGATTTGTTGGTAATATTCCTACTGCCTTAACTCAGAATAATAGAGAACGATTTGAAACAGATCCGTTAGCGTCAATTAATCCGGATGATATTGAGTCAATTGAAATATTAAAAGACGCCTATGCTACGGCCATCTATGGTTCGAGAGGCGCTTCGGGTGTAATCCTTATCAATACCAAGAAGGGTTCAAAAACCAATGGTCCAAAGATGGACGTCCAGCTTTCAACGACCTTAAATACTCCTTTTAAGAAACACAGTTTTATGAACGGAGACCAATATGCTGATTTTTATACCTCCTTTTTAAAGGCGATGAATAAAACTACATCATTCCCTAAAGGAAGCAATACCAATTGGTTTGATGAAATAATTAACACTGGTCAGGGGTATAACGCATCATTCAATATTTCAAATGGTAATGAAAATGGTGGTTATTACATTAGCGCATCATATGCTAAAGAGCAGCCATATATAATCAAAAATAACTTTGATCGCTTTCAGGGACGCATCAATATTGACCAGAAACTAGGGAAGTTGTTTAAGGTTGGGGCTAATATTTCATTGTCAAATACACAAAATAATGCCATCAGTACACAACAAATTTATGGCGATGCAGCCATGACTGCTCCTAATAAGCCAGTTGTGAATGAGCTAGGAGAGTATGTTTGGAACGCATGGAAAAATCCGACTTTGCTTTCAACCGGACGGGATCTTAATCCGGTAGGTTTTGCTAATACCACAAAGAATGAGATAGCTGAAAACAGAACCATTGGTAATGTTTTTGGGGAGTTGTCATTGAACTCATGGCTTAAACTTAGGTCAGAAGTTGGTGCTGACTGGAACACCTCAAGAGCGTATAGCCGCTTTACTAATAAGCCACAAACTGTTGGAGGTATAGCCTCTGAAACTGATCGTCAGAATAAAAAATGGGTAATTAATAATACGGCTGTTCTTAATAAGGCTATTGCTCGTCACTCAATAAATGCTACGTTAGGACAAAGCTTTGAATCATCTACTGAGTATTTAAACGCAGCCACCGGTTCAAATTTCCCTAATGATGAAGTGTTAAGCATTTCAACTGCCGGTACACGTACGCTTTCAAATTCCTTAAAGCAGGAATGGGCCCTTATGTCTTATTTCGGACGTTTGAATTATATGTTCAACAACAGGTATATGCTGGGCGCAACCTATCGTATTGACGGATCTTCGAAGTTTAGTAAAAACAAACGTTATGTGGGATTCCCTTCGGTTTCGGCCGGATGGGATATTAAACAGGAATCCTTTATGAGTAAGCTAACCTTCATTGATCAGCTTAAATTGCGTGGAAGCGTTGGACTTTCAGGTTCTGACGGAGGAACAGGTTATTATGGCAATCAGGGAGTTTATGCTAATGCTAGCGGAAATGCAACTTGGGGTAATGAAGTAGCAGTGACCCCTTTTTCGCCAAATAATCCTAATCTTAAATGGGAAACGAGGACTAAGTACGACTTAGGATTGGATGTTTCACTGTTAAAATCTAACGTAAATGTCAGTTTTGATTATTACGATGAGCTAACCAAAAATGCTATACTTTCGTTCCCAATACCAGGTTATTTAGGCTTTACTTCTCAACAACAAAACATTGGCGAAATCTCGAATAAAGGCGTTGAGCTTACTGTGAATACTTCAAACATTACCAAGAAGGATTTCTCATGGAAATCAAGCTTTAATATTGCCAGAAATATTAATAAAATAGAGAAACTATACGCCAGAGATGGCATTACAAATCCTTATCAGCTAGCCAAAAGCTTAGAATCCGGTACGGGTCGTTTCTTATTGGAAGGAAACTCTGTAACAGCATTTTACTTATTTGAATGGGCTGGTATCAATCCTGCAAATGGAAATCCAATACTTATTGATAAAGACGGCAATAATACTGAGGTTGTTCTTGAAAAAACTACAGGAGGGGAAGTCCATAGAAAATATATGGGAGATGCGGCGCCTAAGTTTTTTGGTGGGTTTGATAACATAATTAGTTTTAAAGGGCTTGAGTTAAATGCATTCATCTCATATGCATACGGCAATAAAATGATTAATGGAGCAAAGGCTTATATGTATACCTATGCAACCAATGATGCCTATAATCTATCGCCTGATATGCTTAATTATTGGAATACTCCAGGCCAACAAACCAATATTCCTGCATTATTGAATGCATATAATTCCTTTACCAATACAACTACTGGTGTAAAAAGTTATTCTGGTTCTGACTATGCACTTAGTAGAAATACTTCTCGCTTTTTAGAAGATGCTTCTTACATCAAATTGCGTAACATAACGGTGGCCTATAATTTCAATAAAGGAATTGCTAATCGACTCCGCTTATCTAATCTTAAACTATATGCAGAGGTGCAAAATGTGTTTACCATTACAAAATATTCAGGTATTGATCCTGAGGTAACTGCATTCGGTTCGTCAGCACTTCAAATGGGACGGGACGAGTTTACATTGCCTTCATCACGCATGTACAGTATGGGAGTTAAAATGGGTTTTTAATTAAGTAGTTGTTGAATACTAATTTAATCAAGGAGAATTATGAAATCTTTATATAAAAATACCGTTTGCTTATCTCTGGTGGCCCTGTTAGCAACAAGTGCTTGTGATAAAAAATTGGATCTGCGACCAGAGAATAATCTTACTGAAGCTGCTTTGCTTGAAAATAAGGTTACAACTGAACGGCTATTAATAGGAGGTTATTACGAGCAGTTCTTAGTTGAACGCAGTGTGATAAACCTGGCAGATATGAGCACCGGTATTGCAACTGGTACCCTTAATAACTATTATACAGGCAGTATTGACTCTAAAAATGATGAAGCCTTTAATATATGGAGTGCGCACTATAAAATTATAAATATTGCTGATGTAGTGATAAATCGCTTGCCTTCAATTGGGAAATATGATGAGAGTGCCAAAAAACAGTTTATTGCTGAGGCTAAGTTTTTACGCGCATTTAGTTATTTTAGATTGATTACGCTTTATGGGGATGATGCATTTGGTATAAATGGAGCTAATAAGTTAGGTGTTCCGCTGCGATTGGATGCTTTTGAACGATATGATGAAAGTCAATTATTGCCTCGTTCTGCCAATAAAGAGGTGTTGGATAGGGTAGTAAAAGATCTGGAAGAAGCACTTCCTGACCTTCCAACTACAACTGCAAACATCGATTTACATGCCCGTGCTACTAAATCAGTAGGAAAAGCATTTCTGTCACGTGTATATCTTTATCTGGGTCAGTATAATAAAGCAATTCAAGTGGCTGATGATGTGTTAGCTGATCCGACGTTTGTGTTAGCAGCTAGTCCAGCTACTATTTTTCCTAATAACAGCTCAGTGGTTCAAACTAATAATGCACCACTTAATATCAAGTTTGATAAAGAGGTAGTCTATGGTTATCCGGTTAGTTGGAATGCTTATTTAAATAGTAGTACGACTCATAAGACTTTTACAGGAACGGGAACTACATTTATTGATCCTCAATTTGTAGCCTCTTTTGCTGCAACTGATATCAGAAAATCGGCGATGATAACTATTAAAGCAGTTAGCGGTATAAACAGATTCATTACTTCCAAATATACACATCCATCGCTTTATGATAACTTAATGGTCATTCGTTTGGCTGAAGTAATTTTAAATAAAGCTGAAGCATTAGCCAAGCGCGATGGTAATGTACAGTCTGCCGTTGATATGCTTAATCTGATACATCAACGGGCATTTCCTGCTGGAAACAAACCTGTACCTTTTACAACTACAAGCTTTACCGACGGGGCTGATTTGGTAAAAGCCATTTTGCAAGAGCGTAAATGGGAGCTGGCTTTTGAAGGTCATGATCGTTTTGACCGACTAAGAAACAACATGCCAATTAATGCAGAAATACCTGCAAATAAAAATGTGTTCCCAATTCCTCAAAAAGAGATTGATATCTCAATGGGATTGATTAAACAAAATCCGGGATACGTACAATAAAAATCTAAACCAATCAATAAACGAATGCGGGGTCACTTTATGATTCCGACCCCGCTTCTATTGTTTAAAAATTAGGCCTATCGCAAGTTTATACTTAATCCAAAACCCGGGTAGGGTTATTAAAAACCACTTGTAGAATGAATAAATTTTTAATCACAGCCCTAATTAGCACTGCAATGCTAACGGCTGCAAATGCCCAAAATCGGGAGATTAATTTTAAACACGATGTTCCTTTTAAGGAGGTATTGGCTGAAGCTAAAAAGCAGAATAAATTAATCTTTTTTGATGCATATACTTCTTGGTGCGGACCGTGTAAGGTTATGTCTAATACGGTTTTCAAAACAGATAGTGTTGCAGATTTCTTCAATCAAACCTTTGTTAATTTAAAAGTTGATATGGAGAAAGGGGAAGGCCCTCAGTTGAAAGATAAGTTTGGTGTAAGTGCATATCCAACCTTAATGTTTATTGATGGAGGAGGGAATGTGGTGCATAAAATTGTTGGCTCTGCGCCGGTTGGTGAGTTTATGGCAGAGTCGCGTAAGGCATTGAATCCGAATACAACGGTTACTGGCCTTGCAATGAAATTCAATAAAGGAGATCATTCAAAGGAAACAGCAATGGCTTATATGAAGGCATTAGAAACTGCTTATGAGCATGTCAAATTGGGTGAAGTAGCCAAAGTGTATTTCGATGCACAGCCACAGGAGTCGTTAATGGAAAGTAAGAACTGGGAGTTAATAACTCGTTATCTACTTGACAATAGCTCTACTGCATTTAAATACCTGTTCAATCGTTCAAACGATTTATATGCTCTGTACGGTAAAGGAAAGGTGGACTCCTACTTTTATAAGGTATTTGGAACTACAACAGGTGCATTAAAGAAGGCATATTCAACAAAAAATGGTATTGAAGAGGCAGAAATTAAAGCAAAGGATATGGAAAGCCTTTTGGCCAATAATCCAGCATATCAAAATACATTGTTTTCATTGCATTTAGTACAGTTTTCAAGTAAAGGTCAGTGGGATCAGTTTTGTACCTTAATGGATAAGACAATTAATCAATCAGATCAACTCAAAATTAATTCGCAGTCAATTTTATGGCCCGCTATGGAAATGGTCAAAAACGCCCCTGTAGCATATTGTAATAACGCACTAAAATGGGCCGATTACTATAGTAAGAATACGAATGACCTGTTTACCCAAATACTGGTTTCCGATTTACGAAAAATGGCCAATAGAAAACTAGGGAAAGATAAAGAGGCACAGGCGTTTGCCTTAAGTTCAGAAAGTTTAAGAAAGGAAGCTGCGGCTAAAGGCACTATGACTCCCCCACTGATGAAAGAATAGAGAATAGTAAACTAAATAATAACAATATAGATTTTATAGAAGTGAAACAGTCAATTAAAAAAGTACTAGCTCTTACACTTGCACTAATGAGTGCCGGAGCGTTATATGCTCAAAGCAATAAGCAGATTACAGTAACAGGCAAAGTGAAGTTCCCTGATCCTACAGGTAAGTATAAGATTTATCTGGGGCAGTATGTTGGCGATGGATTTGCTAAGGCTTTTAAGGCTATGGATAGCACTGCGCTTGATGCCAACAATACCTTTAAGTTCACCATCAATACCAATAAGCCCGATTTTTATCAGGTAAGGGTTTATTATATGGATCGGATTGATTTTTGGGCCGACAAAGATGATCTGAAGATCAATTTCCGTGGTATCGATACGGCAAAAAGAATAGTAAAGAACCCTCCTTACATTCGTATTGAAGGATCAGCAGATAATGATGTAGTCAATCACACTAACTTCGTTAATTATCGCAATTATCAGTCAACAATTCTTCTATATAATCAGCTGTATAAAGCAGAACAGGCTAAAGATTCACTATGGGTGGCGAGTGTAAAACGTACTATCGATAGTTTAAACAGTGACGTTAAGGCAAGAATTCGCAATATTGTTGAAATATACAAAGACAAGCCTACTGTACTTTATGCATTGAATGGTCTCAGAGGAAAAGCTGATGAACCATTTGTAATGAGTGTTTTGGATAATTTGATAGAGAAGTATCCAAATCTGCAACAAGCCAAAGCTACTAAAAAAGAAATGGCTGCGGCTAAGGCCCAAACGGAAAAGATTGCTAATGGTAAAGCGGCTCCTGATTTTGCTTATCCTGATCTTAATGGTAAAAAATGGGGACCAAAAGACTTTAAAGGAAAATATGTTATTGTTGATTTTTGGGCATCATGGTGTGGTCCTTGTCGCCAAGAAATCCCACACTTAAAAGAAGTATATAAAAAATATAAAGATAAAGGATTAGAGATTTTGGCCGTATCAGTAGACGCCCAGCCTGAAAAATGGAAAAAAGCGATGGATGAGGAGAAAATGGCCTGGCCACAAATTAATGCCCAAGATTCAAAACCTGTTATGAGCTCGTATCTGTTTAGTGGTATTCCTTATCTGGTACTATTAGATAAAGAAGGCAGAATCATTGAGAAAAACTTAAGAGGAGAAAGCCTTGACAAAAAACTTAAAGAGATATTCGGAATCTAAGAGCTTCTTTTTCATATAACCTAAATCAATGTTGGGGTCGGCAAAACGGCCCCTTCTTTTAATCCAATCAATTCAGAAAATGAAGAAAATAATCAGTTTAATCGTTCTCTTGGGGTTAATCGTAATTGCCAGTCCTAAACCTGCACAAGCTCAAATGGCGGCCGCACAACAAGTAAGTTGGGATGTGTCAAAAATTGCAACAGTAAAAGCTGAGCAAGATGCAGTTTGGGACTTATTGTCAAACTTAAAAGAAATAACTGTATACGGAAAGGGGACGGTTAAGTCAGTAGAAATTATAGGAACATCACTTCCTTATGATCGTGTGCTTACCTTTTCAGACGGTGCGAAACGTAAGGAACAAATTGATCAGATAGATCAGCGGTATAAATTTATGGCCTATAGGTTTAAAGATGAATCACTGCCGAAAGGGATTGAAAAAGTGTCAATAGCAGTATTTACAAAAGATAATAACGGCAATACCGAAGTAAAATGGTTGGCAAGAATTGAAGGTAATAAGGATGCAAAAATGAGTTTGGTGGAGCAATTAACCAAAGAAGCTGAAGTTTACCTGTCTGGAATGGCCAATCTGTTCAATAATGCAATTCCGGCAATGAAGATGAATTAGGAAAAATAGTTTTTAGTAGTTGTAAGGTTTAAATTAATAGGCAGTGGCCGTTCTTTAATCGAGAATGGCCCTGTTTGTTTATAATCATTCCAAATTTTGCCTTAACAGTAATTTAAAATCACGCTAAAACCCTGATTATATACAGCCGATAGTTTCGCGGTGTAAAAAATCATCTAATGAACAAATTAGCTCAGTCAACTTGCTTTATTGAGTATATGCTTGGCGTAATTGAGAAATCGTTAGAAAGTTTACTTAACTACAATAATAGAATTTTAAAAGATGTTGATAGGCTGGAATATTTTCTAAAACTTGGTTTAAAAGAATTTACAAGAAAGGATTACATGAATGTTTTTAAAGATTTATCTTCTGCAACCGCAAGCAGAGATTTAAAAAAAGGAATCGAATTGAATATGTTTGAGAGCATTGGAAATCTTAACAAAACAAAATACATCGTAAAGTAAGGCGTTCTCATCTTCAGCATTTTCAATTGTCACTTCGCTTACACTATTTTCAATTAGGTATTTGCAGCTATCTTTGGCCCTCATCAAAAATTAACATCTTAATAAACTATTATGGAAGAAAGATTAGCCAAAATGCAAAAAGAAATGGTTCGGCTTAAATGGTATGCAGGTATCTCAACTCTGTTTTTTGTTTCTGTCGCCCTGTTTGCGTTTACCGGTTCAGGTATCACTCGTTTTAAAGAAATTTCTGTGGAACGTATTAATGTTGTAGAAGATAATGGCCAATTGCGAATGGTTATTTCCAACAAAAGTAGGTCGCCGGAAAATTTTGCCTATGGTAAGCCCATTACACCTCCTATTCCAGGTGGTAACAGACCCGGTCTGGTCTTTTATAATGACGAAGGCACAGAAAATGGCGGGTTGGTATTCATGGGTGGCAGGGACAGTAGTGGTAAATATCACGCCACTGGTCATCTTTCTTTTGATCAGTATAACCAGAACCAGGTGCTCTACCTTACCTATTCTGATGAGAATGGCGATCAGCACACCGGTTTGCATGTTGATGATTGGCAAACTGCACCAGCGTTTTGGGATTGGCGTGCCGAATATAAAAAAGCACAAAAGCTTCCTGATGGTCCGGCAAAAGAAGAGCTGTTAAAGAAGCTAATGGAGCCAAGGAAAGGGGAGAAGGCCTACGCTCAGCGAATTTTTGTAGGCAAAGACGATAGTAAAACAGCCATGGTAACGCTTGCCGACCGCATGGGTAAACCACGGCTTCAGCTGCTCGTTGATTCAAATGGGACGGCAAAGCTGAATTTTTTGGACCCGCAGGGAAACATTACTTATAGTTTACCCAAATAGGCTAATTAAATATAAAACAAGCTCATGTTGATTAGCATGAGCTTGTTTTTCATTTAGTTCAATTCCTGATCAATAAATTTTAAAACATAATCTTTAATCAGATTGCGGGTATGGAGAAATGCTTCGCGGTTTTGCTCGTAATCACCGGGAAGTTTGGCCGGATCAGGAAAATTGTAATGGAACTTTTTAGCGTTTGAAGGAAACACCGGGCAGCGTTCTTTTGCATTATCACAAACGGTAATCACATAGTCGAAATCAATGCCTGCATACTCATCTACATTGTTTGATGTATGATTAGAAATATCGATGCCATCTTCGGCCATCGCAGCCACCGCTTTAGTGTTAATACCATGTGTTTCCACTCCGGCACTAAATACCTCGGCTTTATTGCCTGCAAAATGTTCTAGATAGCCATGCGCCATTTGGCTGCGGCATGAATTGCCGGTACAAAGCACCAATATTTTTTTCATTTGGCTTAAAAGTTTAAAGTTGAATTGTTTTAATATCCGGTTGTATGGTTATAAGCTTATAGGCTCCGGTGGCGAGCAAAGCCCCAATGATAGGGGCCGCAATATAGAGCCATAAATGCTCAATATGACTGGAAATAATTGCCGGTGCAATTGATCGGGCAGGGTTCATGGAGGCGCCACTTATAGGGCCTGCAAACATTGCCTCCAGCAGCACAACGCCTCCAACTATCAAACCTGTGAACTGCTTGTTTTTAGAGTTTGCCACCAACAGGATAACTAGCATCAGAATAAAGGTCAAAATTAATTCTAGGATGAATGATTGCATAACTCCCCCTGATGGCAAAGTGGTTCCTAGTAATACACTTTTTGCAAATAATGCCTTAAGAGTAATACTTGCAAATAATGCACCTACAATTTGTGAGCTGATATAGGGGAGTACATCTTTCCGCTGTAAATGACCGCTAACAGCCATCGACAAAGTAACTGCCGGGTTGATGTGTGCATGTGAGATTTCGCCCAAAGCATAAATCATTGCGGCCACAATCAGTCCAAAAGTGATGGCAATGCCTGCATGTGTAACTGCTCCTTGGGTTAATTCATTAATAATAATTGCGCCGGTTCCACAAAAAACCAGACAAAAAGTGCCAATTAATTCGGCAAGGTATCTTCTCATTTTTTATTCAATCCCTACTTTGGTACTTCTTCGTTCTAACAGCAATGTATCACGCCATTTACCATTCATTTTGCCAATTCGTTCTCGTTTGCCAACAAGTCTGAAATCAAATTTTTGGTGTAAGGCTAAACTGCCCTTGTTTTCAGGGAAAATCCCTGCTTGTAGTGTCCAGATGCCATTTTTTTCACTCTCTGCCACCAGTTCATTTAACAAAAGCGCTCCAATGCCGTTGCCGCGGTATTTTTCAGCAACATACACGCTCACTTCGGCAACGCCTGCATAAACGCAACGGTCGGAAACTTGCGTTAAGGCTGCCCAGCCCATCACAATATTATCTTCTATAATCACTAGTCTGCAATGCTTAAGATGTGACTGGTCCCATTCGGCCCAGTCTGGCGCCGACAGCTGAAAGGTGGCGTTGTCGGTAGCAATGCCCTCTTCGTATATTGCTTTTACAGCCTCCCAATGTTCGGGCTGCATAGGAATAATGGTCATATTATGAAAATTAACTGGTTATGAGGTTCTAACAACATCCTGGTTGGCAGCAATAGTCAGGTTTTTCAGCATAAACAGTTACGCTGTAAATTCCGGTATTACTTTCTTTGAACGTTTTAATTTCTTCAGGTGAAAGATAGCTGGAAAGTATATCATCAGGAATGACAATTGCTTTTTCTTTTTGCAGAGTAATTTTCTCAAAGCCAGCTTTATCAATTAAGCCTATGTATTCATTTTTTTGAATAGCTCCTGACACGCAACCGGCATACATTTCGGCCGTTTGTTTTATCCTTTCAGGTAACTCACCAACTAAAACAATATCTGCAATGCTGAAATGTCCCCCGGGCTTTAAGACACGATAAATCTCTTTAATTACGTTTTCTTTGTTTGGCACTAAATTCAATACACAGTTGCTTACAATTACATCAGCTGTAGCTGAAGAAACAGGCATTTTTTCGATATCGCCGTAACGAAACTCCACATTATTGAAACCTAGCTTTTCAGCATTTTCACGAGCTTTGTTAATCATGGCCTCGGTAAAATCAATGCCGATTATTTTTCCGGTTTCGCCCGTAAAGCTGCGGGCAACAAAGCAGTCATTTCCTGCTCCTGAGCCAAGGTCAATAACCACATCTCCCTTTTTAATTTTTGCAAATTCAGTAGGCAAACCACAGCCTAATCCTAAGTCTGAATCGGCATTATAACCTTCCAGTTGAGTGTAATCCTCGCTCATAATATTATACACTTCTGTGGAGCAGCAGCCAGAACCACAACAAGAACTCATATTGGTTTCCTTGTCTTGCAAAGCAATTTCAGTATATTTTTCTTTTACCAATTGTTTTAATTCCGCATCTGTTTTCATATTCGAATTTAATTAGTGGTTAATTGCAATATTGCGATAAATAAGGTTAAAATTTTTTTAGCAGCAGCTATTATTGAATTGTTTAAGGTCAATAAAGAGGTTTTTAAATGTATCGGCATAGTGATTCCACATGATTTCATTTATACAATAGCAAACACTTGTGCCCTCTATTGAGCCTTTTATAATTCCCACTGCTTTTAACTCACGGAGGTGCTGTGAAATGGTTGCTTGTGCAAGTCCTATTTCATCAACCAAATCCCCACAGATACAACTTTGTTGCTTCAACAAATGTTGAATAATAGCGATACGGGCAGGATGCCCCAATGCTTTCATCATTTGTGCCAATTCGTTTTGTTCCTGATTAAATATTTCAGTTTTGGTAACGCCCATTTTTTAATCTATATATCGCAATATTACGATTAATATTCTAAGTTGCAAAATTTATTTCTGAGAGAGGTTCTAGATCCATACCCACGCAGAAAATTCTCTTTCATAGCATGATTTTTGAATACTGATATATTTTCACCGATTTTTGTTGGGTAACATTTCAAAATAATCCTAAGGTGAAAAAGTTTTTCAGAATTCTTAATGGTACTATCGTGATATTAATCTTTTTGGCTTTCCTGATGTTTAAGTCTAATGATGATACTCCTTTGGAGCAAACAGATTATTATTACCAAACCATGAAGATTTTAGCCGCGCTACAGCCTCAAAAGGGTTATGGTTCGCAACTAAAGTGCGGATGGTCCAAAAAGAATATCACACCAGATTTTAAGGTACATATTGCAGGGTATGGCGTTCGCAAAAAGGATTATGACTCTGTACACGACAGTATTTTTGTGCGTACTATGGTGTTTGATAATGGCTTGCAAAAGGTTGCGCTGGTTTCACTGGATTTAATGATTGTTCCGCCTCTGGTTGTTGAAAAAGTTATGCCACAACTGAAGCAACAAGGTTTTTCACGTGGGCAAGTTTATTTAGGGGCTACCCATACACACAGCAGCGCTGGCGGCTGGGCAAAAGGTATTGGCGGCTGGTCATTAGCAGGGCCATTTGAGCAAAAAATGATTGATAAAGTTGCCTATGCAATTGTTAGTTCGGTAAAGGAAGCTGTACGAAGGCAATCAATCTGTAGTATTGGTTTTCAAAAAATTGAAGCAGGTGACTTGGTTGCTAACCGTTTATTGGGTGATAGCTATCCTGAAGATCCTTGGTTAAGGGTGGTTAAAGTTGAAAAGGAAAACAAGGAAACAGCTATGCTGATTACTTATTCAGCGCACGCTACCTGTATTGAAAAAAAGGATAATCAGGTTAGTTGTGATTATCCGGGAATGCTGGCTGCAAAAATGGAGAAGGAAGGTGATTGCAATTTTGCGACTTTCTTTGCAGGTGCCGTTGGCAGTATGCGCCCTACTGTTGATAGCCTGAAAGGCTTTAAGAGGGCAGAGGTGCTTGCTGAAAAACTTCAGCAAAGAATAAAAGCCCACTCATCAGAGTTGAAGACCGATACATCCTCTTATATAGAATCAGCCTATTTGCCTATGCTGATGCACGAGCCACAATTGCGTTTGAACGATTATCTGCGTTTGCGTCCTTGGTTGTTTAATGCTTTGTTGGGTAAGCAGGAAATCGGCATAAACCTGCTACAGCTGGGAAATATCTTGTTAATTGGCACTCCTTGCGACTATTCCGGGGAGTTGGTAAATAAAAACGAGCAGCTCGCTGCTTCAAAAAATAACAAATTGTTAATTACATCATTCAACGGGGGCTATGTGGGATACATCACGCCTGATCAATACTATGATAGTGTAAAGAGAGCTGAAGTGCGCGAAATGAACTGGTATGGCCCCAATAATGGCAGGTACTTCAGTGAAGTAGTGAATGGATTGATTGTTAAATAAATTGATTTCAACTTCCCGGCGCAATTCACAAAAATTGATTGCCGCCGGTGTAAAGGCAAAGTTGTCATCTATTGTGAAGATAGCTTTTGGTTAATAAGGCAGATCAACCTTCTCATTAAAGCCACCTTGCTCATTCACTAAAAAAGTCATCGGGTTATCCGGATTTTTGTAGATTTCAAATAAAACGATTCCCCAAGGTTTCCAAAAGGCTTCTAAAACCTGACAATAGGTTTTGTTGTTCCAGCTGTCAAACAAGGCTTTGCCTTCTCCTCCATGAAGTGGCATGGCACTAATGGTATATTTATTCATTTTTTCAGAAGGAGGCAGGCTTACATACTGCGGAATGCGATTAAAAAGATAAGCCGAATAATAAAAACGCGCATTCATTTCTTGAAACTGAATTGGATGTAGTTCTTTTCCGTTAATCAGTTCCAATGCCGGGCGATGCAGGCGTTTATTTTCTCCGTTATCCTGCATGCATACCACAATGCCAAAGCCGTTCATTTGTAATGAAGCAACAAGGGTGTTCATTTCGTTGCGGTAGTCAAAGCGGTCTTCACTTTGCTTAACCTTAAATACACTTACCGACCATGGTTTAAAATCTTCATACTCTGTTGGGATGAACAAGGTCTGAAGGAAACGCAGATGGTTAGAAAATTTATTGATCAATGTAGCGGAAAACGAAAGGGGTTCTCCGGCAGGTTTTTCCAGTAATGCAATCTGTATTTCATTAAAAATGATGCCGTACATAATTTTGCCAAACCACAGAAAGATTTCCTGCTCACTTAAATCTTTAACAACATCATATCCACTTGTAAAAGCGTGCTCAATTTTAGCTTCAAACGGATTCAAAACGTTATTTAACAATGCATTACTTACAGGTACTTTCAATTTGCCATAAGTAGCGTATTTCTCATTCAAATGACGGAAAGGCTTATCATTAAGGTCAAATCGGTTCTGCAGCCAAAGCGGAAAAACTTCTGTTTTTTGTTCAGTTGAGTCAAGTGTTTCACCGCTCAGGTAGCAGGTTTTATTTCCAAAGTTGAAATTATCAAAAGGAGTATGAAGGTTCATGCAATGCAAAATTTAATTAACATTCAATCTAAACCCTAAAGTTTCTTGAATGTTTACAGCGAGGCAAAAATAAGGATTAAAAAAATAGCCGGTCAAAAGAGATTTGAACCGGCTATTAAAAAGGTTATAGCTAATTAATTGGCATAATATCTTTTCAACTTATTTGTCAACTGATCATAAATAGGGCGAGTAAACTCCACAAATAAATCCTGAGGAGGAGGAGGTAAGATTTCTTTACGATTACAGATTGAAAGCTGGTCTTTTGTCAAAGCTCGCTCATCACCGTTAAAACTTCCCCACTCGTGGGCCCAAACAAAGGTTCCCGGAAGGCGGTCCTGAAACACAACATTGTTGGTTCTTGCATCAGTAAGACGTAAGTT
The DNA here is from genome assembly GCF_022014595.1 of Solitalea lacus. Taxonomy (NCBI): domain Bacteria; kingdom Pseudomonadati; phylum Bacteroidota; class Sphingobacteriia; order Sphingobacteriales; family Sphingobacteriaceae; genus Solitalea; species Solitalea lacus. The sequence continues at coordinate 92,210 of NZ_CP091740.1, read as the reverse complement.
TAGTGCTCCTGAAGTAGATACTTCTTTTCTAAAAATTTTCACCTTAGCTTTTACTGTGCCATATGCATTTCTTCCGTCAATCTTTCCAACAACAACAGAGTCTTTCTTCATTTCGAAATTGTTTTCTTTGACATAGGTGTTGCCAACAATGTACTCGTCAAAAGATAATTGCAGTACTTGATCAGGTTGTTTTAAGCCGCTTTGATTAAAATCTTTAGCCGTATAAAAGGCAACAAAAGAGTTGTTACGGTTTGAAAGATTATTAAGGTATTTCCAAACCTGTTCCCTAAAAAACTCATTGCTTAAGCTGAAAGCACGACTTTTAACAGGAATATCTTCCACTAAAACCTTTACGGTAGCTTCCCAATAGGCATCTTGTGCTTTTTGGCGTGCGTCTTTATAACCAGGGTATAATTCTTCTGCGGCCATGTAATGTTCATAAGCCGAGCGGGCATTTTCGCGATAGCCAATTATGATCTCCTTTTCAGCCAAATCGTAGCGAACATCGGCAGCTTTTAGAAACGCTTCACTTTCTGCTGATTTAGAGCTTTGAACCGGACCAATAATTTTCAAGCAAGCCGGACAATAATTCAACTGGTTTATAAGAGCATTGATTGCCTGATATTCACGGGCGACTTTTTCCCAGCGGTATACATCGTTTGAAAGCTTGGCTTCGTTAATAATCCGTAAGTGATCGTTTACGGCAAAGTCAAATGCATCTTTTAAAACAGCAAGTGCTTTTCGATCGGTTGGGTCTTTTTGTAACCTGCTTACCGATTTTGAAAAAGCTTTGGTGTACTCACCTTTATCAAATGAGTTTTTGGGAGAAGCACAAGCCGCAGCGATAAACGCTCCTAACAATAGTGCCCGTAAACGTTTCTTCATTCGTTTTGTTGGTTTAATATTTAATTATCTCATTACGGTAGTTAACCGAAATGAAAACCTGGCTAAAAATAAGGCACTTTTAGTAATTTCTATAGAAATTATTAATCTGATAAGTAAATCATCGTAAAGTGTTCTTTTGATTAACCAGAAAAGCGATTATAAAAATTGAAAACAAATAATCTCATATTAATTTTAACTTGGCAGAAATGTTTTTGATGTAGAAATACCTTTCTCGAATTAAATAATCCAAACATGAAATTAAGTTTCAGCGCGTTTGATTTACAGTTGAAGTATCCCTTTACCATTGCTAATTTTTCTCGCACTTCAACTCCACTAATGCTTACTCAAATTGAGCATGAAGGTATAGTTGGCTTTGGCGAAGCCTCTATGCCTCCTTATCTGGGAGAATCGCATCAAACAGCTGTTGACTTTTTGTCGAAACTTAATTTAAAACAGTTTTCATCAAACCCAAACATTGAAGAAATACTCAACTATGTTGATGCTGTTGCACCTGGAAATCCTGCTGCTAAAGCTTCAATTGATATAGCCTTACACGATTTGATGGGGAAGCTAAACGATAAGCCTTGTTACACTTTGTTTAATAGCCAGCCCAATCAAATGCCTGTTACAAGTTGCACTATAGGAATTGATAATCCTGAAATAGTGAAAAAGAAAGTGCTTGATGCCGGGGAGTTTAGGGTGCTGAAAGTTAAGTTGGGAGGGGCAAATGATAGGGAAATGATTGAAACCATCCGTTCAATTACCGATAAACCATTGTATATTGATGCAAATCAGGGGTGGAGGGATAAATATGAGGCCTTAGACAAAATAAATTGGCTTGCCCAGCATGGAGCCATGTTTGTGGAACAAGCAATGCCCAAAACAATGATTGATGAAAATGCATGGCTGACAGAAAACTGTCCCATCCCGACTTTTGGAGATGAATCCGTTCAGCGATTTGCAGATGTTGAAAAGGCAAAAGGCGTTTTTTCAGGTATAAATATAAAGTTGATGAAATGCACAGGCATGCTAGAGGCATCAAAAATGATATCCCGAGCACGTGAGTTGGATTTACAGGTAATGATCGGCTGTATGAGCGAAACCTCCTGCGCAATTATGGCTGCAGCAGCCTTAGCTCCATTATGTGACTATGCCGATTTGGACGGGCCCTGGCTTACTGTAAATAAGCCTTTTGAAGATCCGGTGTTAAACGCTGGTAAAATAGTACTACCACAAATTGCTGGCTTGGGAATTCGACATAGCTATAAAATGGAGATAAATATTGGGTAGATAAGCATGCTCGACCTCTGGAGTTTCTTGTAACTGACCCATATAAATCTTAAATTACTTAGGTGTTACCTATTTGTATAAACAACTTAAACTTAACAACAGGGTAACATGGGATAAATAGTTTTGACTGCTGACAGCTTAACTGATCTAACTGCATGAGAGAACTTTCTGTAGTGGTTACCGTAATGAATGAGGAGGATAATATTTCGCCCCTTATTGATGCTCTGCGTCAAGCACTTGACGGCATTGATTATGAAATTGTTTTTGTAGATGACGGCTCAACAGATACTACCCGGAAAAAAATAATCCAGCATTCTGATCATCGTGTGAAACTGGTTGAATTGCGCAAAAACTATGGGCAAAGCACCGCCATGACTGCTGGAATTGATAACTCGGGTGGTCGGTATATAGCCATGATCGATGGTGATTTGCAAAATGATCCAGCAGATATACCGTCGATGCTCATAAAACTTAAAACCGAAGATTGGGATGTTGTTGCGGGGGAACGGGTGAATCGTAAAGATGGGGTATTGTTACGTAAAATACCGAGTCAGATGGCCAATGCAATGATTCGCAGTATGACAGGGGTACATATTCGTGATTATGGTTGTACTCTAAAAGTATTTAAACGTGAAATAGCCGAAGATTTGGGCATTTACGGTGAATTGCATAGGTTTATTCCTGTTTTAGCAAAGCTACAGGGAGCAACAATTACACAAGTTCCGGTAAAACATCATCACAGGAGATTTGGAAAATCAAAATACGGAATTAACAGAACGTTTAAAGTGATAAGTGATGTGATGTTGATGGTGTTTTTCAGGAAATATCTTCAAAAGCCCATGCATTTATTTGGTACCTTGGGATTTGTTTCCACGTTTTTAGGAGTGCTAATTAATGTTTACCTACTTGTACTGAAATTAAGGGGCCAGGATATTTGGGGTAAACCAATGTTAATTGCAGGAATTATTTTGTTGATAGGAGGGATTCAGTTTATTACAATAGGAATTTTATCAGAAATTAGCATCCGTACTTACTTTGAATCTCAAAACAAGAAAACATATCAAATAAGAAGAATTGTTGTGAATGGACAGCGACAAGAAGTGGTGGAGCATTATTAAGTTATTGCTTAAACTAGCAGTAACTGTATTTTCTTTATGGTGGGTATCTCGTAAGGTGGATGTAAATGAGGTTATGATGGCTTTTAAAACCACAAACCTTTGGTACGTGCTGCTTGCGGCACTCTTTTTTATCCTTTCAAAAATAATTTCATCAATTAGGCTTAATGTTTTCTTTCATGCAATTGGCCTGTATTTTTCTCAGCTAATCAACTTGCGGCTTTATTGGCTTGGGATGTTTTACAATCTATTTCTTCCAGGAGGAATCGGAGGTGATGGATATAAAATCTGGTGGCTCAACAAACAATACCAAACTTCGGCAAAAAAGCTGTTTTGGGCAGTTTTTCTTGATCGTGTAAGTGGCTTAGTTGCACTGGCATTATTGATTTTAGCTTTATTATTAGTTGTTCCGCTACCCGATAAATTAAATACAGGTTTAGCTGGAATTTCTTTACGCCAAATTATAATTATCGGAGCATTTGTAGCTTGTATTGCATTTTACCTGTTTTATTATTTATGGTTCAAGGAGTTCTTATCCTCCTTTTTTAAAACAGGGTTACAGGCACTGTTTGTGCAGCTGGCGCAAATGGTAAGCGTTTTTTTCATTTTGAGGGCTTTGGGGATAAAAGGTCATCTTCTTGAGTATGAACTAATCTTTCTTATTTCGTCAGCAATAGCTGTTTTGCCATTTACAATAGGAGGTTTGGGAGCCCGTGAATTGGTCTTTCTATTCGGATCTTCCTATTTACTGCTTGATATGCATTTCGCTGTTACCATCAGTCTGTGGTTCTATTTAATTACAGCAGCGGTATCATTTATAGGTGTTTATTATGTTTTTAACCAAGAGAGATTAACGGTGAGCGAACAACATAAAGGGCTATAAGATTGATTTGTTTACGCAATACCATTCATAGAACTTTTGCAGACCCTCTTCCAGTTTTGTTCTAGGTTGATATCCTAATAATCGATAAGCCTTTGAAACATCAGCATAGGTTTGAGGAACATCGCCAGGTTGGAGCGGTAGGGGGTTAATAATTGCTTTTTTGTCGCAAACTTTTTCAATGGCCTTTATTAAGCTGTTTAAGGTTACTGTTTGGTGGTTGCCAAGGTTGATAATCTCATACAAAGTTTCATCGTAATCAATACAAGCCTTAATGCCTGAAACAATATCATTTATATACGTATAATCTCTACTGGTACTGCCATCTCCAAAAACCGGAATGGGAGCATCCTGCATTATCGCCTTAAAAAATTTATGAATAGCTAAATCAGGGCGCTGACCAGGTCCGTAAACGGTGAAAAAACGTAAAGCCAGAAATCGGATGCCATACAGATGGCTATAAACATGGCCAAGTTGTTCGCATGAGAGTTTGGTACTGGCATACGGACTGATAGGCATTAAGGGTTCGTTTTCTTTCCATGGGGTGTTAGGGTTAACACCATACACGCTACTTGATGAAGCAAAAATAAACTGTTTAATTCCCTTGTTTTTTGCAAATTCAAGCAGATTTTGTGTGGCGCTAACATTGGCTCTTTGGTAAGCTAAAGGCTGCTCAATGCTGGGCCTTACGCCGGCCTTGCCTGCTAAGTGAATAATTATATCGAAAGTTCCTCGCAATTGTTCTTTTATTGATTGTTCGTCGGCAAGATCGAATTCCAATAATTCAAAATTAGGGTGATGTGAAAGAGATGCAAGGTTCAATTCCTTAACTTTCCGTGAATAAAAAGGATCGAAATTATCAACACAAGTAATTTTAAATTGCTCTTCAGTTAACAATTGTTTGATAAGATTGCTCCCGATAAATCCGGCGCCGCCAGTTATTAAAAGGTTTTTCATCTAATGTTTTGCGCTATAATTGCTACTATCAAATATAACTTGAATGAGTAAATCCTTATTAAGAAATAACACTAATAATAATTTGTTAATACTGGTCATAGTGTTGGCTGTTGTAAGTTATTTTTTTCATTTGGGTAAAACACCTGTTTATATTTTAGATGAGGCAAAAAATGCTCAATGCGCCCGGGAGATGATGTTGCGGAGTGATTGGATTACACCTACCTTCAACAATGAATTACGAACCGATAAACCTCCTTTGCATTATTTCTTTATGATTTGTGCCTATAAATTGTTTGGAGTAAATGAGTTCTCGGCACGTTTCTTCTCAGCGGTATTCGGGGTATTTACAGTGTTGATTCTGTTTTGGTTTACACGTCGGTTTTTAGGCGAAAAAACAGCGTTTTTTGCTGCATTAGTGTGGTTAGTGTCAATTAACCTGAATCTGGAATTCCACCTGGCAGTACCTGATCCTTATCTGATTTTCTTTGTATCTACTGCGATGTTTTCAGTTTATACATTTCTGGAAACAAAATCTAAAGGGTGGTTGTACCTATTTTATGCACTGCTAGGATGTGGAACATTAACCAAAGGTCCGGTTGCCCTTTTTTTACCCGTATTAATTGTATTCATCTTTCTGCTCTTTCAGCATCGGTTTACTTTAAAAACAATTTTTGGGGAGCTACAACCTTTTGTAGGCTTGTTCATCATTCTGTTGATTGCAGCCCCTTGGTACATTGCGGTTCATATTGCTACAGATAGTGCTTGGACAAAGGGATTTTTTCTGGAACATAACTTAAACCGGTTTTCCGAAATTAAAGAAGGCCATGGAGGTTTCTTTGGATTAACTGCAATTTTTGTTTTTATCGGTTTGTTGCCTTTCTCAACTTTCATTGTACAAACAGTTAAACAATCGTATCGAACATTTGGCCATCCTTTTATTCAGTTTTGCAGTATTTCAGCTTTAGTCTATGTAGTTTTTTTTACAATATCAGAAACTAAACTGCCAAACTATACAATGCCGGCCTATCCGTTTTGTGCGGTGCTAATAGGAAACTTTTTAAGTGCTATTGCCCAATACAACCCCAAGTCAGTCAAGCTATCGTCCTTCTTCAACGTGATTCTATTCTTTGCCTTGCCCTTTGCTCTTTATTTTATCATCCGCTCTGAAGCTCCTATTCGAAATCATTCGGAGTTGGCCTGGTGGTTTACTATTCTTACAGCTGGGGCAATTTTTTCGTTATGGTACTTTAATAAAAGCGAGTGGGATAAGGGAATCTATGCAATGGCAACGGCTTTTATCTGCATGAATCTGTTGTTTATGGGGTGGATATATCCTAATGTGTATTCTGAAAATCCGGTTAGCAGATCAAAACATTTATTGGATTCGAATTCTCCCATATGTGCTTATAAACGCTATAATCCGGCATTTAATTTTTACTTAGCAGAGACTGTGCAATTGTTTGAAGATAAAGATTCGTTAAGTAGGTTTCTTCAAGGAAATCCAAATGCCAGGGTGATCACCCGCAAGGAGTTTGAAAAAGATTTAAGCGCACTTAAACTTAAAGTGTTATTTGAAGGAAAGGATCTGTTTGAATCGCCTGTGTCTGTAATTTTAGCTAAATAATATCATGGAAAGCTTATTGTATAGAAATCGCCTGTTCCTTTGTGGCTATACCTTCCTGCTGGTTTTAACATTGTTTTTTTTGAATGTTTATGGTAAGGATGGAACCTTTATGTCGATAAATAGCAACCATACTAAGGTGTTTGATTATTTCTTTTGGTTGATAACCTATTTAGGAGATGGTATTTGCTATTTGCTGCTGATTGCTGTTTGTTATTTTATTGACCGTAAATGGTTTTATATTTCTTTATGCAGTTTTGTTGCTACAACTTTTGTGGTTCAATTGCTTAAACGATTGATGGTAGAACCGCGCCCCTTAGATCATTTTCAGGATGTTGCTCATCTGCATTTATGTGATTGGGTTAATGTGCATCATACTAACTCATTTCCCTCTGGTCATACTGCATCGGCATTTAGTATGGCTTTCTTGCTTGTAAACATGGTTAACGATAAGCGATGGGGATTATTAATCCTGTTTCTGGCAGCTCTGGTAGGTTATTCCAGAGTGTACTTAGCCCAGCACTTTTTGAGTGATGTTAGTACTGGTTCATACATTGGGATTACGGTTACCATATTAAGCATTTATGCTGTAAATGAACACCAATTTAACAAAATGAGGCTAAGTATTTAATTAGGTTTAGTTGCAGGAGGTATAGGCGGTACTGGATTTTTACTGCGGGTGTATGATGCAATTTGCTTTGTGCCCTGATAAAGAATGAGTTTTTTGCCGTTTAATTTGTAATTGTCAACTGTTTCAAGCAATCGGAGGTATTCCCGTTCAGCCTGCATTTTAGGACAAGCCATTTGGGTTGAGAAGATATCTGCTAGGTGCATTTTGGAGCCTTCAGTAGTAAGCTTGCCGCCAATGGTGTTGCAGCCTGTTGATCCACTAAATTTATTCTGAGATTCGTCGAAGGTTAGAAATATTTGGGCTTTAGGGTTAACAATGTAATCAATCACCACTCCTTCTACTTCATTGAGTTCCCAACGGGTATTGTTAATTGATGCATCTTTAGTGCTGCCGCAAGACGTGATGGTAACAAATAGCAATGCTGATAGGTAGTTAAATAGATTGTTTTTCATAACAGATCTTAAATTTAGATATTAAAGGATAGAAGAGATGATCCTCTTAACTCTTCTCTTAAATCTAAAGAAAAAAGATGGCTTTTAAGCTAATATTTAACGGTTAATTGTGAATAAAACAAAAAAGGTAAGCAGATTTTAAACCAGCTTACCTTTTTTAACTATTTATTTAACGCTTACTTTCTTTTAAGTTCCTGATGCACGTTACGCACATACATAACTTTGATGGCCAGGAAAGCTAAAAAAGCAATTGCAGAAATACTTACATGAATCCAGTTGCGCGCTTCAAATGTATATAATAGCATAATGAAGGAAATGAACAACATAATGGTAATGCAGGTATTTAAAAGAACTTTCTTGCCCATAGCTTTTAGCTTACTTTTAAACTCGGGTCAATTTCGGCAGCCCAAGCCAAAATACCACCTTGTAAGTTAGCGAGATTAGTAAAGCCAAATTGTTGTTCTAACTGCATGATGGCAGCAGCACTACGTTTGCCACTACGGCAGTGAACCACCACATCTTTATCTTTTGAGATTTTGTCTGATTCTAACAAAATATTACCTAATGGAATTAAGGTACCTCCAATATTTGCATCCTGATATTCAAATTCTTCACGAACATCAATTAGCTGAAAATCTTCTTGGTTATCTATTTTTTGCTTTAACTCTTGTACTGTGATTTCTTTCATCTTTTTTTAGTATTAATTAAGTTAAATCTAGTTATAAAATTAGTACAGACGACTAATTTCATTTTAGATTGTTTTGTTTTAGTTTAGGATTTACAAAGATACAAGTTTAAAAAACAACATTCGTTTTGCAAAGTAATTGGTACAACAACCACATACATATGAAAATTAAATACTTAACTGCCTTTATTACACTGCTGTCTTTTTTTATTACAACTCCAGTATGGGCTCAAATTACTCAATACGAAGTCTCTTTTCCGAACTATAAACATCATGAAGCTGAAATTAGTTTGTTGGTAAAGGAGTTGAAGCCTGGGGCTGTTCAGTTTAGGGCTAGCCGCTCTTCTCCGGGACGCTATGCAACACATGAGTTTGGTAAAAATATTTATAATGTGAGAGCATATGACCCTGCGGGGAGAGAATTAAGGGTAAAGCGCTTACAAGGTGATGTATATGAAATTATTGGACACAATGGAGCTGTCAGGTTAAACTATACTTTATTTGGCGTTCGTGCTGATGGTACTTATGCTGATATTGATGAAACACAAGCCCATTTGAATATTCCAGCTGCGTTTATGTGGACAAAAGGCAGAGAAGGGAATCCAATTGAAGTGAAGTTTAATATTCCCGAAGGGCTAAATTGGAAGGTGGCATCTCAGCTGAAACCGCTATCTAATGGGCTGTATCAGGCCCCAAATCTTCAGTATTTTATGGATAGTCCAACTGAATTGAGCAATCATTTTCAACGTAGTTGGAAGGTGAAAAATCCAGATGGAAAAGAACAAACTATTAGTTTGGCTTTGAACACCTCCGCTAATGACTCTGAAGTTGATAATTACACTAAAATGGTGAAACGTTTGGTGTTAGAGCAACAGCTGGTTTTTGGTGAGTTTCCTAACTATGATTTCGGTCATTATACCTTTATACAAAATGTTAATCAGTTTGTAGACGGAGATGGAATGGAGCATCGGAATTCAACAATTATTACAGTCCCAAATACATTCTCTGGAAATGAGAAAAACTTATTAGGAACCCTTTCTCATGAATTTTTTCATCAATGGAATGTGGAGCGTATTAGGCCGAAGTCATTAGAGCCGTTCAATTTTGAACATGCAAACATGAGTGATGAGTTATGGTTTGCTGAGGGTTTTACTAGTTATTACGGTACTTTGCTACTTAAGCGAGCTGGTTTTTATTTAATTGATGAATATTGCATGCGTTTAAACAACTGCATTAATAGTGTGTTGGTAATGCCCGGGGCTCAAAAATATTCGCCTGTAACAATGAGTAATCAAGCGGTGTTTGTGGATGCCGGTGTTGCAATAGATGAAACCAATTACCCCAATATGTTCGTTTCTTACTATCCGTACGGAGAGGCTACAGCGTTAGCACTTGATTTAAGATTAAGAACCGAATTTAAAAACTTGAATTTAGATGATTATATGAAATTGGTTTGGCAAAAGCATGGTAAAAACGAGCTGCCTTATACTTGCGATGATTTGCAAAGTCTTTTAGCCCAATACACGAATAATAAAACCTTTACTGATGATTTTTTTAATCGGTATATCTATAAGGCAGAAAAGAATAACTATGAGAAATTATTAGGTAAAGCAGGATTATTATTGCGTAAGTCTGCTCCAGGCAGAGCCTGGATAGGGAATTTTGGATCTCAGCCGATTGAAAATGGAAGTTTATTGATCACATCTGTCACACAACATGGATCACCTATATATAATGCAGGAATTGATATAAACGATGTGATTGTAAGCTTGGATGGTAAACAAATTAAAGGCCCTAATGATTTACAGAGTATATTGGTAAGTCAAAAACCAGGCGATAAACTATCGGTGGAATTTGTTCACCGTGGGATGAAGAAGAATTCAGAAGTGGTACTTCAGGAAAACCCTCGTTGGGAGGTGATAACTTATGAAAATGCCGGCTTGGATGTTTCTGAAGAGATGAAGAATTTAAGGAAGGAATGGCTTGAGTCAAAAATGAAGCTCGGTTACTAAACTAAAAGGGTCTTGCAAATGAATTATGCAAGACCCTTTTTAGTTTAAGAGTTATGCTTATGCTAAAAGCTTCTCAACAGCCATTTCTACCTTTTCGAACTCAAATCCTGAGATCACCTTTTCCATAGCAGCCTTAATTTGAGCAGTGCACAAATTGCCGATACTGCCTTCGTGGGTATGATTGATACTTTCCGGCACCTCAAAATTACCGTCCTCAATAGCCAAACCTACGTTTTTATAGGCTTCGCGGAAAGGCACTCCTTGCAATACCAGGTTATTTACCACTTCAACACTGAAAATATACTTATACTTTTCATCACGAGTGATATTATCATTGCAAGTGATATGCTGCAACATGTAGTTGCAAATTTGCAGGCAGTCGGTTAGTTCTTCAAAAGCCGGGATTATAAGGGCTTTGGTAATTTGCATATCACGGAAGTATCCGGATGGCAGGTTATTGGTGAGTAAAGTTAAGTCATTGGGAAGCCCTTGCAGCTTATTGCATTTTGCCCTGATCAACTCAAATACATCCGGATTCTTTTTGTGCGGCATAATGCTTGAACCGGTTGTTAAATGATCCGGAAAACTAATAAATCCAAAGTTCTGGCTGATGTATAAACAAACATCGTAAGCAAATTTCGACAGGGTTGTAGCAACAGAGGCCAATGCCATTGAAACAATTTTTTCCGATTTGCCTCTTGTCATCTGTGCATATACGACGTTATGATTCAGTGCACCAAAACCCAAAAGCTCAGTGGTCATGGTACGGTTAAGCGGGAAAGATGAACCGTAACCGGCAGCAGAGCCTAATGGATTTTTATTGGCGACTTTGTAAGCTGCGAGGAGCAGCTCCATGTCATCAACCAATGACTCGGCATAAGCTCCAAACCAGAGCCCAAAAGATGAAGGCATAGCTATTTGCAGATGCGTATAGCCTGGCATTAGCTTCTCTTTGTGTTCTTCGCTTAATCGCTGCAAAGTTTCAAACAACTGCTTGACATGGGAAACAACCTGCATTAATTCATAACGCAAGTATTGTTTGATGTCTACCAGAACCTGATCGTTACGCGACCGTCCACTATGAATCTTTTTGCCGGCATCTCCAATGCGTTGAGTTAACAAATATTCAACCTGTGAGTGAACGTCTTCAATTCCTTCTTCTATTTTAAACTCTCCATGTTCAATTTCACTATATATTTTTACCAGTTCTTTTTTTAAGGTTGAAAGGTCCTCTTTGCTCAATAAACCTATGCTTTCTAGCATGGTGATATGTGCAATAGAGCCCAAAACATCAAATGGCGCCAGATACATATCTAACTCCCGATCGTTACCTACTGTAAACTGTTCTACTTCTTTTTGTACGTTGGTGTTTTTAGCCCAGAGTTTCATCTTTTAGTATTAGAAAGATTTGAATTGATTATACCCATTGAGCAATGGATAATTTTCAAATCTCCATGGTTTCAATCTCAAATTCACGAAGTATGTGCTTTTGCCTGCACAAACGAATAAAAAAATACTGCGTTAGGGTTTTTGGCAACAGTTTTCATTTCCTCTTTTACTTTTTCAGCAATTTCAGGTTCTACATAGCCTGACTCAATTAAATTTGGCATGCCACTCATTAATAAATCAGCCCAGAAATTAATCATTTCAGCCCTTTTGCCTGGCTGACGATTATCCAGGTGAATGGTTTTAACCATTGTTTGAATATTCGTATAACCCACACTTTGCAGCATATTGCCAAGCTTGGCCCCAATAAACGGATCTCCACCCATGTCGTACTGCAAATCGTTATAACGCATCCAATATTGCCAAGTACTAGGTGAGTAAGGGTCGAGAAAAAAACTCGAGTTCAATACTTCCGTCAAGTACACCACACTACCTGGCTTAAGAACCCTTCTTATCTCTGAAAGTACTTTTACCGGGTTAGGAATATGTTCCAATACCCAGCACAAAAATGCTCCGTCAAATTTTTCATTTGATGCAAAATCCATATCGGTTGCATCCATTTGTTTTATTTCATACCGGCCCTTTGCAACTGCATTATGCCCTAAATATTGTTGAGCGGTAGCAATTTGTGTTTCCGAAAAATCGATACATGTTAGTTGTGCTCTAGGAAACCTTCTTAGTAAAATTTCACTTTGAGCACCGACTCCGCTACCCACTTCCAACAGGTTTTCTACAGACGATAAATCAATATCGTGATAGATATAGTTTTCCAAAAAACGAGCCTGACGCATTAATCGCTCTTGTTCCGTTTTTGAGAAACCGTGCAAGTATTTTTCTTTTAGCATGTTGAATTAATGATGGGGATACGGGTTTAAAATAACGAGCTAGCTATAATTCTAATTTAATTAATATACAGGAATCAGCGTTATTAAACTTGTAATTCGTACTCTCTAATCTAACATACTACTTGCTCTAATATTTTTATATACAGGTCAATCCCTTCTTCTATTTCGTTCAAATAAATGTATTCGTCAGCGGTGTGCGAACGAGCAGAATCACCGGGACCAAGCTTTAACGACGGCACAGGAATCAATGCCTGGTCAGAAGTAGTAGGAGAGCCATAGGTGGTTCTTCCTAAGGTTAATCCAGCTTGTACGATGGGGTGAGTTTCTGCAATTGATGATGAGCGCATTCGCATTGAACGAGGCGTTACTTCACTGCTTACGTTAGCCCTAACAGTTTCCAATAGTTCTTCATGAGTATATTGCTCTGTTACCCGTATATCAACAGTAAATTCACAGCGATCCGGAACAACATTATGCTGAGAGCCTGCATTAATTATGGTAACGGACATTTTTATAGGCCCCATAAACGGAGATACCTTTGGGAACTGGTACGTGCTGAGCCATTGAATGTCTTTAATGGCTTTGTAAATAGCATTGTCACCCTCCTCACGTGCAGCATGTCCTGATCTTCCGTAGGCCACACAGTCGCATACCATTAAACCCTTTTCGGCAATGGCTAAATGCATTTGTGTGGGTTCACCAACAATAGCAAATTCAACCGGACCTAGTTCAGGAACGATTAATTCAATGCCATTATAGCCTGATATTTCTTCTTCTGCCGATGCTGCAAAAGCAATGTTATACTTTAAATCTTCCTTTTCATGGAAATAAAGGAAGGTAGCCATTAATGATACTAAACATCCGCCGGCATCATTACTGCCTAAACCGTATAATTTACCATCTTCAACAATTGGGCTAAATGGATCCTTTGTATATCCTTTATTAGGCTTTACAGTATCGTGGTGCGAGTTTAACAGCACGGTTGGCTTTTTAGGATCATAATGTTTATTAAAAGCCCAGATATTATGGATCTTACGGAATGTAAAAACGCTGCGTTCTTTCAAAAATGCTTCAATTACATCTCCTGTTTGATCTTCTTCCTTACTAAACGATTGAATAGAAATCAGCTTTTTCAGCAACTCTATTGCATCGTGTTTAAGTTGATAAGTCATTCTTTAATTCTTTACAGCTTTCTTCATGTCGAAGAATGCTAAGCTTCGAATAGATTCTTTAAACGGTTAATTGTTGCCCGCAAAGGCGATTGCAAAACTAAGAATCCTTCGAATACAATCCACCGGCTTTTATAGCAGAAGTACAAATACCTTTTATTAATGCTGAACTAAAGCCTTGATGCTCCATTTCATTTAATCCGGCGATGGTACAACCACGTGGAGAGGTTACTTTATCAATTTCATGTTCAGGGTGAGCGCCTTCACGAGCTAGCAATGCAGCAGCTCCTTTAGCCGTTTGCACCGCCATGTTTAAAGCTTCTTCTGAATGAAAACCTATTTCAACCCCGCCTTGCATAGCAGCACGAATAGAACGTAAAAAGAAAGCTATGCCGCATGCGCATAAAGCTGTAGCAGAGGTCATTAACTCTTCTTTGATTTCTTGGGTGATACCAACTGTGTTGAAAATATTGTTCACTAGGTCCTTACGTTCAATGCTAACACCATCAAATGCAATACAGGTCATTGATTCGCCAACCGATATTGCCGTATTGGGCATTGCACGAACTACTGCCGGCGCTTTCCCTAAATTATCTTTAATGTCCTGAATGGAAACACCGGTTACTAACGAAATAATCAGCTGTGATTCATTTACAGATCCCTTGACTTCGGCCAGTAATCCATTTAGTTGCTGGGGCAGAACTCCTAATACAACTATATCGGCGTTTTTTATCGCTTCGTTATTGTTATTGGTGATTTTGAAACCCTGAATGGAAAAAGGTTGTAATGCACCTAAATTACGGCGGGTAATGGTAATTTGCTCAGGTTGATAAGTGCCTGATTTTATCAGTCCTTTGGCTAAGGCCAATCCAATGTTTCCACCGCCTAAAATGGCAATGTTGAGGTTTTTAGTTGACATAATGATAAAGTGTATGAAGCTGTGAACTACCCATTTGCTAAAGACAAATGGGCTTCGGACTTCAACGCCTTGTGCTTCTTTTCAGAAGTCTTATTTAAGGCTCTGCCCGTGTTATCGGAGAGTTCCGCCCCGATTATTCTTAATCCTTCTTCAAGGATATTTTTACTTGCATTTATGTCCCTGTCTAAAGTATGCCCATTTGGACAAGTCCATATTCTTTCAGAAAGAGTTAAGTCCTGATGGATATATCCACATTCGTTGCAAGTCTTTGACGATGGATAGAAGCGATTGATTTTAACTATTCGTTTATCATTCCAGCTTGCTTTATATTCTAAAGGCTTCTCCTGAAACAGTTCGTCAGTACATCCTTTCACAAGGTTAGCGTTTGTCCCTTACATCCCTCCCATCGGCTAAAGACTGATGGGTTTTACGCTCCTTTTATAAATATTTCTTCATAATGGTTTAGCGTTGGTGGCGCCAAGTTTATTATGATATTTGAGTCCCCGTATTTTCTGACTCGTTAATGAGTTTTGGCAGGCCATCGGCGTGCATAATGTATACAGATTTTACACCTTTATTAATTGCAGCAAAGGCGTTATCTAATTTTGGAATCATCCCGGCAACAACAACTCCTTTTTCTTTCAGTTCTTCAAAATAAGGCTTTGATATCTGAGGAATTACTTTTTCCTCAGCATCTAACACCCCCTCTTTCTCAAAACAATAAATAAGGTTTACATTAAAGTTTTTGGCCAGTGAAACTGCTACAGTTGAGGCAATAGTATCGGCATTGGTATTTAATATATTACCTTGCTGATCGTGGGTTAAAGGAGCCAAAATAGGGGCAAGGCCACTTTCTAACAATATTGAAAGTACTTGGCCGTCCATTTTGTCTTCTTCAACATCTCCCACAAACCCATAATCAATTTCCTTAACCGGACGCTTATGAGCAGGAATAATATTAGCATCAGCTCCTGTTAAACCTATGGCATTGCAACCCTTTGACTGAAGCTTGGCAACTAGGTTCTTATTAATCAAACCTGCATATACCATGGTTACGATTTTCAGCGTTTCACTATCGGTAATTCTGCGGCCGTCAACCATTTTAGCCTCAACGCCTAAGCCCTTACTTATTTCTGTAGCAACCTTTCCACCACCGTGGATCAATACTTTTAAACCTTTAAGGTGTGCAAAGTCATTTAGAAAAGAAGTTAATTTCGTTTCGTTATCAATGATGTTTCCGCCTACTTTTATGATGTTAACAGTTTGCTGCATATGTGATTAGTTCATAAAAGTGTAAAATGCGGATTTATATTTGCTCATTCTTCACTTATTACTACTCTTTTTTATAGTTTATTACCTTCGATCAATTTTTTTAATACGGTTTGAGCAGAATAAACCCGGTTTGCCGCTTCATGGACGACCAGTGAGTTTTGTCCGTCCAAAATATCATTACCTAATTCTAAACCTCGGCGAACCGGTAAGCAATGCATCACTTTAGCGTTATCAGTTAACTTAAGTTTTGCGTTATCCATCATCCATCCATTCCCATCGGTTAGTATTTCGCCATATTGATTATAGCTAGACCAGTTTTTTACATAAACGAAATCAGCCCCACTTAATGCTTCGTTTTGGTTTGTAGTTATTGTTGCGCCCAGGGTGAACTCTTCGGCTAATTCATAATCTTCAGGATGTGTAATTACGAAATCAACCATATCCATTTCCTGAGCTTTAACCATCCACTCTGAAAATGAATTGGAAACTGCTTGAGGCAATGGTTTTATATGCGGAGCCCAGGTTAAAACCACTTTAGGTTTAGGCTTGGTCGCATGCTCTTTAATAGTAATAATGTCGGCAAAACTTTGCAAAGGATGACGAGTAGCACTTTCTAACGAAACAACAGGCACTCCACTGTATTTGATAAACTTATTCAAGACCTCTTCACTATAATCCTCATGTTTATCTTTCAGGTTAGGGAAACAACGTAACCCTAAAATGTCACAATATTGGCCTAGAACGGCAGCTGCTTCTTTTATATGTTCAACGGTTTGCCCGTCCATAATGACATCATCATTCATTTCAAGACGCCAACCTTCCTTATCCATGTTAATTACCATGGTGTTCATTCCCAGGTTCATGGCTGCTTTTTGGGTACTCATACGGGTACGTAAACTAGGATTCAAGAAAACAAGTCCTAGTGTTTTCTGACCACCAATATCAACAAAGCCTAAGGGGTCCTTTTTGATTTTCAGCGCTTCGTTAACCAAAGCGTCCAAATTAGGAACATCGTGGATTGATGTGAAGTGTTTCATTTTTGAGATTTGAGATATGCGCCTCTAAGTCCGTTTATTTAGTGCTTTTTGCGCTTTTTCAAAATATTAATTATTTCTTTTGCCTTGTTAAAACTATTGAGCAACTGCCAAAGAATTCATTACCTGAGTAAAAGCTTTCAGGAAGTCATCCGCTTGAGCTTTGGTAATATTCAATGGAGGTAGCAAACGGATAGTGTTTTGTTTACCAGAAACGCCTGTTAAAATTTTATGGTCAGTCATTAGTTTCTTACGAACGTCGGCGTAATTGTCCAACTCCAAGCCAATCATTAAACCGTAACCACGCACATCTTTCACTCCTTCAAATTTGTTTAGAGCCTCTATTAAGTATGCACCAATTTCGGCAGCATTTTGTTGCAGGTTTTCTTGTTTGATGATATCGCAAACTGCAATGGCTGCTGCACAAGCTAAATGGTTGCCTCCAAAAGTAGTACCCAGCATACCGTGCTTAGCCTCAATATGTGGAGCGATGATAATCCCGCCAATAGGAAATCCATTTCCCATACCCTTTGCCATGGAAATAATATCGGCTTTTACCCCAGAATGCTGATGGGCAAAGAATTTGCCAGAACGTCCGTACCCCGACTGAATCTCATCTAAAATCATTAACGCGCCAAATTTGTCGCAAAGTGAACGGATTTTTTTCAAGAATGAATCAGTTGGAACTTGTACTCCTCCAACTCCTTGCAAGCCTTCAACAATTACACCGGCAATTTCATTGTTCATTACTGCTTCTAATGCATCCTCATCATTAAATGGAACGAAGATGATATTGCTTGTCTCATTTACAGGAGCGATAATTGATTTGTCATCTGTTGCAGCAACAACAGCCGAAGTACGGCCATGGAATGATTTACTGAATGCCACAATCTTTTTTCTTCCAGTATGGAAAGAAGCCAGTTTTAGTGCGTTCTCATTGGCCTCGGCACCCGAATTACATAAAAACAGGCTGTAATCATCATAACCACCGGTAAGCGCCCCTAATTTTTGAGCAAGCTCTTTCTGAATGGGAATTTGCACTGAGTTAGAATAAAAACCGATTTTATTTAACTGCTCAGTAATCAGTTGTACATAATGCGGATGCGAGTGACCGATAGAAATTACCGCATGACCGCCATATAGATCTAAATATTTATTGTCATTTTCATCCCAAACGTAAGCACCTTCTGCTTTTACCAATTCGAAAGGGAATAATGGATATACATCAAATAATTTCATTTTAAAAGATTTTTTGGGATGAGGCAAACGCTCATCGAGGTTAAAATCCAACTGGTTTCAAATTTAGTCCCGCTTTTTCATCAAGACCAAACATTAAGTTCATGTTCTGAACAGCCTGGCCTGAAGCCCCTTTTAGCAAGTTATCAATGATGCTGAGTACCATTAACTTATTGCCGTGTTTTTCTACATGAACAAGACACTTGTTCGTGTTAACCACTTGTTTCAAATCGATATTTTTATCTGAAACATGTGTAAACGGATGAGAAGAGTAGAAATCTTTGTACAGTTTTTCAGCTTCTTCCTGAGTACCATCAAACTCTGTGTATGCCGAAACCATAATGCCTCTGGCAAAGTCACCTCGGTAAGGAATGAAATTGATATCCTTTTTGAAGCCATTATGCAGCTGCTTTACACTTTGAGTAATTTCTTTTAAATGTTGATGACCAAAGGCTTTATAAACCGAAAGATTATTGTTTCTCCACGAAAAATGAGACGTTTGGCTTAATGATTGCCCAGCACCGGTAGAGCCCGTTGTTGCCGAAATATGAACATCGCTGTTCAATATTCCTTTTTTTGCCAATGGTAATAATGCCAGTTGAATACAGGTGGCAAAACAGCCTGGATTAGCAATGTTTTGAGCTTGTTTAATTTCTTCCCTTTGAAGTTCTGGTAACCCATAAATAAAGGTTCTGGGCCCTTCTTCTGCGCTTAAAACGTGCCCGTTATCTTTCTGTAACCTGAAGTCTTGACTAAGATCAATGATTTTAATTTTTGGATTGAACAGGTTAGTTGCAAGGAATTTTTTAGCATCACCATGTCCAACACATAAAAATAAAACATCAATATTCTGAGATGTTTCAGATGCAAATTTTAAATCAGTATCGCCTAATAAATCAGTGTGAACATCTGAAATAAGGTTGCCGGCGTTACTGTTGCTATGTACAAAGACAATATCAACGTTGGGGTGATTGATAAGGATGCGCAATAACTCGCCTCCGGTATAACCCGCACCGCCGATAATGCCTGCCTTAATTGAAATTTGAGACATTGAAAATTAGATTTTAGATGAAGGTTGAGATTTGAAAAGCCGATAAACCTAAGCTGACTGAATTTTTCAAATCTCAAGCCATATATCTTATAAGTTATTCACTTTATGATAAATACTTACCTGGTTGCCAAATATTTTGGTAAAGCCTTTTACGTCTTCACCAGTCCAGGCGTTGTTCATTTCACCATAGCTGCCAAATTTGGCGCTCATCAAATCATGGTCAGATTCAATTCCGGTAACCATGAACTGGTAAGGTTTTAATGAAACAAACACCTTTCCGCTGACAAATTTTTGAGTGCTTTGTAAAAAGGCTTCTATGTCACGCATAGTTGGATCAAGCAATTGTCCTTCGTGTAGCCAGTTGCCATAGAACATCGCCAATTGGTCTTTCCAGTATAGTTGCCATTTTGTAAGCACATGTTTTTCGAGTGTATGGTGGGCTTTTATGATGATCAGGGGAGCCGGGGCTTCAAATCCCACACGGCCTTTGATGCCAATAATGGTATCACCTACGTGAATATCGCGACCAATTCCAAACGGAGCAGCAATGGCAGTTAATGCTAAAATAGCATCAGAAGGTTTCTCAAATTTATCTTCATTAATGCCTTTTAATTCACCCTGTTCGAAATGAAGTGTAATATTTTCAGGTTCTGACTTGGTTACTTGAGTTGGCCATGCACTTTCAGGTAAGAAGCCATGTGAGGTCAATGTTTCGGCACCACCTACAGAAGTTCCCCAAATACCTTTATTGATAGAGTATTTTGCCTTTTCAGCGCTGTACACAATTCCGTGTCCAGCAAGGAATTCGATTTCTGCCTCTCGTGAGAGTTTCATGTCACGGATAGGGGTAATAATTTCCACCTCCGGAGTCATGATTTGAAATACCATGTCAAAACGTACCTGGTCATTACCTGCGCCGGTAGAACCATGTGCAATTGCATCAGCTCCAATTTCTTTTGCATAGCTGGCTATGGCCATAGCCTGGGCAATACGCTCAGCGCTGACAGATAATGGGTAAGTATTGTTTTTAAGAATATTGCCGAAGATGAGGTATTTGATGCAACTTTCGTAATAGTTGTCTATTTCGTTAATGCATCGGTAACTTTTGGCGCCCAGGGCGAGGGCTCGTTGCTCGATTTGAACTAATTCTTCTTTACTGAAACCGCCGGTATCAACCGTAACGGCATGCACTTCCATGTTTTTTACCTTTGAAAGGTACACGGCGCAATATGAGGTATCTAAGCCGCCGCTGAATGCCAAAACTACTTTTTTCATTTTTGCTTTAGAATATAAAATTACAGGTGTTAGTGATCAGGAAGACATTTTCCGTGACCTTTTACCCTTTGTATGTTACTAATAGTGTTCATTATAATTGCTCAGCAACTGAGTGTATTAAAATCGATTTAAAAAGAAGGCTTGAAAAAGCTTGAATGAGCCTAATTTGCGCTCAATGCGCTCAAAAAGTTTGGCTTTATGCGTTACTTTTTCAAGATGCTCTGTAGGTTCTTCGGGTTTCTCTTCTTTAGTTTTCTCTGTCGGATCATACAACATAGCCGTGCATAGGCAGTTTTTACGGCCTTTGCTCATTAAAATATCATGATTTATACAGCTTTGACAACCCTTCCAAAACTCTTCGTCGGTGGTGAGCTCGGAATAAGTTACCGGTTCATACCCTAGTTCCGAATTAATTTTCATAACGGCCAATCCTGTTGTTAATCCGAAAATTTTAGCATCCGGGTATTTTTGGCGAGAAAGTTCAAATATTTTGTACTTAATAGCCTTTGCCAGGCCCACTTTTCTAAAAATAGGGTTTACGATCAAACCCGAGTTAGCCACAAACTGGCCATGGCTCCAAGTTTCAATGTAGCAGAAACCGGCCCAAGTTCCATCTTTGTGTAAGGCAATTACAGATTTGCCTTCGCACATCTTATCGGCAACGTAATTTGGAGAACGCTTGGCAATACCAGTTCCTCTGGCTTTAGCCGATTCGGCCATCTCCTCAACAATTTGCTCGGCATATGAAACGTGTTGCGCTGAGGCAACAATAATATCGAAATCAGAAAGTTCCACTTCTTCTAAAATGAAATGATTACAAAAAACAACTAAATCAAATGAAGCGAATACAATAATCAGCTTTTAGTATTTAGTTAATGTTAAATGCTCAGAAAAATTTGGGTGAGTTATGAACATCGCGTAGATGTTCTAGATTAAAATGGACGCATCAGCGTCGCGGGAAGTATGCAACCGGGGTTGGGTGAACAAAAACTACGCTCATAAGCGTAGAAAAAACCACTTCTTTCGAAGCGTTTATCATATCGGTTACGTATGATAAAAAGTGTTTTTTCATTTGTTTGAATCAGTTTTTTAGCTAACAGAAAATCGTTGTTAAGGCTAAATCTTTTATGATAAAGTTCTTGGTTCGGACTTTCTGTTTATCTATTTAATAAACAGTAAACTAAATTAGTTATAAATTTTTGCAAATATTCACATTTAATTCTGAAAATCGCAAGTAAAAAAAATAAAAATTACTAAAATGTTAATGCTATGACGTTTGGTTTCCTCTCTTGGCCTTTCCGTTTGGTTTTGGTAAATTTATAAATAATTGAAAATAAGGATATTAATTAAATTTATTTTCTATGAAAACCTTTTTCTTTGATACTCACAACGACCGTCAGTTCAACCGCGCTGCATGGATTATCTTAATTATTTGTGCAGCATTAGCCATTATGTTCCTTGCGTTAGGATTGTTCCCGCAATACAAATGGAATGTATTTATTGCCTATTTGGTTATGCTTCCAGGCTTGATTATTCGCGAGTGGTATAATTACGGACATAATGGATTTGCCTTTGCGATTACAGCATTATGGTTTGTTGGAGGTACCTTATATGTGATCTTTGCTTGGACGAGTTTCCTTAATTAGAAGTCAATTGCGTAGTTAATTTAGAAGTCATTTTTGTGTAGAGTTAATGACCCTGATTGACTATGATTTCTTATCAGATGATGAAAACGACTGGCTCTTCGCTCAGTCGTTTTCTCTTTCTGCAACAAAAATATTTCAGAAAATCTCCTGAAAAACAATGAGCTTTGTATTACCCACAACCATGTATAACAAATGAAAAAAATACAAAGCTTTTTCTGGTTCTGCTCAGGAGCAAATCAATCCGTTCTGAAGAAACATGCTACAGAATACAACAAATACTTTAGCATTGGAGCTACGGTTTTTTTTACGGCGGTCTTTGCGGCTCTTTCAGGCGGTTATGCATTATGGTTTGTGTTTTCCGGCAATTCGATGGCTGTTGTTTTTGCTATTGTTTTCGGGTTATTATGGGGATTGGCAATTTTCAACCTCGACAGGTATATTGTTTCCAGCATCAGTAAACATGGTTCGGCCTTTAAACAATTATTTCAGGCTTTACCACGATTAATCCTTGCCATTTTGGTGGCTGTGGTTATTGCACGACCCCTTGAGTTGAAAATTTTTGATAAAGAAATTCGCTCAAAACTGAAAGAGAATTATCTTTCTGATCAAAAGTCTAAAATTGATACCATCAACCTAAGTTTTGCAAAAAAATATACCATTGAGCTTAACAAACGGTCAGCCTTACAAAAGGAAGCTGACAGTTTGGATAAGGAAATAAAGCAATTGCGTTTTGTTCTCAACCAAGAGATTTTTGGAGATCGCACCAACCAAACTTCGGGAAAAATGGGATATGGACCTTATGCAAAAATGAAGGAAAGTGTAATTATTGAAAAGGAAAAACGTTTATCATTTTTAAGAGCTGAAGGGCTAAACCTTGATAGCCTGATTTCAGCCCGAAAAGAGGCAGATGGGCTTAACAGACAGGTGATTTTGGACGAAAAAGCCTTAGACAGTTTGGCAAACCTTGCAGGTTTTGCAGATCGTAACAGGGCTTTGGCACAGATTTCGGTGCTGAGAAATGGTAAAGACGACGGATCAACAGCTACAGCCGTCTTATTTATCAGTTTGCTGTTTGTAGCGTTTGAATGTTTGCCTGTAATAGTTAAATTGCTGACAGCAAAAGGACCCTATGACGAAGATATCTATGCTGTTGAAGCTGTTAAGATGAATGAGTTGTTGAAAGATGCAGAGAAATCTATACAGGCTCGTAATCAGCTACAAGACAATTTAATTGAACAGGAGATAACAAAGCAGGCCAGACTTGCAGAAGAACGATCGAATGCTGAAACTGCTACCGGATTGGTTGAAATCGAAAGTTGGAAAGAGAAAAAAATAGCTAACAATAAAGAATTTTATACAGACCAGACTTAAAAAATAAATGAAGCGAAACATTTTCATACTCTTAGCACTTTTAACAGCCAATATTGCATTTGCTCAAAAAGTTGACACTGCCTATAAAAAAATTACCAACTCAATAAATATTAAGGAAGGGGAGGTACACCAAATTATTTCTACCCTTGCAGCTGACTCCATGCTTGGGCGTGGGTTGTTCAATCGAGGAGCTGAAATAGCTGCAAATTTTATTGAAAAAGAATATAAACAAATCGGTCTTGAACCTTTAAAACTGCCCAGTATAAAGGGCTTCCGGCAAGGTTTTTCTTCTGTTAGGGTGCAATCATTAAAAGGTACTGTGAAAGTAGGCGACTCCATAATTGATAATAAAAAAGTTATCTACGTTTCAGACAAAGCAGATGTACATTGGCAAAATACAGATCCAGAAAAAACTAAGATTGAATACTTGGGGGCCAAGGATGATATTTTAAAACGTTTAAAGGAAATAGAAAGCTCAAAAAAAGATGCCATTATTTTGGTAGACGAACAGCTCGGGTTCTTCTTTAATAATTACAAGGCAAGGTTTAGAGGAGACCGATTTGAAAGTGACACCGCTGCGTTGGCAAAGGCATCGTATGTGTTTATTCTAACAAACCAAAAGGAATTGCCGAAATATGATATCTCTATTAAGTCCAATGTTAATCATGTTCCGTTGAGTAATATTATTGGGATGATACCAGGTACGAGCAAAAAAGACGAATACGTAATTTTCTCTGCACATTATGATAACGTTGGAACAATTGCACCTAACAAAGGCGATTCTATAGCCAACGGTGCTGATGAAAATGCCTCTGGTGTTACTGCGGTGTTGGCATTGGCTAAGTACTTTAAGGAGAAAGGAGATAATGAGCGGACCTTGTTATTTGTTAATTACGGAGCTGAAACTAATAATGCTGCAAGTTCAAAATTCTTTGCTAAGAATATTGACGCAAATCAGGTTGTCGCCGTTATTAATGTGGATGCGATTGGGAAGATGTCGAAATTTGGACCTCGCTCAGCATTTATTACCGGCTATGATAAAAGTGATTTAGGGAGTCATTTGACCGAAGCTGCCAACCATATTAAGTTCAAGTTTAAAGCTGATCCATACAAGGATAAAACATTGTTTTATCAAGCAGGCAACACAGCATTAGGTATGATGGGGGTGCCTGCTCATACATTTTCAACTATTCAAATTGATATTGATCGTTATTTCAATTCAGTTCGAGATGATATGAATACAATTGAGTTGGAAAATATGGTTGAAACAATTAAGGCCATTGCATATACTACTGATGATCTTGTAAAAGGGAAATTCACACCTGTGCGAATTTCTAATTATAAAGATGATCCGAGCAGTCCAAAGAATTTAAGAAGGGCACAAGTAAACAGGTAAAAAGCAACCGATAATAAAGCAGGGCCGGACGAGATATCGTTCGGCCCTGCTTTATTATTATGGAATAAAAACATTACAACTCAGGCAACCCAAATGAAATAGCATTCGTAACTATAATGTCAATTAAGTTTATCATCTTAAAAACTAATTTTCATGAAAAAGCTAGCATACAATTTTAAAAGCAGGTCAGGGGTATTTGCTTTTATACTTTTTACGAGTGCTGTCTTAATTCTGAATGCATGTAGTAGCAGTGATAATCCTGAACCCGGGAACGGGAACGTTCAGTACGCGGGAACATTCGCTAAGTCAAATGGCTCAGTGGTTACTACTGCAACCGGTAATGTGTCTGGGTCATTTAATCCGACAAATAATGAGTTGACCTACACAGTAAGCTGGAGCAATTTAACCAGCAATGTGGTTGATATGCACTTCCATGATAACGGTCCGATCATTATTCCGATTACAGGGTTTAGTACCGGAGTAACCGGTAGTTATTCTGGAAAAGCAACATTTACATCTCAACAGGTCGTAGATTTGATCGCAGGTCGTATTTATGTTCAAATTCACAGTGTGAATTTCCCCGGAGGAGAAGTGTTTGCTACACTAACCAAATCAAGTAGTGGCCCATCACCAAACCCAAATCCAGGTTATTAATAATAATTAGTAAAGCTGTCAGATGCAAAATACTATTTCTTGGGTGTTGGGTATATTATTTCTGCTGGAAGCATGCACTAGAATGGCTCCTGAAGTAGAACCTCCCACGGACAATACTGATTGTGTTCCTCAGTTTCCCGATCAAAAGGTTACGTATCAGAATTATGTTAAAAATATCGTTGCCCTGCATTGTACAAGGACTTGCCACAAAGGTGGGAATTCATTGGGAACAGGTAATTTTACTACCTACGCAGGACTTAAACACTTTGCAACCGATAGGTTCTATTTCAGGGTTATTCAGAATAATGCAGATATGCCACAAGGGAAAGCTCCTTTGCCAAAGTCAATAAGAGATTCGCTTAATGTATGGTTAAAAAACTGCGCTCCTGAAAACTAAAAACAAGATGAAGAAAGTTAAATTGATATTGCTTTTATTGCTTTTTTTTGCCGGTTCCACAAAAGCACAAAAGCAACTCATAAGCCGGAATGTCGTCATGAGCTTTTTCTCATCGGCTCCATTGGAAGATATTAAAGCTGAAAGTAAGTCTGGATATTCAATATTGGATACAGCCCAAAATACTTTATATTTTAAGATCGAAATCAGAACTTTTAAATTCAGAAAGGGAATGATGCAGGAACACTTTAATGAGAACTATATGGAGAGCGAGAAATATCCATACGCTGAATTTAAGGGTAAAATTATTGATCGGGTTAATTTTTTAACAGACGGAGAGTACAATGTAAAGGTGCAAGGTGATTTGTTGATTCATGGAGTAAAACAAAATTATCTGGTTAATGGGGTAATCTCAGTGAAGGATGGAGTTGTTTCAGGATCATCGACGTTCCCGGTTAAACTGAAAGATCATAAAATAAAAATACCAACGCTGGTCCTAAAAAATATTGCAGAAGTTGTAGATGTTACCATAAAAGTGATGTACGAAAATCCTAATCCGAAGAAAATATAGATATAGATATAGATAATGCAAATCATAACAAATAAACCGAAAGCCGTAACTTTAATACTAGTATTGATGTGTTTAAAAAGTTTAGGTGCGATGGCTCAGAAGGCTGATACTGCTTTTGCCAGTGATTCAATTTCAGGCAAAAATTTCCCCGTTATAGCCACTTTTAAATCGGGGCTGATTATTAACTGTCAGTCAAATGAAACGCTCCATAAACACGATCTTTTAGTCGACATTGCTCACCGATTCGGTGATATTGCCGGGGCCAATGGAGGGGTGCATAATTTCTATGGCTTGGATAATTCAACAGACATCTACATTTCGTTTAAATATGGTATTACTGACCGGTTTACAATTGGTGCAGGACGGGCAAAAGGTGCTCCTAATGGTGTAAACACATTTCAGAAAGAACTGTATAATCTGAGCTTAAAATATCGTTTGCTGCAACAAACAACTGATAATCGCATGCCAGTTTCAGTGACGTTATACGGCAATACGATAATTTGTGGTATGGAGCCGCTTGATCTGGCAACTTCTGATGCTGATTTTCAAAAATTTGGAGATCGACTAAGCTTTACGACACAAGCAATAATTTCCCGAAAGTTTAACTCAAATTTTTCTCTGGCACTACTACCAACATATATCCGCAGAAATTATGTCTCGTTCATGGATATGAATAATATGTTTGCTTTAGGAGTTGCAGGTAGGTTTAAGTTTACAAAGCGAATGGCTATTGTAGCAGATTATACTCATTCCTTCAGGAGTTCAGAAAGTAAAGACTACTATAAGAATGAAAATGATTTTACCTTTTATAATGCATTGGGAGTTGGACTTGAAATTGAAACCGGGGGACATGTATTCAATCTAAGTTTTACCAACTCGACGGCAATTCTGGAGTCGCAATTTGTGCCAAGTACCAGTTCTTCATGGACCAGTGGACAATTCCGTTGGGGATTTAATATTTCAAGAACCTTCACCCTTAAAAGGGATAAATAATATACTAATGATAAATGAAGGCAGGTATTGATAAAGCTTAAAGAGGCAAATAGTATTGCATGACTGATCAGCAGTTGAAGGTTTTAATTAATGGCTGTGTGAATAACAACCGGCAGAGTCAACGGATGCTTTATGAAACATTCTATGGCTTTGCTATGAGCATATGTTTGCGTTATGCGGGCAATAAATACGAGGCAGACGAAATAATTAATGAAGGTTTTTACAAGGTATTTATCAATATAAAAAAATATGATCAGTCTCGACCATTTAAGGCATGGTTAAGAACTATTATGCAGCATTCTTCAATTGATTATATCAGGGTAAATATTAAACGAGTCCTGGAGGATGATTACGAACAAGCTGCAATGGCAGAGGAAGCGCCGATGATAGAAGGGAAACTGGCTTATGAGGAATTGTTGATGCTGATTCAGCAATTGCCAGCAGCTTATCGTGCAGCATTTAACCTCTTTGTAATTGATGGGTATTCTCATGAAGAAATTGCGGCATTATTACATATTTCGGCGGGGACCTCAAAGTCTAATTTGTTTAAGGCTCGGATGAAATTGCAAAAAATGATATTGCAATATAATGAGGATGTAAATGGAACTACAGTAAATGCAGATTATTCACAAAATATGGATCATTGAATAGATCATAAATAAGATGAGATAAGATAACCAGATGAAAGAAAAAAAGTCTGTAGACGAATTATTGAAGCAAGGGCTTGAGCCAGATACTCCTGCTGTTTTCAATGAACAGCAATGGTACCTGCTTGAGAAACGGTTGGATAAGCATGATCGTAATAAAAGAACAATGCTTTGGCTTGGCGTTGCAGGGGGGATTGCTGCTTCATTGCTTTTGATACTTGGCTTGTTTAAACTTTTTACCCCTGATAATTTTCAGGAACCACGTATTGTAAAACAACAAAAGGTAGGTGATGGGAAAAGTGCCAGTTCGAATATACCTGGAAAAGGACAGATTAGTAGAGGCACTGCATCAAATACAACGAAAGAGGATAAGGAGCTTAATGTATCCAATTCGCAACAAGTTAAGCTTGGCACAAATGAACTTTTCTTATTGAAAACTGATAGCTCGAAAATAAACGAGCTTACAAACATAACTTCGATAAGCAATAAAACCGCATTGGTAGATACTGGAAAAAGTAAAAAGCCAGAAATGAGTTTGGGTAACGAAATGCAAAGTAATAGTATTTCTTCGATTGCTCAGAGCAGTTTTAAAGATGCTAAGAAAACCAGTGATTTTGGACGTTTTACATTCTCGGTTGGAGCAGCCCCTGCATTAAATGGAGTCAATTCATTTAAAGACGCAAGTTTCGGTGGAGATTTTGGAATTGGGGTTTCCATGAGTTTAAGTAAGCGATGGAGTGTGAGTACAGGAGCTGTTTATGCTAAAATGGTGTATTCAACAGGGTTCGAAAATTACAAGCCCTCTAATCCATTATCATTTAATTACTCACCTCAATCTATCGATGCTGATTGTCGTGTATTGGATATTCCGTTAAACCTTCATTATAAAGTGTTGGATAAGAACAAGAATAGGATAACCCTGGGAGCAGGTTTGTCATCGTACATTATGTTGAGAGAAGAATATAAATTTAATTACGCTTATTCATCACCCTCAGATCCTAAGTATTATGAGGTAAATAACCAAAACAAACACTGGTTTAGTGTGGCAAATTTTCAATTGCAATACGATCGTAAAATTAGTCCAACTACCTCAATTGGAATTCAACCTTTTGTAAAGGTTCCATTAGATGGTGTAGGGTATTCTCAAGTTAAGCTGCAATCGGTAGGGGTAGCTGTAAAATTTAATTTTGATTTGAACAAAAATAAGAAGACCACAAAAGGCAATTAAACGATTGGTCTGCGCATTACATAATCGTTTAGTACAAAATCTCCATACGGAATATCAACTTCCTGGCTTATTTCAAAGCCGATTTTTTCATAAAATACTTTAGCCTTATTATATCGGTTTACGTTTAATTCTAAAATTGATGCTCCTAATGTTTTGGCTTGTTCACTAACTGAGTCAATCAGAAATCTACCTACACCTTTTCCTTGAGTATCGGGCAATACATATAATTTATGAATTCTAACAATATCCTGCGCTGGTTGCGAGTATGAGGCAAAGCCTAATGCAATATCTCCTTCAAAGGCTAAAGCATATATATGTCCGTCATTTATTTGATTGGCAATAGCCTCGGCAGTATAATTATTGCTATACATGAACTCGATTTGAGCATCAGATATAATGCCTCTGTACGTTTGCTTCCAGGTACGGTCTGCAATAGAAATTATTTCAGGAATATCAGTTGTTGAGGCAATTTTGAAAATAAGTTTCATTAGTGGTCTTATGCTATTTGTTCAGCTACAAAAATAGGGGATTTAGATGTTGTGATTGTCACAATACCGTTGGTTATAGTTGTAAATGTTATATTGTTAAGGGCTTTGGCTCCTCTAATGGAGAAGTCATTTTCAGAGTTAAAATTTATGATTGTAATTGTTTCGCCCGAAGCATACCACTTATCAAGATGAGTTTTCACTGGAAAAATTTTGAGTTGATGATCAAACAAAACCAAATCTATCTTATCAATGTAATTTGCAAGCTGAGGTAGTAAAGTTGCCGGACCAATAATATTTACCGATGGATACTCTTCTTCAATAAGAAGTTCGAGAGCAGTTTCTATGGAATAAGGATTAAGTTCAATTATTCGGGTGAGTTCTTGAATTTCAGGTATATTTTTATCATTACGGGTAAACAAAACATCTATTTTAATGCCAGTAGATAACAGATAGTCATGCTCTTCTTCATACACAAAAACCGTTGGACTCCATTCCAATAGTTGTCCTAAATACTCTTCATTAAAGCCTTCGTTGCTGTAAATAATTAATGCTGGCTCCTGCTTCTCTCTGACTATATGATGTGATGACATAAATCCCAAATACAATTTTGATTAAATGAATAAAAAGGCCCTTCTAAAGTGTTTTATTTGGATTTTTTTATTAGAAAATCTTCTCCAAAACCAGGCAAATATGGAGCATTTTTTGTAAATTATTTATCTAAATCCGCTCTGTATGAAAACATCCTTACCTCTCCCTATTATTGCTTTTTTGTTGTCGGTCCTGAGCGCTTGCAGCAGTATAAGTCGTAACGAGACGTATACGGAAATGCCTTTGCAAATTCTTAAGAATTTGAAGTATGGAACCGATCCTTCACAAACATTTGATTTGCTTATGCCAGTTGAACGCACTGAAAAAACGAAGGTAATAATCTTTCTACATGGAGGCTCCTGGAAAAAGGGGGATAAATCAGATTATACCCCAGCTCTCCGATTGTTTGCCCAACGCGGTTTTGTTATTGTGAATATGAATTACCGATTGGCCGACAAAGATAAGAATAAGTTTCCGGCACAGATGGATGACATTACTTCAGCTATTCATATGTTGGAAAAGATGGCGAATGAATGGGGAATTCCTATGAATAGTATTGGCTTGGCAGGGCATAGCGCAGGAGCGCATTTGGCTTTATTGTACAGTTATAATTTTAATACCACCGGCAAAATAAAAGCTGTAGCCGCTTTAGCGCCGGTATCAGATTTGGTAGCAGCAGGCCGCTCAGCCAATAAAACCTATATAAGTCCTATTGTAAACTTTTTGGGTAAAAAGTTTACTCAAGATTCTACTTTGTGGGCAACAGCCAGTCCTTATTGGATGGCTACTTCTACTTCGGTTCCAACGATACTCTTTCATGGTACGATTGATAAAATAGTACCTTTTAGTCAAAGTGAGAAGTTGGATGAACGCTTAGAAAGTCTAAAAGTTCCAGCTAAATTGATTAAATACAATGCTGGTCATGTTTGGATGGGAAATGATTTGGCTAATACACGCGAAAACTTTATTAAATGGATGGATATGTACTTGCATTAGTCAGAAGCTTTAATTTTGGGTAAATGAGAATAATAAATAGGTTTTTGCTGCTTTTAATGTTTTCTGCATGTCTTAGCGCTTGTAAAAAAGATCTAATTGAACCTCCTGAGACATCGGGTCGAGAAGCGACTCAGTTTATTGATGTGGTTTACGGTAATGCTGCAGAGCAAAAGTATGATATCCATTTGCCCAAGGGCCGCAATGTGCAAACTAAGGTGATGGTGTTTTTACATGGGGGCAGTTGGCGAGATGAAGATAAGAGTCAGTATACCGAGATATTAAAGTATTTTGTTGATCAGGGGATTGCCGTTGTAAATATGAATTATCGTTTGGCAAAGGCTAGCGATGATAAATTTCCGGTACAGATGGATGATATCCGGATGGCTATTGATCATGTACTTGTAAATAGTGATCAATTTGTGGTATCGGATAATATTGCCTTGGTAGGTAGCAGTGCCGGGGGGCATTTAGCTTTATTATACGCCTATGCTTATGATGAGTTTAAAAATGTTAAAGCTGTAGCCGCTTTATCGGCCCCAACTGATTTTGTGCAGGCTGCTGGCTCAGGTAACAATCAGGCAATTGCGACCATACAATATTTTCTTGGTGTGTCATATTCCAATGACCCTGATCTTTGGAGGAATACTAGCCCATATTGGAAGGCCACATCTCAATCAGCGCCCACAATGTTGTTCGTGGGGGCAAAAGATGTGATTGTTCTTCCAATACAGAGTATTAGCTTGCAGCAGCGATTAAACAGCTTTGGAATAAAGAATGAATTGGTAAGTTATCCAAATGAAGGACATGTTTGGGGTGGAGCCAGTTTGGATGATACCCGAAAAAAGATAGTGGAATGGATGAATGAGAATATGGATTAAGTAGATAAGTGGTCGGACGTTAATGCTAATTACTTAATGTAACGCTCCGGCCACTTGCTATTTTTAATAAAGTTTATTGTAAATCTCTTTATACACTTCGGCTGGATCTTCTGCTTGATTAATCGCTGAACAAACCGCTACACCATGTATGCCGGTTTTCATCAAATCCTCAACATGCTCAGGTTTTATACCTCCTGCTGCAATTACAGGCAGGTCAATCCCTTCCTCGTTCATTTGTTCAATGATTGAACGATAGTCATCTAATGATAAATAATCTGTATTATACTTTATGGTTGAGGTTGGCTTATACGGGCCAAGGCCAACATAGTCAGCTCCAGAGTGATAAATAGCTTTTACTTGCTCAAAGTTATGGGCCGAACCTCCAATAATTTTGGTGTCGCCCAGAATCTCTCTAGCTTCAGCAACAGAAATATCTGCCATCTCAATATGTATTCCTTGAGTATCTTCAACAATTTCTACAACGTCTACATTTGAGCAAACTATTAGGGAAGTACCCCAATCATCGCAGATATTGGCAATCTGTCGAGCTTCTGCAATCCATTCTTCGGTTGAGCGTTTGTTCTTAGTTCTGTATTGAATCCATTTAGCTCCTGCCTGGCAGGCCATCTCAACTTGCTGTATGTGGCTGAAATGGTCCATGTCAAGAGTTAGGTAATGAAACTTTTCTATGTGTTTTTTCATCTATAGGTTATTTTGCGGCTGTCAATCCCATTAATGACCATTCTTCTTTTGCCGGGCCATAAACTCCAGTAACAATTAGTCCTGCCTGACGCATAAGTACAGTTAGCTGTCCGCGATGATGTGTTTGATGTAGTAATAGAACGGTGAGTACCTTTCCTTTGGTCCACTGCTCTCCGTACATTCCCACTACAGATTCAAGATCAGAATCCAGCCATTTTCCGCTTACTTGTTTAACGGCTTGTTCTGCAGTTTTCGAATAAGCAATTCTAAGTTCATCGGCTCTTGTAGGGGCTTCAGCGTCACCATCAAGCTCGTTGAGTTCCATGCCTGCCCGATTTAATATTTCGGGAACACTGGCTGCAATGTGCCATACCAATTGGTTCATGGCTCTGCCATCGTCATAGGATTTCTGATTTAAGGCTTGGTCTGTAATTTGGCGAAACAAGGTTTCAGTAATTTCAACTTCCAGGTTCCAGGCAGTAACAAAATCATCAATAGTTCTGAACATAATCGAGCAAATTTTAGAGTTATGAGCATCCAATTTAGTAAAAAACCTTTAGTGGCCAAATGCTTAACCAATACTTGTTGGTTTTTTTACAAGGAGTTAATGTTTAAAAGGAGGCTGCAAGGGAATGCAGGCCTCCTTTTAAAATATTAAAACTTAAGGTTGATTCCCACTAGTACATTAGTGCCTGATTGAGGGAAATAAAAGTTTTCTATAATTTGCTTTCCTCCTGAAATATAGCCCCAGGTATATCCATTGGCCTCATACTTTGCATTAAATAGATTATTTGCCATTAAAGTAAAGGCGAGATTCTTGATTCCTTTGAATTGTAAATTATAGCTTAATAATAAGTCAGTTACAAAGAAAGAGCCAAGAGAACGATTCGAACTTGAGGTATTATCAAGGTATTGTTTGCTCACGTATTTTCCGGACAGTCCAACGTTGAAATTTTTAAACGGAATGAAGTTAAATTGGGTTCCTGCAATGAAGTCAGGAGAATAGGCGATGTCGGTTCTTTTATAATAAATTTCATCTATTTCTTCAGTGTCATAATTAGTAACATACTCTGTAAAGTTTTTAACCTTATTGGTGCTCAAAGCAGCATTCAAATTCCAGGTTAAGAAGTTGGTAAGCTTAAAGCTGCCATCGAATTCCACTCCAGCGCGGTAACTATCAGGGGTGTTCACTCTTATAGCCTCTCCTACATCATTAATTTGTCCGGTTAGAATAAGCTGATCCCTGTATTTCATGTAATAGAAAATCAGACCCAAGTTGCGTGCTGAAGTTTGATTGCGGTAACCCAGTTCAATGTTGCTTAGTTTTTCGGCTTTAGGTCTACTTGTTGGAGTAGATTTGATGTACTCATCTCTTGAAGGCTCCTTGCCTGTATGGGCGTAGGAGATATAAGCATTGTTATAATCATCAAACTGATAATTAAAGCCAACTTTCGGATTAAAGAAATTTAATATTGCATTTTGCTGAACATTGTTTAATTCCTGGTCATAACCTAAAAATGAATAATTTATACGGCGGTATTGCAAATCTAAGAATGCATTTAACTGATTGTAGATTCTGTAATTTGCTTTGCTATAAATGTTAAAGTCGTTTTTGGCTGCATCGTTATCATAATATCGGTTGTCAGGATTGCTGTTTGACGCGTACTCTGCCCAAATTACTTTGCCGTAATGATTGCCTCTGTATCGATTATAAGCACCTCCGAAGGTTAAAGCAAGTTTATTCACTGGAATATACTCCAGCGAGAAAACGGTTCCATAGAAATCGTTGTTTAGCCATTTCTGGCGGATTAGGTTTGAATTGGTAATGGTTTCTCCTCCGATAACAACATTGTTTAACCCATAATCAGCAAGAGTAGCATTGTATTTATATTCTTCGTAATAACCTTCTCCATGTGTGTAATGTAGACCTAAGTTCAGATTCAAATTGTCACTTATTGCATGTGTATAGAACGCCTGGTAATGGTCCTGACGGTAATTATCTGTTTGATTATCGTAAGTAAAATAATTATAGGTTCTAGGGTTTGATTGGAACAAATTCAGTGAATCTTCTTTAGTGTTATACATTGCTCCGTCGTAACCGGTATTTCGGTCATAATGTTCTTGTAATAAGTTTTGGTCGCCAAAAAGCTTTGCTTCTGGTATACCATTCCAAGCCTGATAGGTTTTTTCTTTACCAGAAATCACGTTAAGTTTTAGCAAGCTTTTATTGCCGTAGTATCCACCTGAAAGAAAAAATGAACGAAGATTTGATGATCCGCGGTCAATAAAACCATTAGAGTTTATCATAGACAAGCGGCCATCAACTGCAAATTTGCCAATTAAACCAGTGCCCAATTTTAACGTATTTTTCACCGAGCCGAATGAACCGCCCGAACTAGCCACTTCGGCATAAGGTTTTTCATTTAAGGTATTGGTTTGTATGTTGATGCTGGCTCCAAATGCCCCAACTCCGTTTGTAGATGTTCCTATTCCTCGTTGAATCTGAATATTTTCAACCGATGAGGCGAAATCCGGTAAATTAACCAGGAATGTCCCTTGTGACTCAGCGTCATTTAAAGGGATTCCATTAATGGTGATGTTGGTACGAGAAGCATCACTTCCCCTAATCCGGATGCCGGTGTAGCCAATGCCATTACCTGCATCAGATGTTACCACTACTGCAGGAGTTTGATTTAAAAGGAAGGGTAAATCTTGACCTAAATTTTGCTTCTCAAGGTCTTGCTTAGAAATGTTTTTAAACGTTGTGCCTGTATTTGCTGTAGCTCGTGTCGAACGGACTACTACCTCCTCTGTAACTATATTTCTTCTCTCAAGTTTTATGTCAATAGTTTGGTCATTAGTTAAGTCTATTGGTTGGTCAATCGTTTGGTAACCTACGAATGAAATTTGAAGTAAATATTTTCCGTTTTTTACCTTTTTGAATTGAAAAGTTCCGGCAGCCGTTGTTTGTGTGCCAATTTGGGTTCCTTTAAGCGCAACACTTGCACCTGCTAATAACTGGTTTGATTGTTTGTCAGTTACTTTCCCACTCAACTGAAATTGAGCAATTGCCAATAATGGCGTTACCATGGCTACAATGGCCATTAGTAAAACTTTCTTCATTTTAAATTGATCTGTTTTGTTAAACACTGCAGAAGTAAAGGGTATACTTCTGTAACTCTACCTCCCTACGCCGGCATTATCCGTATCAGGTGCTCAATGCCCGATTTTTGAGTAATCTCTGCATCGATGGGTATAATCTCAGCCTGTTAGTTCTTAAAATGATCAAACTACTAAGGCACCCCTTAAGAATAGGGCAAAATTAAAGTTAATTTGAGAATGAACGAAATAACAAGGGTGCAAATTCAATCAGTATCATTGTAAACAGATGCTTAATGATGTATTGATGGTGTAATAATCGGGCATTAAGGTCAAAATCGTATTGGTTTGAAATAGAAAAACATCTACAGGGATAACCTTATTATTTTAGATTTGATGAGTATTAAATTTTTAGCCATATGATTAGACGAGTTATAGGGGGGGTAATCCTGTTTATCTCAGTTTGGGCTCAATTAGGTTATGCCCAGGAACAAGGGGTGTATGAAAAGTTGAAGCAGATTCCGGGGGTTGAAGTCCAAGTTGTAAATGGGAGTAAGCTTTTCAAGGAATATTTCATCCTCAATATTGAGCAACCTATTGATTTTAAAAAGCCCAAAGGGGCAAAATTCAAACAACGTGTATTTTTAGGGTTTAGAGATGCTAATGCTCCTACAGTTATAGAAACTGAAGGCTATGCTGGTGACCGGGCTGAGAATCCCAACTTTCAAAATGAACCGGCAAAGTTGCTCAACGGTAATATGGTTTTTGTAGAGCATCGTTACTTTAGTAAATCAACCCCAGCAAATCCCGATTGGACAACTTTAACCGTGGAACAAGCGGTGAATGACTATCACCGAATAAGAGAATTGCTGAGACCTGTTTTTACAGGTAAATGGATAGCTACCGGAATAAGTAAAGGTGGACAAATGAGTACCGCATACCGTGTCTTTTATCCTAATGATGTTAATGCAACCATTGCTTACGTTGCACCAATTAATTTGGAGCTGATTGATCCTCGTATCGAAAAGCATTTTTCAACTGTTGGAACTCAGGAAACAAGGGATAAATTAAGGGCGTTTCAGCAGGTATTGTTGGACAGAAAAAAGGAGCTTTTGCCTTATTTTGAAAAACTTTGGGCCGAGAAAAAGATAGAACTAAAGCCTTTCGATGCAGAAACGGTATTCGATTATGAGGTTTTAGAATATCCATTCTCTTTCTGGCAATGGGGGCATAAAGTTGATGATATTCCTGATGCAGGAGATGCTCCGGAGAAGGTGGCTGGTTATTTAGAGGGCCTTGTTGGTGGGAGCTATTTCACCAATGCTGAAATCGAAAAGACTGGACCTGCTTATTATATGTTTTTTCATGAGTTTGGTTATTATGATTATAAAACAGATTCGTTTAAAGGTAAATTAAAGCAAAGCTCATATCCTCTTAATGTTTTTGTTCCCAAAAACACTCAACCGTCGTTTGATTTAGGATATATTAACAAGCTGAAGAAATTTATTGCAAAAGGAGGAGAAGATAGAATGCTATTTGTTTATGGGGAGCTAGATCCATGGGGTGCAACTCAAATTAACCTGAATGGTAAAAAGGATAATTTGAAGATGGTAGTTGAAAATGGTTCGCATGCTGTTCGGATAAAGCATCTGTCGAATGATCAAAAGGAATTGGTTTACGCGGCCCTTAAGAAATGGGTTGGAGTGGATATTCCTGTTGAAACAGTTTTGCAAGGAAAGTAAGAACTTCTAATTCGAATGGAAAAGGGCATCAGGCTTAGAAATATATTGTAGCCGAGATGCCCTTTTCTGTTTTGTTTTGTAGAGTTAGGAATAAACTTTTTAAGAATTTCTATCCTTCAGTCTTTATCCTTCAAAGTTGCTGCTATACATTTTCTTTTATGGCTACGAGTCTCTTCAGTGCCATAATATAACCTAAATGAAGCCCTTCGTGATAAAGTAAAAAAGTGGTGGCATCTTCAATAGTACGTAGTTCGGTGCCATAACGCGTTGTCCAGGGGGTATAATTAGAAAGCAGCTGATTGTTATAATCTGCTTCAAACTGATCAATTGTGCCTAAAAGAAGATCTCTTGTTTTTTCGATTTCATCCGCACTGATAATTCCTTCAGGTTTCGATCCCGGCTTATAGCTGGAAAAGTAGCTTTCGTCAATAATCATTTTATTGTTTGAACGCAAATAACAAACACCCTGTTGTGCCGCAACAAGGTGACTAAGGTTCCAAGCGATGTTATTATTAAAGCCTGCAGGAACTTCGTTTAATTGTTCAATCGTTAAGTCTCCAATAAGGTCAAGTAAGCTTTTTCTTGTTTTTCTAAGCATTTCAAATTGTTCTTTCATACTGAATTGTAGTTTTATAGTGACGTATTTTTAAAAAACCTGACTGAAGGCAAGAATGGCATTGACTCCATTGTCAAAACGTTGTTGCCCCTGCCCCTTAATTATTGTATAGGTGGCCTTGATTGCTTCGAGTTCTTTTTTGTAAACCTCAAAGAAGAATTCCCGTTTTTCCGGAAAATTACGCAGAGGATCTTCTTCCCATGGGTTGTCGATGTCCATTAGTAGATAGTGGTCATAGTGTCTGTTTTTGATCTCCTCAACAACAAAATCAGGAGTGAATCCAAAAACTTCATCACACCAAATCTTAACTGTTAGGACAGTAACATCACAAATTAGGAGATTGTTTGCTTGTGGGATTAATTTTTCTTCGAGTGCCAGCTGGCCATAAAACATATTGATTTCATCCTCCATTGTACAATCTCTATCTAATCCTTCACAATATTCCCTTGCGTATTCGGGTACCCAAACGGTATTAAAGTAGGTGGCTAAATACTGAGCCATTGTTGACTTTCCTGTTGATTCGGGGCCAATAATTGCAAATTTCTTAATAGTTGATGGAGGATTGTGAGTTTTGAGCTGCATCATGCCCAAAGGTAATTGTTCATAATGATCAAAAGTAGGAGAGTATGAGAATAAGGAAATAATTGAAGAAAAGCCAGAAGTATGAAATTAGTACCTTCTGGCTTTCATTCTTCAATACTACCAAATCTTTACACGCAAACTATCGGGTCGCCACATTGGGTCGCCTTGTTTTATTCCAAATGCTTCATAAAATGCAGGAATATTAGCAAAAGGACCGTTTACCCGAAGGTTAGCCGGAGAATGAACATCGGTCATAATTTGGTTAGCCAGATTTTCATCACGTTGATGTCCGAGCCAGCCAAGTGCATAACCGAGGAAATAGCGTTGAGCCGGAGTTAATCCATTGATTTTCTCTCCTTTCTTGTATTGTTCTGTTTTTACAAATGCATCCCATCCTAATAAAATGCCACCCAGATCGGCTATATTTTCTCCTTGTGTAGCGTCTCCGTTTACATGCATGCTATCAAGCACTTTATATTCATTAAATTGCTTTATAATCATTTTGCAACGCCCTTTAAACTTGGTTTCATCTTCTGGAGTCCACCATTTTTTAAGGTTTCCTTTAGCGTCAAACTGGCTGCCCTGGTCATCAAACCCATGGGTGATTTCGTGCCCAATGGTAGATGCAGCAGCATAACCGTAAACAACTGCATCATCAATATCTTCATCATTCCACCCTGGAATTAAGAAAATGCCAGCAGGAAGAACGATTTCATTATTTGAGGGGTTGTAGTAAGCATTGTAAGTTTGAGGAGTCATTTCCCATTCGGTCCGGTCAACCGGTTTACCCAGCTTGTTAATATTATAGTCATACCAAAAAGCAGCTCCACGTTTCATGTTTTCAACATATGAGCTACGGTCTATTTTTAAGGCTGAAAAATCTTTCCATTTATCAGGATACCCGACTTTCTTGGTCATTGTTGCAAGCTTTTCCAATGCTTTCTTCTTGGTATTTTCACTCATCCAATCCAGTTTTTTGATGCGCTCTTTATAAGCGTCACGAATTGCTTCAACTAAATTTTCATAGCGTTTTTTGGTTTTTGGTGAATAAAATTCTTTTACGTACAACTGTCCCAAAACCTCGCCCATTACCGATTCTTCCGAAGTAAGAACGCGCTTCCAGCGTGGACGCTGTTCTTTTTTTCCGGTTAATACAGTGCCATAAAAGCGGAAGTTTTCATTATCAATAGCTTTATTGAGGTAAGATGCACATGAGCTGAAATAATTCCAGCGTAAATAATTCTTCCAATCATTTAGTGAAGCAGTTTTTAAACTTTGTTCAACTTGTTTGAAAAATTCAGGCTGACCCACAATGACAGAATCCACCTTCTTGATTTTCATTTTGCTGAATAAGTCAATCCAATTAATACTTGGAGTTAGTTTATTCAGATCAACAACTGACATTTTGTTATAGTTAGCATACGGGTCACGTAAGGCCTCCAGTTTACGAGAGGCTTTTGCCAAGTTTTCTTCCAATTTATAAGTTCCTTCTGCCGCTGATTTTGAATTTGTCTCATCAAGGTCCGACAGTTTAAACATTTTGATTAAGTGCTGTCCTTTGTAATCATCTCTTATTGCTTTGGTACGACTATCGGTATTAAAGTAATAGTCTCTGTCGGGAAGTCCAATGCCGCCTTGGTTAAGGTAAAGTGCCATCTCCTCACTATTCTTCATATCCTGATATACATACATGCTGAACAGCGGACTGTTGCCAATGGTATGTTGATAAGCAATTTCATT
Organism: Solitalea lacus; assembly: GCF_022014595.1. Taxonomy (NCBI): domain Bacteria; kingdom Pseudomonadati; phylum Bacteroidota; class Sphingobacteriia; order Sphingobacteriales; family Sphingobacteriaceae; genus Solitalea; species Solitalea lacus. Next base: position 51,104 of record NZ_CP091740.1, on the reverse strand, counting down.
CAGAATACCCTTAATGTCGCTAATGGCATTTATTCGGTTCAGGTCAGCTTTAATAGGGGTGATTCCTTGCTTTTCTATGGCAACGGTGTCCATACCTGCAGTCCAGAAATCTCCGATTTTTTGAGAGTTGCTGTTTACGGCGGCCTTTTCCTTGGCTGCATCTTCATTAATCTTTTTCAGCTTTTCATAAATCTCATCATTTACCAAATTACCAATTCCCCAGCGGCTATATGCTGCCGGAATAGGGTTATTTTTTATCCAATTGCCATTTGCATACAGGAAAAAATCTTTACCTGGATTTATTGTTGTGTCAATGTTGGTTTTTACCAGGTCTACTTTTAAATCGTTAGAATGCTTGCAACTGAGCGCAATGGCCGATAAGCATCCTGCAAGTATTAAATTGGTGGGGATTCTGTAAAGGTTCATGATTAGTATTGTTTCTTTAAAAATAGAAAAGAAAATAAATAAGAATAAAATATTACCTGTAACGGATGAGTCATAAAAATAATTTTAGATTAAAAGTTTACTGGCCAAGCAAGGCAAAATAATTGTCTGCGTGCATTATAAACGATCTTTTTTTAAAAGAACTATGGAATTAATTATCCAAATAGATGCATATTTTCCCCAGTTTCAATTTGTTTTATGTTCTTGAAATAGAGACAATAACGCTCTTGGTGGTTGTGAGCAAATTTTCAGGCTTCTTTTTTAATAAAGGCATTCAATTTGGATACTAACTAATTATACCAACAATGGAAAGCGATGGATAATATTTACCTGACAATTAATAAATGTTAAACATTAAAATCTAAAAAAATCATGAGAAATGTATTGTTTGGAATTGTAATGCTAACAGGAATATCGGCAGGACTTTTTGCATTTAAAGCTATAGACCATGCAGGTATTAAAGGTAAAATTGTTCCTTCAGAAGGTGCAGCAACAGTTTGGGCAATAATGGGAGCCGACTCTTTACGTGCGCCGGTTAATGGTGGTGCCTTTGAGTTTCAAAATGTGAAACCTGGTAATTATAAAGTAATTGTGGATGCCATCGAGCCATTAAAAGATGTTCAGGTTGAAGTAACTGTTCCTGAAAATAAAATGGTAGATCTTGGAGAAATTAAACTTGTTCAATAATAGATAGATTCTAATAGGATTAGTTTTCTGATAGGATTAGTCATATATAAAAAATATCAAACCCAGAACCCGGTTAATTTCAGGCGAGAAGAGCTGTTTCAGTCGAATGCTGTTGCAGCTCTCTCTGTTTTATAAGCAATTGAACTTTAGCTTTTTGTTAGGTTTTAAGGCGTAAAATAAAAGAAATAAAAAATATCATTATATTATTTCCGAAAAATGATACCTTTGCACAATTTTTAGACTCCCTTCAAGAGATGCCAAGAAACGAAAGTATTAAATCTGTCCTCATCATCGGTTCTGGTCCAATCATTATCGGCCAGGCATGCGAATTCGATTATTCAGGCTCCCAAGCAGCATTATCATTAAAAGAAGAAGGTATTGAAGTTTCGATCATAAATTCGAATCCTGCTACCATCATGACTGATAAGGTAATTGCTGATCATGTGTACCTGTTACCGCTTAATTGTGAAAGTATTGAACAAATTTTACAAGAGCGTAAAATTGATGCCGTGTTGCCAACCATGGGAGGCCAAACGGCTCTGAATCTTGCCAAAGAATCAGAAGAGCGTGGAATATGGGCAAAGTATGGTGTTAAAGTTATCGGGGTGGATGTTGCCGCGATTGAAAAGACTGAAAACCGTGAAGAGTTCCGTCAATTAATGATTGATATTGGAGTGGGTGTTGCCCCTTCAAAAATTGCTAACTCCTTCCTTGAGGGTAAAGAGGCGGCTCAAGAAATTGGGTTCCCATTAGTAATTCGCCCATCATATACCCTTGGCGGATCAGGTGGAGGTTTTGTTCACAGAAAAGAAGAGTTTGATGCGGCCTTAAACCGTGGTTTGCAAGCTTCGCCTACACACGAAGTGTTAGTGGAGAAAGCGGTTTTAGGTTGGAAGGAATATGAGTTAGAGTTACTTCGTGATAACAATGATAATGTGATTATCATTTGTTCTATCGAAAACTTCGACCCAATGGGTATCCATACCGGCGACTCAATTACGGTTGCTCCTGCGATGACCCTTTCTGATCGTTGTTACCAAGAAATGCGTAATCAAGCGATCAAAATGATGCGCGCTATCGGAAACTTTGCCGGAGGATGTAACGTGCAGTTTTCGGTTAATCCTGATGATGAATCAATCATTGCTATTGAGATTAACCCACGTGTGTCTCGCTCATCAGCGCTGGCTTCTAAAGCAACCGGTTATCCAATTGCTAAGATTGCAGCTAAGTTGGCGATTGGTTATAACTTGGATGAAATCGAAAATCAGATTACCAAAACCACATCGGCCTACTTTGAGCCAACTCTTGATTACGTTATTGTAAAAATTCCTCGCTGGAACTTCCAGAAATTTAAAGGAGCCAATAAAGAATTGGGCTTGCAGATGAAATCGGTAGGAGAGGTAATGGGTATTGGCCGTAGCTTTAACGAAGCTTTACAAAAAGCATGTCAGTCGTTGGAAATTAGCCGCAATGGTTTAGGTGCTGATGGAAAACAATTGAAGGATCTTGATAAAATCATGCAAAGCCTTGAGCGTCCAAGTTGGGATCGTTTATTCCATGTAAAAGATGCACTTGCATTAGGAGTTCCGGTTTCTTCTGTTCAAAAGGCTACTAAAATTGATCGTTGGTTCTTGATGCAAATTCAAGAATTGGTGCATCTAGAGCTTGAAGTTAAGCGTTATTCACTTGCTAATATTCCGAAAGACTTACTAATTAACGCTAAGCAAAAAGGCTATTCTGACTTACAGTTAGCGTATTTGTTAGGAGTTGAAGAGGACGATATTTATTACAAGCGTAAAGAATTAGGCATTAATAGGGTTTACAAAATGGTAGATACCTGTGCGGCTGAATTCCCTGCTCAAACACCTTATTATTATTCAACTTATGAGGGCGAAAATGAGTCGATTCCTTCTGATAAGAAAAAGATCATTGTATTAGGTTCAGGTCCTAACCGCATTGGTCAAGGTATTGAGTTCGACTACTCATGTGTTCACGGTTTATTGGCTGCTAAAGAAGCAGGTTATGAATCAATTATGGTGAACTGTAACCCAGAAACGGTGTCTACCGACTTTAACATGGCAGATAAATTATACTTTGAGCCTGTTTTCTGGGAGCACGTCCGTGAAATTATCGACCTTGAAAAACCTGAAGGTGTAATTGTTCAATTGGGCGGACAAACGGCTTTGAAAATGGCAGAGCTGTTGCACAAAAACAATATCAAAATCATCGGTACTTCATTCCCTGATATGGATGTTGCTGAAGATAGAGGTCGTTTCTCTGATCTTTTAAAAGATCTGGATATTCCTTACCCTAAATATGGTGTGGCTCACTCGGCAGATGAGGCTATTAAAGTGGCAAATGAGGTGGGTTATCCTGTATTGGTTCGTCCTAGCTACGTTTTAGGAGGCCAAGGTATGGAAATCGTTATAAACGATGAAGAGCTGGAGCGTGCAGTTGTGAAATTGTTGCGCCATATGCCTGATAACAAAATCCTGATTGACCATTTCCTTGATCGTGCCGAAGAATCAGAATCTGATTCTATTTGTGATGGTGATGACGTTCACATTGTAGGTTTAATGGAACATATTGAACCGGCAGGGATCCACTCAGGCGATTCAAGTGCAGTGTTGCCTCCATTTAGTTTGTCTGAGAATGTGAAGAGTAAAATGGTTGAGTACACTGTTAAGTTAGCGAAAGCATTAAATGTGCGTGGATTGCTTAACATCCAGTTTGCAGTAAAAGATGAGAACGTTTATGTAATTGAGGCTAACCCTCGTGCTTCACGTACGGTTCCGTTCATTGCTAAAGCGTATGATGTACCTTACATAAACATAGCAGCAAAGGTGATGTTGGGGGCTAATAAGCTAAAAGACTTTACCATTAAGGAAAAGTTGAATGGTTATGCCATTAAGGAGCCGGTGTTTTCATTTGATAAATTCCCAGAAGTGAATAAGGAACTTGGGCCTGAAATGAAATCTACTGGTGAAGCAATTCGTTTTATCAAAGATTTGGAAGACCCTTATTTCCGTCATTTGTACAAAGAAAAATCAATGTACTTGTCGAAATAAGCAGGTAACTATAAAGTATAAAAAAAACTCCCGGATATAAATTTATTCGGGAGTTTTTTATTTAAGCATTTACTTATGACTTTGAAAAACTCATTTAAGTTTTGTAATGCGGTGAAACTTAATTAAATTAGGATTACCATCTAATTATTTGTGAAATAAAAACACACTATTTATCTAAAATTAAACGCTAATCTTTATGAAAAAGCTCTCTACTCTCTTTATTTTGCTATTGGCAGTTACGGTAACTGTTAAAGCTCAAACCCAAAAAGGCAACTTCCTCATAGGGGCACAATTGGCCAATATAGGAGGTATTTTTCAAAGCGATAATGATGTCTTTAATTTTGGAATTACACCAATGGTAGGATTCTTTATCCAAGATAACTTGGCTGTTGGTCCAAATGTTAACTTTAGCTATACACATTCAAGTGGCGACAACTACTTTAGGTATGGCGTGGGAGCATTTGGTCGTAAGTATTTTGAGGATCCAAGTATTGAATTTTCTAAAAGAAGTACATGGTTCTTAGAGGCCAATGCAGGCTTCCAGGGCGAGAATTTGGCTGGAAGTAATACTAATGGATTAGGACTTGGTTTTGGGCCTGGATTAGCCTATTTCCTTACTCCAAATATAGGGCTGGAGGGTTTGTTAAAGTACAATCTTACAATTGGATTTGGTAGTTCAACAACTACTAATGCAGTAAATCTTAATGTAGGGTTCCAAATTTATCTACATAAAGAAAAGGCAAAAAAAATCATTGAAGAAGAGAAAAAAGGTCAGTAGGAATAATTTAATTTGAAGCGGCACTTTTAAAGAAGGTGCCGCTTTTATTTTTCATCAGAACTTAAAGGCTTTAAATCTTTGCCATTTGTGCCCATCATGTTTCAGCAAGTGAAACTCCCTTACCTCAAAAGTCCTTGCATAAGATCTGTTTTCAAACTCTTGCCATGCTTTCTTTCTCTCTTTTTTATCTAAATCACGATTGGCAACTGTAAGGTGAGCATTGAAATTGGAAGAAGGTAAATTAATTTCGAAGTCTGCAGATCTAAGCATGTTTGTCAATTCTTTTTGAAAAGCTAATAACTGAACATTTGGTTCAGGTTTTACATAAACAACATCACTATGTCTTCCTGAGAAATAACCAAATCCGTTGAGCTCAATTGAGAAAGTGTTTTGTCTTTCAGCAAATTGTTCCAATGCGGCTGATGCTAAACTTTCTATTTGATCGCTTAATTTCATTGGAGGAATAAGTGTAATATGTGGCAATACTTTTAAACTATAAACAGAGTTGTACTGAGTAGCAAATATCTTTTTGAACTCATTGATTTCTTCAGCAATAATATCAGGCGGTAATATGGCAGTTAAATATAGGCCCATTGAGAAGTATTGATTAACTTGATTTCCTGACTTTGAGAAAGATTATATTTGTCTTTTTACTATGTTATGAAAACAATAGTTGATCTGTTTGAAGAGAGTGTAAATAAATATACTAATAATCCGTTTTTGTGGGAAAAGCAAAGCGGAGATTACCAAGCCTTAACCTATGGGCAAGCCTGTGAACAGGTGCATCTTCTTGGTGCCGGATTGATGGCAATGGGAGTGCAAAAAAATGATAAAATTGCATTTCTATCAGAAGGTCGCAATGCCTGGATAATTGGTGAGCTTGGTGTTTTACATGCAGGGGCTATAAATGTTCCTCTTTCTGTAAAGCTTGAAGAAAGCAATGATCTTATTTTCCGTATTCAACATTCTGATGCTAAATATATAATGGTTTCAGCGCGAAATCTGCCTAAAATTCGTGCAATTATTGATAAGCTAACTGCTATTGAAAAGGTTATTCTTTTTGATGATGTAAGCAATTATCAATCAAAAGAAGTTCACATTTCTACTGTAACGGAAGCTGGAAGAACTTTTTTGGCTAATAATAAGGCTGATTTTGAGTTGCGTTACAAATCGATTGAGGGGGATGATTTTGCTAATATCAGTTATACTTCAGGTACAACTGCAGATCCTAAAGGTATTATCCTTTCGCACCGCAATTACACTGCAAATGTTGAGCAAGCCCTAAGTCTGATGGATATTCCATCAAACTGGAAAACATTAATCATTTTGCCACTTGATCATTGCTTTGCCCACGTCGCCGGCTTTTACAGTTTTATGGCTTCTGGAGCTAGTGTTGCTACCGTTGATCCGGGTAAGAATGCAATGGATACCTTGAAGAATATTCCTATTAACATGAAAGAGGTTAAGCCTAATCTGTTATTGAGTGTGCCGGCATTGGCTAAAAACTTTAAAAAGAATATTGAAACCGCCATAAAGCAAAAAGGAGGATTAACTGAAAAATTATTTAACCATGCATTAGAAACTGCATATAAGTACAATCGTGAAGGATTTAATAAAGGACAAGGGGTAAATCCTTTTTATAAAGTTCTGCTTTCGTTTTATGATAAAGTCATTTTCTCAAAAGTAAGAGAGGCTTTCGGTGGCCAGTTAAATTTCTTTATTGGTGGTGGCGCTTTGCTTGATATTGATTTGCAGCGCTTTTTCTATGCCATAGGCGTACCAATGTTTCAGGGCTATGGTTTGTCGGAAGCTACTCCAATTATTTCGTCAAACGCGCTTAAAAAGCACAAACTGGGCTCGTCAGGTTATTTGGTACAGCCAATGGAGTTGAAAATCTGCGATGAGCAGGGTAACGCCCTTCCCGTTGGGCAAAAAGGAGAAATAGTGATTAAAGGCGAAAACGTGATGATTGGCTACTGGAAGAATGAAGTTGCCACAGCAGATACAATTAAAGATGGATGGCTTCATACCGGTGATTTGGGCTATATGGATGAGGATGGTTTTCTGTATGTTTTAGGTCGCTTTAAAAGTCTGCTTATTGGTGGCGACGGTGAGAAATACAGTCCAGAAGGAATTGAGGAGTCATTGGTGCAGAACTCTAAATTTATCGATCAGGTGATGCTGCATAATAACCAGGATGCTTATACTACTGCATTATTGGTTCCTAATAAAGAGTCGATAAAGTCATATTTAAAACAAAAGGGTATTGAATGGGAGTCAATTGAGGGTAAAAAAGAGGCAGTTAAAATTTTACAGTCAGAACTTAATGAGTATAAAGGTGCCGGAAGATTCTCCGGAATGTTCCCGGAGCGCTGGTTACCTGCAACTTTTGCTGTTTTACCAGAAGGCTTTACCGAGCAAAATCATTTCTTGAATAGCACTATGAAAATGGTGCGGGGTAAGATTGCCGAACATTATCATGATCGCATTGAAATGCTTTATACGCCGGAAGGGAAAAATGTATTGCACAATGAGAATTTAAGTTCATTGAACTAAAAAAACGGTCGGTAATTGTAATTGCCGACCGTTTTTACATACTCAAAAAATAATTAAAGATTAGTTCTTTTCGTCTTCACGAAATACTTTGTAACATGAAACAATGTACCATACACAACCTATTCCTATCATCGTTAGCTCTGGAGCAGAAATACCAGTATTGTTCCCAATAATTAATGTTGCCAACATTAAAAGAACCGGAAGTATTACTTCTTTGCGGTATAATTTAACAGTTTGATTGTCTATATTTTTGCCATCAGTAGCTTCATATACAGAAGATACTTTCGAGAGCTTAGAAACGGTTGGAATACTTTCTAATTTAGATGTTTGAGCGTTTAAATTTAAATCCATAGGCTTTGGGTTTAATTTTCTATTCCAAAAGTAATTTTACTTTAATTCAGTTCAATATAATATTTTCAATTTGCGTATTTATACGTATCGGTTAAGTAGACTAATTTTAAGAATAATGGTTTAATCTTATCTGAAATAAGATACGAAATAAAGTTGAATTAAGGTCGTAATTGGCTGGAAATATTTTAGTTATAGTTGCATTATTTTTTCATAAAGGAATCGTTAAAAGCCTGTGATTGATTCAGTGGGATACTTAAAGAACTCCATTTGTCTTTTTTAATGAGCTTGCCCAATTGAACAATTTGGCCAACATGATACGCATAATGATTAACCTGCCGATTGATGGCATCCAAAGCGGAGTGAGGCTCTGAACGTATATATACGGTTTTAAGCAAGTCCTCGTCTTTAAGAGTATTTAGCAAATTCATCAGAGTAGTCCAGCTACTTTCCCAGGTTGCTAGTAATTCACTTCTCGTTAATTGTCGCTCTTGAAACTCTTCATCACGATTACGATTAGGTTTTTCTCCGTCAGAAATAAAAAAATCAGTAAATCGGGATTTCATATTGCCGCTTATATGCTGAATTTGAATGGCTATGCTGTTGGTATTTTCATCGGGGGTAAAATGCAATTCATTGTCAGTTAGTTGTGCAAATGTTTTGTCTGCAAGTTCTTTTTGTGAATTGAAAAGCTTCTTAACATTTTCAATGTAAACCTGTCCGATTGTTTTCATAGTTAACCAAATAAATAATTAAACACTTCTTCAATTTTACCAACACTAACAATTTCGATGTTAAATCGTTTTAAATCCAATGATTTTTGGTTGTACTTTGAAATAAATATTTGTTCAAATCCTAGTTTCTCTGCTTCAGCAATGCGTTGTTCAATACGGTTAACGGCTCTGATTTCGCCGGATAAGCCAACCTCGGCAGCAAAGCAAGTTTTATAAGAAACGGGAATGTCCTCGTTTGAGGAGATAATTGCTGCAACAAGTCCCAAATCGATTGCCGGATCCTCAATCCTGATTCCACCAGTAATATTTACAAAAACATCCTTCATTCCAAGCTTGAAGCCGCCTCTTTTTTCCAGAACTGCAATCAGCATGTTCATCCTCCGGATATCAAAACCTGTGGCAGAACGTTGTGGAGTGCCATAGGCAGAGTGGCTAACCAATGCCTGCGTTTCAACTAACATGGTACGAGCACCTTCAACAGTTGCTGACACGGTAACGCCACTAAGAGGCTCATCACGCTGCGATAATAAGATTTCCGATGGATTACTCACTTCTCTTAGGCCGCTTCCCTGCATCTCGTAAATGCCCAATTCAGCGGCAGAGCCGAAACGGTTTTTTACTGCACGCAAAATGCGGTACGAATAATGCCTGTCGCCTTCAAACTGTAAAACAGTATCAACCATATGCTCCAGTATTTTTGGGCCGGCTATCATTCCGTCTTTGGTTATATGGCCTATCAGGAATACCGGAGTTGAAGTTTCTTTCGCAAAGCGGAGCATCTCGGCTGTGCATTCCCGAACTTGTGATACGCTTCCCGGAGTTGAGTCAATATGAGCAGAATATAATGTTTGTATCGAATCGATAATGACAATATTGGGCTCCAGCTCTTCTATCTGCTTGAAAATATTTTGGGTAGAGGTTTCTGTAAGAATGTAGCAGTTTCCGCTTCCTCTGGCATTATCGATGCGCTCCGCTCGCATCTTTATCTGCTGATCACTTTCTTCGCCAGAAACATAAAGTACTCGTTGATTCTTCAATGTTAACGCCAATTGTAGCATTAAAGTTGATTTCCCAATACCAGGCTCTCCTCCAATCAGCACTAATGATCCTTGGACAATCCCTCCTCCCAAAACACGGTCGAGTTCACCATCATGGGTGAGAATGCGCTGTTGTTCATTATATGCAATAGAGGTGATTTCTTGTGGTTTGGCAGCCCGTTGAAAACTTGTTGAAGTTGATGGGGCTTTCCAGTCAGGAATATTACTATTAGTTTTTTCTATCACCTCTTCAACAAAGGTATTCCATGATAAGCATGAAGGACATTTGCCTAGCCATTTAGGTGACTGGTAGCCGCAGCTTTGACAGAAATAGGAGGTTTTAATTTTTGACAACGTAGTTAAATTGAAAAATTTGAGAATATGAAAATGTGAAAATTATGGGCAATAAGCCTAATAAATTTTCACATTGCCTATTTAAAAAATGGAATAAGATTGCTTTGCTTTGAGTATACTTTTTAGGAAAGGTCACTATATTTGAAATACAACCTAAAAATTTTATTTATGAATACCTTATTAGCTTTTCTTAATCTTGGCACAGGTGAAATAGTATTACTGCTTTTTGGCCTAATTGTAATTTTGCCATCTCTGATATTGTGGGTGGTATGTTTAGTAGATATTGTGCGTTCTAATATGTCAGGTACTAATACCTTATTGTCGATACTTTTGATTGTGTTATTCCCACTGATTGGAAGTATTATTTACTTAATCATAAGGAATAAATTAAAAGAGCCTGTTCAAGCTTAATTGATAAAAAAGAATATGAAAGGAGCTTCGGCTCCTTTTTTATAATAATTCTAATGAATAGCGCTTTCTAAAGTATGACAAGCCCTAGAAAGAGATTTCTTCTTCGCTAGGATTAAAGAAATGATATTCAGTTAACGTATATGAAGTAACAGCTTTAACTTTTACCCATTTACGGTAATTGAACAACCACTTCATTCGGATTGAAGGAAAGCCTTTGGTTAAGTAAGCCGCAATGTACGGATGAACGCATAGTGTAATATTGTCTTCATTTTGTTCTTCCAGAATATATTGCAAGTTATTTTGAATGTCATCAATCAAAGTAATGGTGGCTTTCACCTCGCCGGTACCGTTACAAGTTGGGCACTTTTCAACAGTAACAATATTCATTTCAGGACGAACACGTTGGCGGGTAATTTGTACTAAGCCAAATTTACTTGGTGGTAAAATTGTGTGTTTTGCACGGTCTTCCGACATTTCTTTACGCAAAGCATCGTATAAAGCTTTACGGTTAGTCGGTTTGTGCATATCAATAAAATCAATCACGATAATACCGCCTAAATCGCGTAAGCGCAATTGACGGGCAATTTCTTTTGCAGCCTCAGTGTTTACCAGCAGTGCATTTTCTTCCTGAGTGTCTTCGCTGGCATTGCGGTTACCGCTGTTTACATCGATAACATGCATAGCCTCAGTGCTTTCGATGATCAGGTAAGCTCCACCATGGAAATTTACAGTGCGGCCGAATGATGATTTTATTTGCTTCTCAATGCCATATTGCTCAAAAAGAGCTTCACGACCTTTGTGAAGTTTAACGATTTTCTCCTGCTCAGGGGCAATGTTATGAATGTACGAACGTATTTCCTCGTAAATTCCTTGATCATCAACAATAATGTTTTGAAAATCAGGGCTTAATATATCTCGTAGAATGCTTGATGTACGGTCGATTTCACCCAGAACCTTTCGTGTAGGCTCGGCCGTCTTTAATCTGCGTGCAAACTCCTCCCATTTATTTACCAACTCAGTTAAATCTGCATGCAGCTCAGCTACACCTTTGTTTTCAGAAACCGTTCTGATGATTACGCCAAAGTTTTTTGGTTTAATGCTTTCAATCAGTTTCTTCAGACGCATGCGCTCTGCTGAAGTTTTGATTTTTTTTGAGATGGAAATGGTGTCAGAAAAAGGTACAAGCACCACAAAACGACCGGCTAAAGAAATATCTGAACTTAAGCGTGGGCCTTTGGTTGAAATAGGTTCTTTAGCAATTTGAACAGGTATTAGTTGGTTCTTGCTAAGAACTTCAGAAATCTTACCGCTTTTATTAATATCCTCTTCACCTTTAAAGCTTTGAAGATCGTGGTAATTGTGACTTCCGTTTCGTACTTCTTTGGTTACCTTTAATAGCGAACGTACCTGCGGACCGAGGTCGAGGTAGTGCAAAAAGGCATCCTTCTCATAACCTACATCAACAAATGCGGCGTTTAAGCCCGGCATTATTTTTTTAATACGGCCAAGATAAATATCGCCAACAGCATAATTCTTATTACGCTGTTCCTGATGTAGCTCTACAAGTTGTTTATCTTTTAATAAGGCGATGGTAACTCCGGTTGGAGTTGAATTGATTAGAAGTTCCTTTACCAAAAAATAAATCCCAGATAATCTACTTGATTAGCATACTGCCAACAAGTGAGATGGTTAGAAATACGATTAATTCTCTACTGAATTCCAACAAAGTGCTTATGATTACAATTATTCATAAGCTAACTATTATCGTTTTTAATGGCTACTGTAAACCTTAAAAACTGATTAAATAGACGAAAAACAAGGACACAAGCGCATTGTTTTGCAGTTTATGTCCTTGTAAGCAATAATAGCGAAAAGAAGATTAACTATTTCTTCTTATGTCTGTTTTTTCTTAAGCGTTTTTTGCGCTTGTGGGTAGCCATTTTATGTCTTTTTCTTTTCTTACCGCTTGGCATAACTTAAAGTCGTTTTAAGGTGTTACAATTTATTTAAGCTCTTTTATAATCATGTCAATTTGCGCAGTAAACTGCGGATCAACTATGAATTCCTTTGATTTCTGATAAGCCTCAATTGCTTTAGCCTTTTGGCCCAGGTTTCGATACGTTTCACCCAGGTAAAAATAAGCATCGCCACTTGGGGCTTTTTTCAGAACGGTGATAAAGCGTTTTTCAGCTTTATCATACTGGCCTGATCGCATAGAAAACAATCCTAAATTTAGGTTTGCTTTTACGTTTTCAGGGTCTTTTTCAACTACCTCGCGAAGCAAAGTAATACCCTGCATTGGGTTTTGAGTAGCTTCAACAAAACAGATCCCTAAACCGGTTTTAGCATCTAAATTTTCAGGATCCATTTCCAGCGCTTTTTGGTAAGAATTTATTGCTTTTTCAACAACAAACTTCACTGCCAAGCTATCATTTAATGCGGAAATTCCTGCCTGTAATTTATCTCCCGCTGTTAACCAATTTTTTAACTCTGGTTGTGTTTGGGCAATTTCATAGTAGTACAAGCCACTTACATAGCTGTAGCTTAAACTTGCTTTTTCCCATTCTTGAGCGAGTGCTTTTTTCAATTCGGCATTTTGAGGGTCTTTGGCTAATTGAGCTTCCAGATCTTCAATTCGTTTGGCTGTTCCAGGGTTTAACTGTTTTTTTGCCGATTTAGCAATCGATTCTGTTGAAACTGTTGATTCGGCCTGAGCCTCCTCCGCTTTCTTGCCCTCTTTGGGGTTTACCAGCCCTTTGATGTCGAGTGAATACAGAACTCCAACCAGTATAACTACCGACAGAATGACTATTATTTGTTTTCTCGACAACAATTTGATAGGGTGTTAAATTACGCTTCTACTACTCTTTCTGCAGCAGCTGCAGCCATTTTAGCTTTCGCACTGCTGTTTTTTACTTTCTCTACAAACACTTTTGCCGGTTTAAAGCTTGGGATAAAGTGCTCAGGAATAATGATTGCAGTGTTTTTAGAAATATTTCTGGCAGTTTTTTCAGCTCTTTTTTTGATAACAAAGCTTCCAAATCCTCTCACATAAACATTCTCGCCTTCAATCATTGAGTTTTTGATTACTTTGAAAAATGCTTCAACACACTCTGCTACATCAACTTTCTCAATTCCAGTTTTTTGTGCAATTTCTGCAATTACCTCAGCTTTAGTCATCTTTTTTCTTTTTAAAGTCCTAACGTCTTCATTAATTTGGGGTTGCAAAGTTATGTGTTTAAACCGATTATAAAAATCAAAAAAATATTTTTTTAAGTGTTTGTTGAAGAAGTTACAAAATGGTACAAAATTAATAAGAGAGATTTGCCTTGGCGCAACACACAAGATGCCTATGTAATATGGCTTTCTGAAGTTATTTTGCAGCAAACACGTGTGGAACAAGGGCTCCCTTATTTTCATAAATTTCATGAACGGTTCAATACAGTAACCGAATTAGCCCAGGCATCAGAAGATGAAGTACTCAAGCTATGGCAGGGGTTAGGGTACTATTCCCGTGCCCGTAACATGCACGCTACTGCAAAGATTGTAATTGAACAATACAATGGAGTATTTCCGACACAGTACGAGCAATTAATAAAGCTCAAGGGGGTTGGAGAATATACAGCAGCGGCTATCTCGTCATTTTCTGCTAATGAACGTCATGCGGTGGTTGACGGCAATGTCTATCGGCTGCTTTCAAGGCATTTCGGGATTGAAACACCCATAGATAGCAGTGCAGGAAAGAAGCAATTCAAAGAATTGGCCTATGAATTGCTATTATATGCAGAGCCTACGGTTTATAATCAGGCAATTATGGAGTTTGGAGCCCGGCAATGTAAACCTGTTGCTCCAAATTGTGGAGATTGTCCGCTAAAACTTACCTGTGTTGCATATAAAGAACAGAAGATAAGTGAATTGCCTGTTAAGGCTAAAAAGATTGTGACTAAGTCGCGTTATTTCAATTATTTGATCTTTAGACAGGACGATGGTGTACTGTTAAAGAAGCGTTTAGGAAAAGATATATGGCAAAACATGTATGATTTTCCGTTGATAGAAAGCTCAAGGTCATTATCTGAAGAAGAGATACTGAAAGACAATTTTTTTCAGAGAATTTTTCCCGGGAAATCGTTCAGAATTATGTCGGTTTCAGATGAGAAAAAACATGTTTTATCTCACCAAGTTATATATGCCCGTTTCTGGGAAATGGAAGCAATTGGTTATAGGATAGATAGTTTTGAAAATGGTTGTTGGGTTGCGGGAGAAATGATGGAGAACTATGCTGTACCAAAATTAGTTGATAATTATTTAAAAAAGTTTTAACTTATTCTGAAAAATCTAAATTGAGCTAAATACAGTTTATCTATGTCTGGAATTAACAAAGTTATCTTAGTTGGACATTTGGGCAAGGATCCCGAATTAAGACACCTGGAAGGCGGTGTAAAGGTGGCAAGTTTCCCTTTGGCAACCTCCGAAACATATACAAAAGATGGTAAAAAGGTTGAACAAACTGAATGGCACAATATTGTAATGTGGCGAGGTTTGGCCGACATTGCTGAGAAATTCCTTGTTAAAGGTAAGTTGGTTTACATTGAAGGTAAACTCCGAACCCGTTCTTGGGAAGATAAGGAAGGACACAAGCGCTACCAAACGGAGATTGTAGCCGATAACTTTACCATGTTGGGAAGAAAGAGTGATAACGAACCAGTAAATGGAGGCAGTTACAGCTCTTCGGGAACGTATGAATCTTCGCAAAATCAAGGAAAGGTTGATGAACATATTCCTGCGGCAATTTCTGCAAGCCAAGATTCGCCAGACGATGATCTTCCATTTTAATTTATTGTTATTTAGAGCATCTATTTATAACGAGGCAGATTCTATTAAAGAGTCTGCCTTCTTTGTTATTAAAATATTGATTAATAGTCAGTTGAAAACGTTATCTTTAAAAGATAACCTGTAAACACTCTATTTATAAACCAAAATCTAAAATTTATGGCAACAAATATTATTGACACCCTCAAAGGGTTTGTCTCCCCCGATTTGGTTTCTCAGGCATCCTCAATGTTTGATGAATCACCTAGTAGTGTAAGCTCAGCAATGGGAACTGCATTCCCAAGTATTTTGGCAGGGTTATTAAATAAATCATCGGATTCATCTGCAATGAGTGGCATCTTTGATTTGATCAAAGGTGCAGGAGGAGGTGCAAATAGTGTCCTGTCTCATCCTAATGATTTATTGACAGGGTTGGGTAGTGGGGAATCAGGGGGTGTGATTGAACAAGGGAAAAAGCTTCTTTCATCGCTTTTTGGGGATAAAACAGCTGAATTGTCCACTATGTTGGGGAGTGTTTCTGGGCTTAAAAGTTCAAGCGCCGGTTCTATTCTGAGCCTGGCAGCTACGATAGTGATGAGTTTCTTAGGGAAAAAAGTTGTTAATGAAGGTCTTGGGTTGAGTGGTCTTCTTAGCTTTTTAGGTAGTCAGAAAGATAATATCATTAATGCTGCTCCAGCCGGTTTAAGTAGTTTACTCGGCTTGGGTAGTTTGGCCAATTTGGGATCCAATTTAGGAAGTATAAAGGATACAGTTACGGGGGCGGCCCGACATGCGGAGCATGCAGCACCTTCTCCGAGCGGATCATCATGGCTGCGTAATTTATTACTTGCTGCTGTTGCGCTGTTAGCAGTATTTTTCTTGTGGAGAAGTTGTAATAAAAAACCTGATATGACTGCTGTAACCCCAACTGTTGACTCAATGGTTGATAAGGCTACGGAAATGGTAGACACAGCAGCACAGATGGCTTCTGATGCAGCAACAAAAGCAGCAGAAAAATTGGGAGCTTTCTTCAAAAGAAAATTACCCAATGGTATTGAGTTAAATATTCCTGAGTTTGGTATCGAAAATAAACTGATTGCCTTTATTGAAGATGCAAACAAACCGGTTGATAAGACTACATGGTTTTCGTTTGACCGGTTAACTTTTGAAACCGGTTCGGCTGTTTTAAAGCCAGAATCACAAGAACAATTGCAGAACATTGCCGAGATTTTGAAAGCCTATCCTAATGTAGAAGTGAAAATTGGAGGCTATACAGACAATGTTGGTGATGCTAAAGCCAATCTTAAACTTTCGACAGATAGAGCTAACAATGTTAAGGCCGAGTTGGAAAAATTAGGTATTGACGGAAAACGTATTTCAGCAGAAGGCTATGGACATGAACACCCGGTAGCTAGTAATGATACAGAAGAGGGTAAGGCTCAAAACCGCCGGATTGATATTAGGGTGACAAAAAAATAACCCCTAGGTTAAGATATTGCCCTAAATGCAAAAAGCAGAGTATTTGACTCTGCTTTTTGCATTAAATTATTTTACAATGATTATGAATTAAGCATTTTTGCTTACCAAATAGTTGCCTACCTCAGAACCATTATCATCAAGCATTTGCATGCTTAGTTTTTTTGTATCAGCTTTTAGTTTAATAAGTGTGCGTTTTCCGTCTATCGGGCCTCCGCCAATAATAATCGGATAATTATGCGTGCCTGGTTTACGTTCGTGAACTTTATAAGTATGGGTGTGTCCACAAATTACCATATCTACTTTCCCTTTGTTAAATAAGTCTGCGAACATTTTGCGTGAATGCGTACTGCCGTGCTCTTCTTCCGAGTAGAAGTGTGGTATATGCATTAAAACTACTCTGAATGGAGCTTTTTTAAACTCAGGCTTTTCAATTTCACGGAGAAGCCATTGCGCTTGCATTTCTCGGTAGTGGTCAAAATCCACTATGCCAGCATAAACTGGATGCGTGTCTTCTTTGTCTTCGCCTGTATCCAGACAAACGAATCTAACCGGGCCAAGGTTAAATGAGAAAAAGAACTTTCCGGAAATATTATCAAAGTAATCTACAAACTCACGAGCGAATTTGCCCCGGGTCTCATGGTTGCCACGAACATACATGAACGGAGTTTTCGTGGCAAAAGATTCCGAACAGGGCTTAAGCATATGATCGATTATTTGTTTTTCATCAGTTTGATAGTCAAACATATCACCATTGAAGAAAACCATATCATACGGATCTTCACCGTTTATGCTCATCATGTGTTTAATGCTTTCGGGTCGATCATGTAAATCATTCATGATAAGCATAGAAACAGTTTCAGATTTCTCTTTAAAAGTTTTAAAACTAGCCTGCTCACTGATTATGGTCTTACCGTAAGTAACACGATAAGGATGGAAATCAAGAATCTCTTTAGAAACAATTCTATAATGATACTCTTTGCCTGGTTCCAGATGTTCGAGTTTAATTTTATATAAGCGACAATTGGCATCAACTAATCCATCATGAGATGAATAGGCCTTTTTATCCAAGGTATTATTCTCACCATACTCTACCCAGCTGAAGGCCTTTTTATTGGTGAGCCACATTAATGTTATTGATGTAGAAGTAGGGCTTTGCAAATAGGGGGCAGTCAAAAAATTAAATTGTTCTTCATCTTTTAACAACTTGTCCGCCTTCGAAATTAATGGAGTGGACAAAACGGCTCCAAGCGCACCGGCCTTTGATAGTAGGCTTACAAAACCTCTGCGAGATAGAGAATCTTTGCTCATAGCTTAAAAACGAAAGAAATGGTTAGCCTTAAAAGTATTGCAATTTCGATGGAAATAAAAAATGCCATGATGGAGGTCATGGCATTTTAGGCGTTTAAACAGTTAATCAAACGGTTGTTTTAATTTTCAACTCATCCAGTTGCTCATGGGCAATTGTCGAAGGAGAATCAATCATTACATCACGCCCGGAATTGTTCTTAGGGAAAGCAATTACGTCGCGAATAGTATCTAATCCCGCAAATAATGAACACAAACGATCAAATCCGAAGGCAATACCACCATGAGGAGGGGCCCCAAATTCAAATGCATCCATTAAGAATCCGAACTGTTTGTGGGCTTCTTCTTTGGTGAATCCTAAATGCTTAAACATTAAGCTTTGTAATTCCTTATCGTGAATACGGATAGAACCTCCCCCAATTTCGGTTCCGTTTAATACCATATCATAGGCATTTGCACGTACGGCTCCCGGATTTGTTTCAAGAAGGGCAATGTCTTCTGGCTTTGGAGAAGTAAATGGATGGTGCATGGCATGCCATCTGCCGCTATCTTCGTCAAATTCTAATAGTGGGAAGTCAAGAACCCAAAGAGGGGCAAAGGTGTTTTTGTCACGAAGTCCTAGACGGTTACCCATCTCCAGGCGAAGTTCGTTTAAAGCTTTGCGGGTTTTATCTGCTTTTCCGGCCAAAATTAAGATCAGGTCTCCTTTTTCGGCTCCAAATGCACTAACCCATTTTTGAAGTTCTTCTTCCGAATAGAATTTGTCTACGGATGATTTAATCGTGCCATCCTCGTTATATCTACAATAAACTAATCCAGTTGCGCCAATTTGAGGTTTTTTTACAAACTCGGTTAACTCATCAACTTGTTTACGCGTATACGATGCACAGCCTTTGGCACATATACCAACAACTAATTCTGCGTCATCAAACACTTTGAAGTCTTTACCTTTTACAATATCATTAAGCTCAATAAACTTCATGTCGAAACGAATGTCTGGTTTGTCAGAGCCATAATATTTCATGGCATCGGCATAAGTCATGCGCGGTACATCGTTGATTGCAATTCCTTTTATCGACTTAAATAAATGCTTAAACAAGCCTTCAAACATATTTAATATGTCTTCTTGCTCTACAAAGCTCATCTCGCAGTCAATCTGCGTAAATTCAGGCTGACGGTCAGCACGCAAGTCTTCGTCGCGGAAACACTTAACAATTTGAAAATAACGGTCAAATCCTGAAACCATTAACAATTGCTTAAATGTTTGTGGTGATTGTGGCAAAGCGTAGAACTCACCAGGATTCATCCTACTTGGCACTACGAAATCACGAGCTCCTTCAGGCGTTGATTTAATTAATACCGGTGTTTCAACCTCGATAAAATTATTATGACTTAAATAATTACGCGTTTCATGAGCCATTTTATGACGAAGCTCCATGTTTTTACGCACCACACTGCGGCGAAGGTCGAGATAGCGGTATTTCATGCGAAGATCATCACCGCCATCAGTCTCATCTTCAATTAAGAATGGAACTGTTTTAGCCGCATTTAAGATCTCCAGCATTGAAACCTTAATTTCAATTTCTCCGGTAGGGATTTTAAGGTTTTTGCTAGAACGCTCAATTACTTTTCCGCTAACTTTGATTACAAACTCGCGGCCAAGCTTACGTGCTTCGGTACAAAGTTGCTCATTGTCTTCCATGTTGAAAACCAGCTGAGTAATACCGTATCGGTCACGCAAATCAATAAATGTCATTCCTCCCAAATCACGCGATTTGGCAACCCAACCGCTCAAGGTAACATCAGTACCTAAATCTTTTATAGTTAACTCTCCACAAGTGTGTGATCTATGCATATGTTTGTGTTTTGCAGTATGTTGAGGCGCAAAAGTAATTAATTAAGCCGAAATTAAGCAGCCAGTTTGTTGCATTTATAATGGTAAAATCGGTTAATTACTATGAATTTAACTATTTTCATTATGATTTATCACCGCCTTTATAATTACTCTTTTTAAGTTTTTTCAAAAAATAGTAAACATCGTGCAACATTTGTTGAAACCCCTATGTCATTACAACGAAAAAAGATCCAATTGGAAGCACTAACACTTGATAAGCATTTCGACCTGGTAGAAAAATGCCGGACGGGTAGCAGTAAAGCTCAGTATGAGCTTTATCGATTGTATTCGCGTAGCATGTTTAACGTTGCAGTGCGCATATTAAATGATACAGGAGATGCAGAAGATGTGTTGCAGGAATCGTTTATAGATGCTTTTGACAAGTTGGATGGTTTTAGAAATGAATCAACATTTGGCGGTTGGCTGAAAAGAATTGTGATCAACAACTCTATTAATTATCTAAGAGCCAGACGGGTAAAGTTTGAAGATATTGACAGTCACCCTGAGGTAGATGTTGAAGATGAGGTGTTTGATGAAGAAGAAATAGTATTGAGGGTGAATGAAGTTAGAGCTGCAATTCAACAATTAGCTGATGGTTATCGAACGGTGTTGACGTTGTATTTACTTGAAGGATATGATCATGAGGAAATTGCAGAGATATTAAGAATTAGTGAGTCAACTTCAAGAACTCAGTATATAAGAGCTAAGAAGCGACTGTTAGAGTTGTTAAAGGCGAAATAAAAAAATTACAAACATGATGAAGATTTAAGAAGCGAATGCTTTCTCAAATCTCAAGTCTAAAATCTAAAGAAATATGAAATATCGTTTGGAGCGCTTTGTTGATGAACATCGGGAAGAGTTTGACGTTTATGAGCCAAGTGCCAATGTGTGGCGTTCAATTGATAAAAGCATGCGCAATGAGCCTAAAATTATTAAGCTCAAATTTAACTGGCGTATAGCTGCTGCAGTTGCCATCGTTATAGGTTTCGGTTTTACTTTATTCCGAATTTCAAATCGTGCCCCACAACCTGAAGATACGTTAGCTCGTGTAAACCCGGAATATGCTCAAACAGCCTTTCATATGGCGGCATTAATTGAGATTAAACGGGAAGAGCTTAAACGTATTGAAAAGGAACAGCCTGAGCTTTACAAAGAGTTCTCCGAGGATTTACAACGATTGGATAAGAATTATCAAAATATGAAAATCCAATTGGGAGGAGCGGCTAATCAGGAAAAATTGGTAGAAGCCATGATACAAAATTTACAATTGCAGATCGATCTGTTAAATCAACAGTTAGTTATAATTCAACGCATTAATAACAAGAACAAACAGTATGATAACAAGACTAATATATTATAAAACATTGTTTATCGCTTTTTTACTTGTTGCATCCAACGCTATGGCCGATGATGGTGCCATGGTAGGATGGGAAGCACAGAAGACAAAAAAGGTAATCAGGACCTATCAGGTAAGCTCAAGAGATGCACTTTCTATAGATAATAAATATGGTTCGGTAACAGTAAACACGTGGGATAAGAGCGAGTTTAGGGTTGAAGTTACCATTACAGCGTATGAAGACAATGAAGAAAGTGCTCAGCAACAACTTGACAGGGTGAGTATTTCTGATAGCAAAGTTGGGAACGAGGTTAAGTTTGTAACTAACATTGAAAGTAAGGGAAACTGGGGCCGGCAACGTTCATCAGGAGGGAAGCAAGGGTTAGAAATTAATTATGTTGTTAACATGCCTAAAAGCAATCCATTAAGTATCAGTAATAAGTATGGAGCAACCATAATTCCTGACTTTAACGGGGCATTAAGCATTAATGAGTCTTATGGATCATTTTCAGGAGGAAAACTTAACAGTTCCGAAAATGCTATTATTGTTAAATACGGCAGCGCAACCATTGAAAGCATTAAAAAGGGTAATTTGGATATTTCTTACTCAAAATTGATTCTTCAAAAAGCTGATGATCTTACATTAGCACATAGATACGGTTCTTTGGAATTGGGAGAGGTAAATAATTTTACAGCAAATATTGACTATTCTAGTATCCGTATTAACGCAATCAACCAAAGTGGAAATATTAATACCAAGTATTCAAGTGGAATTAAGCTCTTGAATGTTCCTAAAACTCTAAAGTCACTAGCTATTAATTCAGCATATTCTGGGGTTAATTTAAATTTTGATGACAATGCAACTTTTGATGTGGCAATAGATGTGTCTTATGGGGATTTCGGATATGACAAAGACAAAGGAGCAGGCATCTCAAAGGTTGGAAGTGATGATAAAGATTGGAAACCCTCAAAAAGCTATTCCGGTCGATATGGAACAGGGGCATCAAATGGTAAAATTGCCATTAGTGTAAAGTACGGAAGCGTAAGGTTTAACTAATTAAGGTTAGATGATAAACACGAAAAACGCCGGTGTAAAAATTAACTCTGGCGTTTTTTTAATATTAATAGCCCACTGTAAATCGCTTCTTGATAAACTTAGGTTTTTCAATTTCATCAACAATAGCAACTGCTAAATCCTGTATTGAAATAATATTCTGACCTTCTGAATTAAATACAGGCTGATCCGTTCCGTAACGGAAATTTCCGGTTCGTTTTCCAGGAACAAGGTGTTGGGCAGGGCTTACAAACGTCCAATCGAGTTTAGTTTCTTCCCTTAGTCGATTTAATGCATCTCGTGCAGCCAATGATCCTTGTTTATATTCTTCGGGGAACTCGTCGGTATCAACCAACTGTAGACCTGGGGATATTTCCAAACTTCCCGCACCTCCAACTACCAATAAGCGCTTAATACCAACCTGTTTAATGGCTGCATTTATTGAGGCTGAACCTTTAAGGAAGTCGGCATAAATATAAGGATTGGTCCATCCGGCATTATAAGCGCTGATTACGACGTTGTGACCTTTTAGGATTTGAGTAAGATTTTCAGTTTCGAAAATGTCAGCCTCTACTATCTTTAAGTTAGGTTGGGCCGTTAAAACCGATGCATTTCTTGCTACAGCAGTTACATTATGACCTCTGCTTAATAATTCTGTTAAAATATGTGAGCCCACAAATCCAGTGGCTCCAATTAAAACAATTTTCATAAAGCATAATAAATTTAAACTTCATTACACCAATAGAAACTTAAGGACTAGAAGTGTTAGCAGCTTAATATTATATAGTGAGCCTTAACGCTTCCGGAATTCACCCTTATTCTCTGCTCTCATAAATTTCGCAATAATATTTATCTTGGCGCCTCATTAAAATAATTAAATTATATCTATGGAGTGGATTTCTAATCCCGACGCTTGGTTGGGACTATTTACATTAACATTTCTTGAAATTGTATTAGGGGTTGATAACATTATCTTTATTTCAATTGCTGCCGGTAAGTTGCCAGGAGAGCAAAGAAGCAAAGCGACTAATATTGGGTTGTTTTTAGCGATGATCATGCGTATTGCCTTGCTTTTTGGTATAAACATTCTTATCTCAATGAAAGAGCCGTGGATTGAGTTTCACGCATCTTGGTTTCATGGGGCATTTTCAGGTCAAAGCTTGATATTACTTGCAGGAGGGATTTTCTTGTTATATAAAAGTACTTCTGAAATCCACCATAAGCTGGAGGGGATCGAACATCATGAAAGTTCAACAGGAAAGAAAGTTGTGCATAGTTTAGGAGGAGCAATTCTTCAAATTACAGTTATCAACATTGTTTTCTCTTTCGACTCAATTTTAACTGCTGTTGGTATGACCAATGGATTGCCTAATGCATTAACATTGATGATCATAGCAGTGGTTTTGTCAATGTTGATTATGATGTTGTTTGCAGCACCGGTAGGCAAATTTGTAAATGAGCACCCTACTATTCAAATGTTAGGCTTGTCGTTCTTAATTCTTATAGGCTTTATGTTGATTACGGAATCTGCGCATTTGGGTCATTTGGTAATAATGGGTAATGAAGTGGGAGCTATTCCTAAAGGATACTTGTATTTTGCAATTTCCTTCTCATTGGCAGTGGAGTTTTTAAACATGCGATTAAGAAAAAAAGGAGAGCCTGTTCATTTGCATTCACATTTAGATCAATAATTTTCTTGTACAGGACAATCAAAACGGGCTTGTTTCAACTGAAACAAGCCCGTTTTGATATTTATCTTTTTTATATTCTTATACAATTCTGCACATCAGCCCTTTCAAATATTCTGATTCAGGGAATGAGGCTAGAATAGGATGATCTTCAGGTTGTCCGAACACTTCAATAAATTGCACTTCTTTGCCTGCATCTAATGCCGCCCAAGCTACAGCCTGTTTAAGCATTGAAAGTTCAACGCCTCCTGAGCATGAAAACGTTGCTAGTAAGCCTCCTTTTTTCAATAGTTTTAATGCCTGCAGATTTAAGTCTTTGTACGCCCTTAGCGCACGGTCAACCATTGAGCGACTTGGAGCTAACTTTGGCGGGTCGAGAATAATTAAATCAAAAGCTCTGTTCTCTTGCTGAAATCTTCTTAACGTAGTGTTGGCGTCGCCTTTAATCAACTCTTCCTCTGAGAAAGGAATGTCATTAGCTTGATGATTTCTTCTAACCATTTCAATTGCCAATGCAGAGGAGTCAACACTAATTACTGATTTTGCACCTGCATTTTTGGCGTTTAGGGTAAAGCCACCCGCATAACAAAAACAATCGAGGACATTTAGATTTTGGGCATAAGCAGCCACGCGTTTACGAGTTGTACGCTGGTCTAAGAAATAGCCTGACTTTTGTCCATCGGCAATATTTACAACAAACTTAAGATCATTTTCGATGATAGTGGTAAATTCTGGCGGTTCGGTTCCTAATAGTAAACCGTTTGATGTTTTTATTCCTTCCAGACTTCGAGCGGTAGCATCACTGCGCTCATAAATACCAATTGGCTTTAATAAGTCGAAAAGAGTTTCTGCAATTAGTTGTTTTCGCACTTCAATGCCAACAGTTAAAACCTGAATAACAAGATAATCGGCGTATTTGTCAACAATTAAGCCCGGTAGTCCATCGGCCTCACTATATATTAATCGATATGAGTCGTGATTTTTTGCAGCGGATAAGTGTTTCCTGCGCTTCAGAGCACTTTCTATCTTTTCTTTCCACCACCCATCATTCACTTTAATTTCTTCATTCCATTCAATGGCTCGTACAGAAATTTTTGAATTTTGATTGTAATATCCATAAGCAAGAAAGTCTCCTTTAGCGGAGATGAGTTTTACTATTTCCCCTGATTCGGGTTGATGCTTTATGGGCTCTAATGCGCCCGAAAATACCCATGGATGATGCTGACATAATGCTTTGTCTTTTTTGGCTTTTAATTGCAGCGTTTTCATGCAGCAAAAGTAGACTTTTGATTACACAGATTATTAATAATGCTAGTTTTGTGCTATGATATTTAAGTTTGAAGACGAAGCAAGCGTTTCAACCGATGAGTTTTATATGAAACAGGCGTTAAAGGAAGCTCTGCTTGCCTTGCAAGCGGATGAGGTTCCGGTGGGCGCAGTTGTAGTTTGTAGAAATAGAATTATTGCCAGGGCTCACAACTTAACTGAGCGCTTAAATGACGTAACTGCCCATGCCGAGATGCAGGCCATTACCGCAGCAGCTAATTTTCTTAATGGTAAATACCTTGATGAATGCACTTTATACGTTACGCTTGAACCTTGCGTAATGTGTTCAGGAGCATTGCATTGGGCACAAATTGGTCGTATTGTATTTGGAGCATTTGATCCTAAGAGAGGCTTCATGCGATTGCTCCCTAATCCACTTCATCCTAAAACGGAATTTGTTGGTGGTATACTGGAAAATGAATGCGGTCAGTTGATTAAGGATTTCTTTAAGGGCAAAAGATAAATCTCTTTAAGAGGCACATAACTAAAATCTTGCACCAGGGCAATAATTAATTAATCATAAACAAGTATTTTTACGAGCAAACCATTGAGGTGCTTAATGGTTATTTATTCATCTATTGTTTTACTTTAAAAATCTATAAAAGATGGCATTTGAATTACCTGCGTTACCATACGCATTCGACGCCTTAGAGCCTAACATCGACAAATTAACCATGGAAATTCATCATGGTAAACATCACCAGGCTTATGTAACCAATCTTAATAATGCAATTAAAGGTACCGATGCAGAGAGCTTGAGCATTGAAGCGATCTGCAATAATGTATCTAAATACCCTATGGCTGTGCGTAACAACGGAGGAGGTCATTATAATCACTCATTGTTCTGGTCGGTTATTGGGCCAAATGCAGGTGGTATGCCTACTGGTGAATTAGCTGATGCTATTAATAGCACATTTGGTTCTTTTGAAGCATTCAAAGAAAAATTTGCTAACGCTGGTGCTACCCGTTTTGGTTCGGGATGGGCTTGGTTATTAGTTAAAGACGGTAAGTTGGAAGTTAGTTCAACTCCTAATCAAGACAATCCTTTGATGGATGTTGCTGAAGTTAAAGGAACTCCAATTTTAGGTATGGACGTGTGGGAGCATGCTTATTATTTAAAATACCAGAACCGTCGTCCTGATTATATCGCTGCATTCTTTAATGTGATTAACTGGAAAGCTGTTGCAGAGCTTTACGCTAAAGCGAAGTAATAAGTTAAGAGATAGAAACAAGTATTCACTTGTAAGTTTAAACAGGATCTTTCAGCAAAAAGAAGATCCTGTTTTTATTTCAAGGGATTTTATAAAAGGAAGCCCCTGCATGAGTTTCATACGGGGGCTTCCTTTTATAGTTATAGTATTACTGTAGAATTGTACTATTTATTATCAGAGTATATAATTCTAAGTTTCATGCTGTAGCTAGGACCTTTAGGGCCTCCAAGTACGGCTCTTTCTGCACTTGCCGCAGGGTTGTCAAACGTTAAGAACAAGTTGTCGTCAGTTTCTTTCCCATCTAAAATATCCTGGATGTATTTGGTAACTAATACTGCATATGTTTTTTTGCTGGTATTATATAAACCACTTAGTCCGGCAGCAGGTGGAGACATTCTATGGTCTGCTACACTCAAATCAGCAATTTGAATATAAGAGCCGGCGTTATCTAATCCTTTGTTTAATATTATACGCGCAGGAGTCGTAAAGGTTCCTGTTGTTCCCGGGTCAATTGTTATAACCAGTTCTGCTTTGTTAATAGCTTTCTTATTGTCTTTTACTAATTGCTTAATATAAGGGAATTTAACTTTGGTTTTCACTCCTGCCATTGCCTGAACATAAGCAAACTGTTGATTGTTAGTTCCGCCGCTTAACAAAGTTTCAATAATTGAGCCTGCGTAATCGTGTTTGAAGTAGTTTGTTTGTGCTACCGAACCAGATAATTTAAGCGATCGTACTGTAGTATCACCTCCAACTTTGTGATAATATAGAGACAAAGCAGAAAGTTCAGAATTGCTAACATTCAAGTAAACAGCTCCTCCACTTCCGGTGGTTTGGCCTGCATCAATACGTATTTTCAAACCTTTCATATATTCATTGAATTTAGCAGCATTGTCATAAACGCCGTTTGGAGCCTCAATGAATTTTGTAATGGCATAATTTTTATCAATTGGAATACGAATGTGGCCGGCAACTGCTTTCAATGTATCAGGCTTCCCCTTGATAAAGTCCATGATTTTCACTTTGGTTTTGGGATTTGGAGTAAAAAAACCTCCACCAACGAAAATGTTCTTTACATTGAAGAAATGGTCAGAGTAGTAAGATGTATCTACACGCAATGGATCACTAAGTTCTTCAACAACAACCTTTAGCTTAGAGGTGGCGCTGCCATAAAATGTATTGGCTAATGCAGACGTATCTTTATAAGCCAATGTTAATACAGCGGAGTCCAATGTGCTTTCAGCAGGAAATTTAAAAACTGAAGTGTCTGGTCTAACCAATTGTGAGTTAATTTCAGCGTAGCTCTTACCAAAAACATCGTCGTTCATATAACCTAACAGTTTATTAAATAAGTTAGGGGTAGAAAGACCGTTATAGGTAAATTTGTTGTCGGTTCTAACCTTAGGATCAGCTACTAACTGAGTTTGTACGGTAAACGTATCAATTTGTTTTCCATTTTGATAATCGGTATTATCTAGTCCGATTCCATCAGGGTTTTCGCAACCCGAGAAAATAAAAAGACTTATTAATAAAATTAATAAGTCTAGTTTAATCAACTTCATATATGACTGTGTGATCTCTAAATTACTTATTATTAAGCTGAAACCAATTCTGCGTTAGCCATTTCTTCGTAAAACTGTGCAAAAGCTTCAGTGTTTTCAAAGGTAGTATAATTCATAAGAGGTTTACCACTTTGAGTAATAAATTCTTCTACTTTCGGATCAATTTTCTCATCTCCCTTAATAATTGCATCTGCAAACCCAATAGCTCCCATGTGTAAAGCATTGTTTGTTGCATCAGCGTAATTTACCAAATCATCATGTGTCATTTGGTTCATTACAGCTTTTTTGCTAAACGCAGGGTTTAAAGTTTCACTGAAACTGTTCTCATAAATTGAATAAGCGACCTTAGTGTTTTTAAACATTGGGTCGTTTTTATAAGTTGTTTTTAAGTAAGCTGGCACCAAACTGCTCATCCATCCATGGCAGTGAACAATATCTGGAGTCCAACCTAGTTTTTTAACAGTTTCAATAGCTCCTTTGCTGAAGAAAATGGTACGTTCATCGTTATCATCAAAGAACTTTTCTTTGTCATCTCTGAAAACGTATTTTCTTTGGAAATATTCTTCGTTGTCAAGAAAATAAACTTGCATCTTCGCCCCCTGAATTGATGCCACTTTGATAATCAAAGGGTTGTCATTGTCGTCAATTGAAATATTCATCCCTGACAAGCGAATTACTTCGTGCAAACGGTTACGGCGTTCGTTAATACAGCCAAAACGCGGCATTAAAACTCTAATCTCGTAACCTTGTTCTTGAATTGCTTGTGGAAGTTGGCGGGTGATTTTTGAAATTTCAGTCAACTCTAAAAACGGCGACATCTCGTGGGTGATGTACAGAACCTTCTTCTTTGCCATGCTCTTCTTTCTGATACTTAAAACTAATTGTGTACTAAGCCAATAATGTTGCAAATGTACGAATATTTTATTAATTATAAATGAATTACATATTATGGTTTGGTAAATCAGTTCGTTTTTTGCAAAATTTGCGAGTTTTAAACTCTTTCAGCTTGTTAAAAATTATTACAACTAAGGCTCAAATGCAGCAGGAGCTTGCAATGCAGCAAGGAAAATCAATTGGCTTTGTTCCGACCATGGGCGCCCTGCATAACGGGCATTTATCCTTAATTGAGCAATCGAAGCAGGAGAATGATTTTACTGTGTGCAGTATTTTTGTAAATCCTACTCAATTTAATGACCCTGCTGATTTAGAAAGATACCCACGCCCTGTGGATGCAGATTTGAAAAAATTACAGGATGCCAATTGTGATTTACTTTTTATGCCTGCCGTTGACGAGATGTATGCCAAAGGCGAAACCTGGCATATGGATTTGGGTGATTTAGAGCATGTGTTGGAAGGAGCTTTTCGCCCGGGGCATTACCAGGGTGTTACTCAGGTTGTGAAAAAGCTGTTTGATATTGTGCAGCCAACAAGAGCTTATTTTGGACAAAAGGATTACCAGCAAGTAATGGTGATTAAAAAGATGGTAGAAACTCTTAATCTGCCAGTGAGTATTGTTAGATGTTCTACTGTGCGAGAACAAGACGGGCTTGCCATGAGTTCTCGCAATGTTCATTTAAGTAACGAAGAGCATCAACTAGCCTTAACTCTTTCTTCAGCATTAAATGCAATAAAAGAAAGTGTAGGAGTGGAGTCGGTTGCAATTGCAATTGAACATGCCAAAGCCTTAATTCTTTCAAAAGATATATCCCTTGAATACTTGGTTGTTGTAGACGGAGCAACACTTAAAGATATTTCAGACTGGAATCAATCAAAAGAGCTGGTAGCATTAGTAGCTGCCAAGGTTGGTAAAACCAGGCTGATTGATAATGTGGTGCTGAGTTAAAATAGTAGTACTCAAAATTTCTCCTAGGT
This sequence comes from Solitalea lacus, assembly GCF_022014595.1. Taxonomy (NCBI): domain Bacteria; kingdom Pseudomonadati; phylum Bacteroidota; class Sphingobacteriia; order Sphingobacteriales; family Sphingobacteriaceae; genus Solitalea; species Solitalea lacus. The sequence goes on along the minus strand of NZ_CP091740.1, from coordinate 21,151 downwards.
TTTCTATTTTGGATATACTTAAAGATATCCCTGTCTGTTTATTGCATTCTACCTACATTTAGTGTAATATTCTCATTACATAAAAATAATCTCATTGATTTATAGAAGTATTTATATTCTGAAAACTTATTCTATTTTTGTGGTCGTAAAATTGCTGTCGGCGGAGTTATAAAATATTCGTGGAATTTTATACCCATATAGTGTAAGTTTAGTTAATTATTGACCAGAAATGATGCTTTTCAGAAACTTATGCATCATTTTTTTTGATTTGAATTGTTTTATATTTAAATCGTAACAAAAATTTTTCAACAGCCTAAAGGTTCTGCTCTCCGAATGAATCAACACATGCATGTATTGTATTACATGGTGAACATTTTATGATCATCAATGATTAGGACTTTTACTCTAACATTTAACTTCATACATATAATCACAATAAGGCACCTACTCCGGGTGTTATTAATACTTATTTTCTTTAGTTTAAGCATCAATTCTTACGCGCAAAATGCTGGCGATTTTAGATCAACGGCTTCGGGGGGAGCGTGGAATGTTTCATCCTCATGGGAAACTTACAATGGAACTTCATGGGTAGCTGCTAGTACCTACCCGGGTGCATCATCAGGAAGTTATGCTGTTGAAATAGTTGCAGGATCCACGGTGACAATTTCAACAACAATTTCTACTCAGCCAATGGGTACGGTCACGGTTAAGGGTACTTTGGAATTAATAGGAACCTCAAGTTCTCAGGTTAATATTGGTATAAATACACAAAATTTAATTGTAACGCCTTCTCTCTCTCCTTATGCTACCATAAAGTTTACGGATAAAGTTAAATTAAGTCTTCCAAATAACGCAGTGATTAGAGTTTCAACTGGTGGCTTGACTGGTGACTGTAACAATAACGAGGATATTTATATCGGAGGAACGAGTTATGCAGTTTGTGCAGGAGGTAATTCAGATTATACTTTTGCAGAATTAATGACTCAAGGAGGTACGATAAAAGCCGAACCTACCTTAAAAAATCCAGTTTGTGAAGGTGGAATAATAGAATTATTAGGTAATTATTCAGGCTATGTAGAAGCTACTCCTACATATAGTTGGACAATTACAAATCCCAATAATGTTGTTACTACTTCAAATCAGCAAAATCCTCCTTCAATATCACCAGCAATTGCAGGTACCTATTCTGCGATATTGAAAGCTAGCGTAGGGACTGGTTCTAACGCATATGAGAATACGCAGACTTTGACTTTTACAGTCACTGCTAAACCAACAGTGAACGCAGGAGGACCAAACACAGTCTGTCAATCAGCTACTCCTTCTGCCATCACGCTAAGCGGTGCAAGTATCGGAGGTGGGGCAACTACAGGGGCTTGGTCTATCACTTCAGGAGGAGGAACCCTGAGTAGTTCTGCTCAAACAGGTACTCCGGCTACGGAAACCTATACACCGGCTGCAAATTTTAGCGGCACGGTTACCTTAACTTTAACTACAAACGCGCCCGGAGCATGTTCTGCAGTAAGTGCAACAAGGACGATCATTGTGACTCCAATCAACACTGCTGGCCCTGCGTCATCGAGCCCAACAGTGTGCATCAGTACGGCCATGACCAATATCACGCACACCACCACCGGAGCTACGGGAATCGGTGCGGCCACGGGCTTGCCATCTGGTGTAACGGCCAGCTGGGCAGCCAACACCATTACGATCAGCGGAACGCCGACAGCCTCGGGACCGTTCAGTTATACCATCCCGCTAACGGGCGGCTGCGGTTCGGCCAGTGCGACGGGCACCATCACGGTAACCCCGGCCAATACAGTTAGCGCAGCCTCTTCGAGCCCAACAGTGTGCATCAGTACGGCCATGACCAATATCACCCACACCACCACCGGAGCTACGGGAATCGGTGCGGCCACGGGCTTGCCATCTGGCGTAACGGCCAGCTGGGCAGCCAACACCATTACGATCAGCGGAACGCCGACAGTCTCGGGACCGTTCAGTTATACCATCCCGCTAACGGGTGGTTGTGGTTCGGCCAGTGCGACGGGCACCATCACGGTGACCCCGGCCAATACAGTGAGTGCAGCCTCTTCGAGCCCAACAGTGTGCATCAGTACGGCCATGACCAATATCACCCACACCACCACCGGAGCTACGGGAATCGGTGCGGCCACGGGCTTGCCATCTGGTGTAACGGCCAGCTGGGCAGCCAACACCATTACGATCAGCGGAACGCCGTCAGCCTCGGGACCGTTCAGTTATACCATCCCGCTAACGGGCGGCTGCGGTTCGGTTAATGCCACTGGAACGATTACAGTGAACCCTACTCCGACAGTTACTTTAGGAACAAACCCCTCAATTTGTCTGGGAGTAACAAGTGCAAATCTCACTTATTCGGCAACAACAGGTTTGTCGGATCAATACAGCATTGATTTCGATGCAGCTGCTAATGCCGCAGGCTTTGCAGACATAAATAATCAAACGTTGCCAGTAAGCTCTATCAGTATTGCTGTTGCTGCTACGGCTGCTGCAGGTACATATAATGGGCAATTAACAGTACGCAATAGTGTTACAGGATGTGTTAGTATATCCTATCCGATTGCTGTTTCGATTTATGCTCCTATAGTTTTTACTACGGCGTTTACCAATGTGAAGTGCAAAGGTGGTTCTGCAGGTACTATTACGGCAACAGTAACAAGTGGCGGTTCTGGGGAGTATGAGTTTATACTAAAATCAGGTGCCACAATAGTGCAAAATGTTAGTCCAGGAGCTAGCGTCAGTAATTATCAATTTACAGGAGTTGGTAAGGGAGTTTATACAATAACAATTAGGGATATAAACACAGGCTGTTCAACAGTTTGTCAGTAATATAATGAGTTTAAAAAGTAAAAAGTATTATAGCTATAATATGGGAATTATTTACCAAATCATCAAAAAAGCAAAACGGAGCAGTAGTTTAATAATTACGGCACTTTTGTTGTTTTTAGCAAATTATTCCTTCGGGCAGGTTTGTCCAATCACCATCAAGGAGCCACCAACGGCAAAGTTCATTCCTTTACCGGCGTCAATTTGTTCTGGTCAACCATTTAACTTAGTGGTTAACCTGACGAGTGATGATGAGTCGACATTGACACCTGAATGGACTTTTATCTATTCAGATGGTACAACACCAGTAACAGTCAAAACCGTGGGCCTACCTTCAAGCGGTGCAGGTACCACAATCAACCGGTCAGGAAAGAATGCAACGGTAACGATTCCTATAACACTAACAATAGCAAATACTTATAACTATACTTTTACTTTTTTAAGTGATACTTGGTATGATACACCTGTTGATGGGTGTAATTATGCTGGAACGGCTTCAATAACGGTAAATCCAACTCCAGTGGCACCGACCGTGGCAGCGATAACGTATTGTCAAGGCGATGCGGCCACAGCATTGACGGCAACCGGCAGCAACTTGTTATGGTACACCAGTGCGACAGGCGGAACGGGAACTGCAACGGCACCAACCCCAAGTACGGCAACAGCAGGAACCACATCATATTGGGTGAGCGCGACCACTGGTACCTGTGAAGGTCCAAGAGCGAAACTGGATGTAACGGTAAATCCAACTCCAGTGGCACCGACCGTGGCAGCGATAACGTATTGTCAAGGCGATGCGGCCACAGCATTGACGGCAACCGGCAGCAACTTGTTATGGTACACCAGTGCGACAGGCGGAACGGGAACTGCAACGGCACCAACCCCAAGTACGGCAACAGCAGGAACCACATCATATTGGGTGAGCGCGACCACTGGTACCTGTGAAGGTCCAAGAGCGAAACTGGATGTAACGGTAAATCCAACTCCAGTGGCACCGACCGTGGCAGCGATAACGTATTGTCAAGGCGATGCGGCCACAGCATTGACGGCAACCGGCAGCAACTTGTTATGGTACACCAGTGCGACAGGCGGAACGGGAACTGCAACGGCACCAACCCCAAGTACGGCAACAGCAGGAACCACATCATATTGGGTGAGCGCGACCACTGGTACCTGTGAAGGTCCAAGAGCGAAACTGGATGTAACGGTAAATCCAACTCCAGTGGCACCGACCGTGGCAGCGATAACGTATTGTCAAGGCGATGCGGCCACAGCATTGACGGCAACCGGCAGCAACTTGTTATGGTACACCAGTGCAACAGGCGGAACGGGAACTGCAACGGCACCAACCCCAAGTACGGCAACAGCAGGAACCACATCATATTGGGTGAGCGCGACCACTGGTACCTGTGAAGGTCCAAGAGCGAAACTGGATGTAACGGTAAATCCAACTCCAGTGGCACCGACCGTGGCAGCGATAACGTATTGTCAAGGCGATGCGGCCACAGCATTGACGGCAACCGGCAGCAACTTGTTATGGTACACCAGTGCAACGGGCGGAACGGGAACTGCAACGGCACCAACCCCAAGTACGGCAACAGCAGGAACCACATCATATTGGGTGAGCGCGACCACTGGTACCTGTGAAGGTCCAAGAGCGAAACTGGATGTAACGGTAAATCCAACTCCAGTGGCACCGACCGTGGCAGCGATAACGTATTGTCAAGGCGATGCGGCCACAGCATTGACGGCAACCGGCAGCAACTTGTTATGGTACACCAGTGCGACAGGCGGAACGGGAACTGCAACGGCACCAACCCCAAGTACGGCAACAGCAGGAACCACATCATATTGGGTGAGCGCGACCACTGGTACCTGTGAAGGTCCAAGAGCGAAACTGGATGTAACGGTAAATCCAACTCCAGTGGCACCGACCGTGGCAGCGATAACGTATTGTCAAGGCGATGCGGCCACAGCATTGACGGCAACCGGCAGCAACTTGTTATGGTACACCAGTGCGACAGGCGGAACGGGAACTGCAACGGCACCAACCCCAAGTACGGCAACAGCAGGAACCACATCATATTGGGTGAGCGCGACCACTGGTACCTGTGAAGGTCCAAGAGCGAAACTGGATGTAACGGTAAATCCAACTCCAGTGGCACCGACCGTGGCAGCGATAACGTATTGTCAAGGCGATGCGGCCACAGCATTGACGGCAACCGGCAGCAACTTGTTATGGTACACCAGTGCAACGGGCGGAACGGGAACTGCAACGGCACCAACCCCAAGTACGGCAACAGCAGGAACCACATCATATTGGGTGAGCGCGACCACTGGTACCTGTGAAGGTCCAAGAGCGAAACTGGATGTAACGGTAAATCCAACTCCAGTGGCACCGACCGTGGCAGCGATAACGTATTGTCAAGGCGATGCGGCCACAGCATTGACGGCAACCGGCAGCAACTTGTTATGGTACACCAGTGCAACAGGCGGAACGGGAACTGCAACGGCACCAACCCCAAGTACGGCAACAGCAGGAACCACATCATATTGGGTGAGCGCGACCACTGGTACCTGTGAAGGTCCAAGAGCGAAACTGGATGTAACGGTAAATCCAACTCCAGTGGCACCGACCGTGGCAGCGATAACGTATTGTCAAGGCGATGCGGCCACAGCATTGACGGCAACCGGCAGCAACTTGTTATGGTACACCAGTGCGACAGGCGGAACGGGAACTGCAACGGCACCAACCCCAAGTACGGCAACAGCAGGAACCACATCATATTGGGTGAGCGCGACCACTGGTACCTGTGAAGGTCCAAGAGCGAAACTGGATGTAACGGTAAATCCAACTCCAGTGGCACCGACCGTGGCAGCGATAACGTATTGTCAAGGCGATGCGGCCACAGCATTGACGGCAACCGGCAGCAACTTGTTATGGTACACCAGTGCAACGGGCGGAACGGGAACTGCAACGGCACCAACCCCAAGTACGGCAACAGCAGGAACCACATCATATTGGGTGAGCGCGACCACTGGTACCTGTGAAGGTCCAAGAGCGAAACTGGATGTAACGGTAAATCCAACTCCAGTGGCACCGACCGTGGCGGCGATAACGTATTGTCAAGGCGATGCGGCCACAGCATTGACGGCAACCGGCAGCAACTTGTTATGGTACACCAGTGCAACGGGCGGAACGGGAACTGCAACGGCACCAACCCCAAGTACGGCAACAGCAGGAACCACATCATATTGGGTGAGCGCGACCACTGGTACCTGTGAAGGTCCAAGAGCGAAACTGGATGTAACGGTAAATCCAACTCCAGTGGCACCGACCGTGGCGGCGATAACGTATTGTCAAGGCGATGCGGCCACAGCATTGACGGCAACCGGCAGCAACTTGTTATGGTACACCAGTGCGACAGGCGGAACGGGAACTGCAACGGCACCAACCCCAAGTACGGCAACAGCAGGAACCACATCATATTGGGTGAGCGCGACCACTGGTACCTGTGAAGGTCCAAGAGCGAAACTGGATGTAACGGTAAATCCAACTCCAGTGGCACCGACCGTGGCAGCGATAACGTATTGTCAAGGCGATGCGGCCACAGCATTGACGGCAACCGGCAGCAACTTGTTATGGTACACCAGTGCGACAGGCGGAACGGGAACTGCAACGGCACCAACCCCAAGTACGGCAACAGCAGGAACCACATCATATTGGGTGAGCGCGACCACTGGTACCTGTGAAGGTCCAAGAGCGAAACTGGATGTAACGGTAAATCCAACTCCAGTGGCACCGACCGTGGCAGCGATAACGTATTGTCAAGGCGATGCGGCCACAGCATTGACGGCAACCGGCAGCAACTTGTTATGGTACACCAGTGCGACAGGCGGAACGGGAACTGCAACGGCACCAACCCCAAGTACGGCAACAGCAGGAACCACATCATATTGGGTGAGCGCGACCACTGGTACCTGTGAAGGTCCAAGAGCGAAACTGGATGTAACGGTAAATCCAACTCCAGTGGCACCGACCGTGGCAGCGATAACGTATTGTCAAGGCGATGCGGCCACAGCATTGACGGCAACCGGCAGCAACTTGTTATGGTACACCAGTGCGACAGGCGGAACGGGAACTGCAACGGCACCAACCCCAAGTACGGCAACAGCAGGAACCACATCATATTGGGTGAGCGCGACCACTGGTACCTGTGAAGGTCCAAGAGCGAAACTGGATGTAACGGTAAATCCAACTCCAGTGGCACCGACCGTGGCAGCGATAACGTATTGTCAAGGCGATGCGGCCACAGCATTGACGGCAACCGGCAGCAACTTGTTATGGTACACCAGTGCGACAGGCGGAACGGGAACTGCAACGGCACCAACCCCAAGTACGGCAACAGCAGGAACCACATCATATTGGGTGAGCGCGACCACTGGTACCTGTGAAGGTCCAAGAGCGAAACTGGATGTAACGGTAAATCCAACTCCAGTGGCACCGACCGTGGCAGCGATAACGTATTGTCAAGGCGATGCGGCCACAGCATTGACGGCAACCGGCAGCAACTTGTTATGGTACACCAGTGCGACAGGCGGAACGGGAACTGCAACGGCACCAACCCCAAGTACGGCAACAGCAGGAACCACATCATATTGGGTGAGCGCGACCACTGGTACCTGTGAAGGTCCAAGAGCGAAACTGGATGTAACGGTAAATCCAACTCCAGTGGCACCGACCGTGGCAGCGATAACGTATTGTCAAGGCGATGCGGCCACAGCATTGACGGCAACCGGCAGCAACTTGTTATGGTACACCAGTGCGACAGGCGGAACGGGAACTGCAACGGCACCAACCCCAAGTACGGCAACAGCAGGAACCACATCATATTGGGTGAGCGCGACCACTGGTACCTGTGAAGGTCCAAGAGCGAAACTGGATGTAACGGTAAATCCAACTCCAGTGGCACCGACCGTGGCAGCGATAACGTATTGTCAAGGCGATGCGGCCACAGCATTGACGGCAACCGGCAGCAACTTGTTATGGTACACCAGTGCAACAGGCGGAACGGGAACTGCAACGGCACCAACCCCAAGTACGGCAACAGCAGGAACCACATCATATTGGGTGAGCGCGACCACTGGTACCTGTGAAGGTCCAAGAGCGAAACTGGATGTAACGGTAAATCCAACTCCAGTGGCACCGACCGTGGCAGCGATAACGTATTGTCAAGGCGATGCGGCCACAGCATTGACGGCAACCGGCAGCAACTTGTTATGGTACACCAGTGCAACGGGCGGAACGGGAACTGCAACGGCACCAACCCCAAGTACGGCAACAGCAGGAACCACATCATATTGGGTGAGCGCGACCACTGGTACCTGTGAAGGTCCAAGAGCGAAACTGGATGTAACGGTAAATCCAACTCCAGTGGCACCGACCGTGGCAGCGATAACGTATTGTCAAGGCGATGCGGCCACAGCATTGACGGCAACCGGCAGCAACTTGTTATGGTACACCAGTGCGACAGGCGGAACGGGAACTGCAACGGCACCAACCCCAAGTACGGCAACAGCAGGAACCACATCATATTGGGTGAGCGCGACCACTGGTACCTGTGAAGGTCCAAGAGCGAAACTGGATGTAACGGTAAATCCAACTCCAGTGGCACCGACCGTGGCAGCGATAACGTATTGTCAAGGCGATGCGGCCACAGCATTGACGGCAACCGGCAGCAACTTGTTATGGTACACCAGTGCGACAGGCGGAACGGGAACTGCAACGGCACCAACCCCAAGTACGGCAACAGCAGGAACCACATCATATTGGGTGAGCGCGACCACTGGTACCTGTGAAGGTCCAAGAGCGAAACTGGATGTAACGGTAAATCCAACTCCAGTGGCACCGACCGTGGCAGCGATAACGTATTGTCAAGGCGATGCGGCCACAGCATTGACGGCAACCGGCAGCAACTTGTTATGGTACACCAGTGCAACGGGCGGAACGGGAACTGCAACGGCACCAACCCCAAGTACGGCAACAGCAGGAACCACATCATATTGGGTGAGCGCGACCACTGGTACCTGTGAAGGTCCAAGAGCGAAACTGGATGTAACGGTAAATCCAACTCCAGTGGCACCGACCGTGGCAGCGATAACGTATTGTCAAGGCGATGCGGCCACAGCATTGACGGCAACCGGCAGCAACTTGTTATGGTACACCAGTGCAACAGGCGGAACGGGAACTGCAACGGCACCAACCCCAAGTACGGCAACAGCAGGAACCACATCATATTGGGTGAGCGCGACCACTGGTACCTGTGAAGGTCCAAGAGCGAAACTGGATGTAACGGTAAATCCAACTCCAGTGGCACCGACCGTGGCGGCGATAACGTATTGTCAAGGCGATGCGGCCACAGCATTGACGGCAACCGGCAGCAACTTGTTATGGTACACCAGTGCGACAGGCGGAACGGGAACTGCAACGGCACCAACCCCAAGTACGGCAACAGCAGGAACCACATCATATTGGGTGAGCGCGACCACTGGTACCTGTGAAGGTCCAAGAGCGAAACTGGATGTAACGGTAAATCCAACTCCAGTGGCACCGACCGTGGCAGCGATAACGTATTGTCAAGGCGATGCGGCCACAGCATTGACGGCAACCGGCAGCAACTTGTTATGGTACACCAGTGCGACAGGCGGAACGGGAACTGCAACGGCACCAACCCCAAGTACGGCAACAGCAGGAACCACATCATATTGGGTGAGCGCGACCACTGGTACCTGTGAAGGTCCAAGAGCGAAACTGGATGTAACGGTAAATCCAACTCCAGTGGCACCGACCGTGGCAGCGATAACGTATTGTCAAGGCGATGCGGCCACAGCATTGACGGCAACCGGCAGCAACTTGTTATGGTACACCAGTGCGACAGGCGGAACGGGAACTGCAACGGCACCAACCCCAAGTACGGCAACAGCAGGAACCACATCATATTGGGTGAGCGCGACCACTGGTACCTGTGAAGGTCCAAGAGCGAAACTGGATGTAACGGTAAATCCAACTCCAGTGGCACCGACCGTGGCAGCGATAACGTATTGTCAAGGCGATGCGGCCACAGCATTGACGGCAACCGGCAGCAACTTGTTATGGTACACCAGTGCGACAGGCGGAACGGGAACTGCAACGGCACCAACCCCAAGTACGGCAACAGCAGGAACCACATCATATTGGGTGAGCGCGACCACTGGTACCTGTGAAGGTCCAAGAGCGAAACTGGATGTAACGGTAAATCCAACTCCAGTGGCACCGACCGTGGCAGCGATAACGTATTGTCAAGGCGATGCGGCCACAGCATTGACGGCAACCGGCAGCAACTTGTTATGGTACACCAGTGCGACAGGCGGAACGGGAACTGCAACGGCACCAACCCCAAGTACGGCAACAGCAGGAACCACATCATATTGGGTGAGCGCGACCACTGGTACCTGTGAAGGTCCAAGAGCGAAACTGGATGTAACGGTTCTTCCTCCAATCACTTACACTTACAAATTCACTAATGTGGTTTGTAAGGATGAAACAACACCAACGGGTTCAATTACGGTAGCAGCAAGTGGAGGATCTGGTAGTTTTAAATTTATTTTGAAATTAAGAGGTACAATTATCAAGACTGATACAGGAAATGGCTCCTATACATTTGATAAGTTGATTAGGGGATCATACACAGTAGAAGTAGTAGATGCTACTTACGCTTGTCCTGGTACTTGTAATGGGTTAACTCCCTAACTAATGTTGCTTTTGGTGCATGTATAATGATTTATCAAGCATAGTATGAAGAGTAATATATATACAGCTAATAACAGAACAATTTGGTACAGCAATATTTTTGTTGCTGTACTACTATTGTTTTGTGCTAATTATTCTTTCGGCCAATGTACGGTAGATATTAAAATGCCCCCTACTGCTAAAGTTACACTCTCTCAAGCAACTGCTTGTTCGGCTCAAACGGTTAATTTAACGGTTAGCCTTACCAGCGATGACCTTTCTACGGTTAGTTCTCCTGAATGGAGATTTACATATACACAAAACGGTGTTGGTACAACTATTAACACGGCCAGTTCTCTGCCTTACGGGGTTACAATGAACCGTACAGGAAAGAATGCTATGATTATCATTCCTTTAAACATTTCAATACCAGGTATCTATACTTATGGTATCTCTTCGTTAAGTGATAATTGGTATCCAGCCAGTGCTGCAGTAGATCCTTGTAATTATAGTGGTACAGCAAGCTATACGGTTAATTCTATTATGACTATGGCTGCTTGTTCTCATGCCAATACAACTTGTTTTGGTTCACTAACCGGATCGGTATCAGCGGGGGCAGTATCCAATTCAGTTGGAACTGTAAATTATACATGGAAGAACAGTAGTAATGTAATTGTTGGAACCACTTCGTCGGTGAATAACTTACCTGCCGGAACGTATTCATTAATGGTCGCTGATAATTGCACTACGCTTTTTTGCTCGCAAACTATTACAGAGCCTTCTGCTATAGCAGTAGCCAACAGCAGCCACATCGATGTAAGCTGTAATGGTGGAAATAATGGAACGATCACCCTGGGCTCGGTAAGCGGCGGAACAGCTCCGTATGTTTATAGTTGGACTGGCCCATCGGGCTTTACGGCCAACACGGCCAATCTTAGTGGTCTTGTGGCTGGTACTTATAACTATAGAGTAACTGATAAAAACAATTGTACGGCAGTAACTGGAAGTGTGTTGGTTGGTCAACCAGCAGCGTTAATCGCTACTCTCACCAAATCTCGTGATGCTTCTTGTTCATCAGGTACTAATGGAGCGGCTACTTTCACAACTTCAGGAGGAGTTAATCCGGTAATAACTTGGACAAAAGATGGCTCTTCAATTGCAGCCCCTAATTTAAATGCCATGAATGCAGGTGTTTATCAAGTTACAGTAACGGATGCTTGTGGCTCGGTATCACGTAGTATTACCATTAGTAGGAGCAACCGTGCTCCGGTAGCAGCTGGAGAGATCTTTAGTACAACTGCAGGGACTGCAATTAATAATACAGTGGCAACGAATGACTCAGATCCTGATGGGGAATTGTTAACCTATTCTGTTCAGCCAAACGCTAATAGAGGAACACTTGTATTGCAAGCCAATGGTACGTTTATTTATACACCTGCTGCTGGATTTGCTGGAGTTGATGTATTCACCTATAAAGTTACCGATCCTTGCGGTGCAAGTGCTACTGCAAATGTGAGCTTTACAGTAAATCCAATTCAAGTAAATAGTGTGCCTGTTGCAGTTAATGACAGTTATTCTACAACAGAAAATGTTTCAATTATTGAACCCGCATCTGGCATAATAAAGAATGATTCTGATCCTGAGAAAAATCCATTGACTGCACATTTGGTCACAAGTACTTCAAATGGCTCTTTAACATTGAATGCTGACGGTTCGTTTACGTATATTCCTAATGCTAACTTTTTTGGTTCGGATAGCTTCACTTATCGAGTAAGCGATGGCGGAAATAATAGTAATATTGCTACGGTTACAATTATGGTTAATCGTGTAACCGCTGATCTTTCCATTTCGAAAATTTCTCAAGGAAAAGATATTAAACCAGACGAAGTATTCGAATATCAGATTGTTGTAGAGAATAATGGAGCAAATAATGCTACCGGTGTGGTTGCAACGGATGTTTTGCCTTCCGAATTAAAATATGTAGATGCTTCTGCAAGTGCGGGTACTTACTTCTTTAATCTGTCTAACCGAACAATAACCTGGAACCTTGGCGGCTTAAGTGTAAATTCTCATCAAACACTTACTTTAAAGGTTAAGTCAACAAAAGGAGGAAGGATTGTAAATACTGCAACCGTTAGAGGTAACCAGTTTGATCCAGATATGTCCAATAATACTTCAACCGATAGTCGTTTAATATTAGGAGTTTTCATTCCGAATGTATTCACTCCAAATGGAGACGGTGTTAATGAAACATTTGTAATTGATGGACTAGCAGGGGTAGAGAACGAGATTTATATTTACAATCGCTGGGGTAACGAAGTTTACAAGAGCAGGAATTATGATTGTACCTGGAATGGATTAGACCTTCCTTCTGCAACCTATTACTATGTGCTCAAAATAAAAGGTAATTCAGGTAAATGGACTAGTTATTCAGGTTTTGTTGAGATAATGCGATAAATATTAATTATAAAAGCGGCTTTAGAAATGGAGCCGCTTTTTTTTTGACGATTCAATATATAACGTATTATAGGTTATATTTTTTTATTTAATATCAATTTTGAGTTAGAATGTTTACTTTTCTTGAATAGATGTATGTTTTAGTAAACTTCAGGTTTTAATTGCCCTCTTTTCCTACTTTTCCCTTAATTCATTACAAAACTATTTTCTATTTAATTATCACTTAAATTTTGTTTTAATTCTTTTTAAGAATTTTAATCAAGTATTTGTTAATGCACTGATGGTCAGATATTAAAAGTCCTTGACGGAACTATTTTTGATAAACATTTAAAAGAATTTAGTAATAATTATCCTCAAAACAGATTATCCTAATTCGTTGTATTCACTCTCTATTCTAAATTAATATTTATGAATATTAAGTTTACGCTCTCCTCTTTTTTTATAAAATGTCTATACTATAGATATTTTTTTCAATCAACTGGTAGGAAAAAGGTCCCCCAAAATAGCTGTAATTATTTTATCATCAGAAACTGTTCAGATTAGCTTTGAACAGCATGATTTTCATAATCAGGTCTTCCACACATCTTCTCACGCTCTCTATTCTTAAAAAATGTATTTCTTGGTAATAAAAAAAAACACGGATTTTTTTCCTGTAAGAAGGAGTAACTCCTTTACATTATTACTCTCGATTTTTACTGGATTTTTGATCTTAGGGTTTGTTCTATTAGGCATTTCTGCCAATGCTCAAACTATCACTACCACAGATCTATTGTCCGATGTTAATCCGTCATGTAATGGCTCAAATGTAACATTTAGGGCAACGGTTACTCCAAATTCTGTAACAGGGACCGTTGAATTTTTTGATGGTGCAACTTCACTTGGAACTGCCCCCGTTTCAGGAGGCACAGCGACATTAACGATTAATACACTTTCAGTTGGTACTCATATAATTAAAGCAACCTATTCTGGAGAGGTAGGAACATTCGACCCCAGTACTTCTTTAGAATACAATCAAGTTGTAAATCCATTACCAACGGCAACAATAATAGCAGGCGGTCCGACGACATTCTGTGAAGGAGGCTCTGTGATATTAACCGCTACGGCCGGTTCATCCTGGTTATGGAGTAATGGAGCCACGACCCAATCCATTACGGTATCAACTGGAGGCAATTATGCAGTAACGGTCACTGACGGGAATGGCTGTTCAGCCACATCAGTGCCCACAGTAGTTACAGTAAATCCATTGCCAGCGGCAACAATAACAGCAGGCGGTCCGACGACATTCTGTGATGGAGGCTCCGTAACATTAACGGCTTCGGCTGGTTCATCCTGGATATGGAGTAACGGAGCCACGACCCAATCCATCACGGTATTAACAGGAGGAAATTATACAGTAACTGTCACTGACGGGAATGGCTGTTCAGCCACATCAGTGCCAACAGCAGTTACCGTAAATCCATTACCAGCAGCAACAATAACCCCAGGCGGTCCGACGACATTCTGTGATGGAGGTTCTGTGACATTAACAGCATCGGCTGGTTCATCCTGGTTATGGAGTAACGGAGCAACGACCCAGTCCATCACGGTATCAACAGGAGGAAATTACACAGTAACGGTCACTGAAGGGAATGGGTGTTCAGCAACATCAGCGGCCACAGTAGTTACAATAAATCCATTGCCTGCCGCAACAATTACTGCAAGTGGCTCGACGACATTCTGTGAAGGAAGCTCTGTGGCATTAACCGCTTCAGCCGGTTCCTCATGGTTATGGAGTAACGGAGCAACGACCCAATCCATCTCGGTATCAACAGGAGGAAATTATACAGTAACGGTCACCGATGGGAATGGTTGTTCAGCAACATCACCGCCCACAGTAGTTACAATATATCCATTGCCTGCTGCAACAATTACAGCAGGCGGTCCGACGACATTCTGTGACGGAGGCTCAGTGACATTAACTGCTTCAGCCAGTTCATTCTGGTTATGGAGTAACGGAGCAACGTCCCAGTCCATCACGGTATCAATAGGAGGCAATTATACAGTAACGGTCACTGACGGCAACGGCTGTTCAGCTACATCAGCACCAACAACAGTTACGGTAAATCCATTGCCAACGGCAACAATTACAACTGGCGGTCCGACGACATTCTGTGACGGAGGCTCTGTGACATTAACCGCTTCGGCCGGTTCATCCTGGTTATGGAGTAGCGGAGCAACGTCCCAATCCATCACGGTATCAACGGGTGGCAATTATACAGTAACGGTCACTGATGGGAATGGTTGTTCAGCAACATCAGCGCCCACAGTAGTTACAATAAATTCATTGCCTGCCGCAACAATTACTGCAAGTGGCTCGACGACATTCTGTGACGGAGGCTCCGTGACATTAACCGCTTCAGCCGGTTCCTCATGGTTATGGAGTAACGGAGCAACGTCCCAGTCCATCACGGTATCAACAGGAGGAAATTATACGGTAACGGTCACTGACGGGAATGGCTGTTCTGCTACATCAGTACCGACAGCAGTTACGGTAAATCCATTACCAACGGCAACAATTACAGCGGGCGGTCCTACCACCTTTTGTCAGGGAGGTAGCGTTATCCTGACGACCAATGCCGGTTCTGTCTATGCCTGGTCAAGCGGACAGACCACCCAATCCATCACGGTATCAGCAGGAGGAAATTATACGGTAACGGTCACTGACGGCAACGGTTGTTCAGCCACATCGGCACCAACAGTAATTACTGTAAATCCATTACCATCGGCAACAATTACAGCAGGCGGTCCTACCACCTTTTGTCAGGGCGGTAGCGTTATCCTGACGGCCAGTGCTGGTTCTGCCTATGCCTGGTCAAGCGGACAGACCACCCAATCCATCACGGTATCAACGGGGGGCAATTATACAGTAACGGTCACTGACGGCAACGGTTGTTCAGCCACATCGGCGCCAACAGCAATTACTGTAAACCCATTGCCAACGGCAACAATTACAGCGGGCGGTCCGACGACATTCTGTGCCGGAGGTTCTGTGATATTAACCGCTTCAGCCGGTTCATCCTGGTTATGGAGTAACGGAGCAACGTCCCAAGCAATCACAGTAAATGCATCAGGTTCCTATTCGGTAACCGTAAGCGATGGTAACGGCTGTTCTGCCACCTCAGCACCAACAGGAGTTACGGTAAATCTATTGCCGGCGGCAACAATTACAGCAGGCGGTCCTACTACCTTTTGTCAGGGCGGTAGCGTTATCCTGACGGCCAGTGCAGGTTCTGCCTATGCTTGGTCAAGCGGACAGACCTCCCAATCCATCACGGCATCAACGGGAGGCAACTATACAGTAACGGTCACCGACGGGAATGGTTGTTCAGCCACATCAGCACCAACAGTAATTACTGTAAACCCATTGCCAACGGCAACAATTACAGCAGGCGGCCCGACGACATTCTGTGCCGGAGGCTCCGTAACATTAACAGCTTCGGCTGGTTCATCCTGGATATGGAGTAACGGAGCAACATCCCAGTCCATCACGGTATCAATAGGAGGAAATTATACAGTAACGGTCAGTGACGGAAATGGCTGTTCAGCCTCATCAGCGCCAATAGTAATTACTGTAAACCCATTGCCAGCGGCAACAATCACAGCGGGCGGTCCGACGACATTCTGTGCCGGAGGTTCTGTGACATTAACCGCTTCAGCCGGTTCATCCTGGTTATGGAGTAACGGAGCAACGTCCCAAGCAATCACAGTAAATGCATCAGGTTCCTATTCGGTAACCGTAACCGGAGGTAATGGCTGTTCAGCCACCTCAGCGCCAACATCAATTACGGTAAATCCATTACCAACGGCAACAATTACAGCAGGCGGTCCGACGGCATTCTGTGCCGGAGGCTCTGTGATATTAACCGCTTCAGCCGGTTCATCCTGGTTATGGAGTAACGGAGCAACGTCCCAAGCGATCACAGTCAATGCTTCAGGTTCCTATTCGGTAACCGTAACAGGTGGTAATGGCTGTTCAGCCACATCAGCAGCAAGGCTAGTTACAGTAAATCCATTGCCAACGGCAACAATAACAGCAGGCGGTCCGACGACATTCTGTGCTGGAGGCTCTGTGACATTAACGGCTTCAGCCGGTTCATCCTGGATATGGAGTAACGGAGCAACGTCCCAGGCGATCACAGTCAATGCATCAGGTTCCTATTCGGTAACCGTAACAAATGGTAATGGCTGTTCAGCCACATCAGTGGCAACAGCAGTTACGGTTAATCCTCGGCCAATACCAATTATCAGTGGTTCTGCAGCTGTATGTGCGGGCAGTACAGGTATAGTGTATACAACAGAAGCCGGTATGTCAGGCTATACTTGGACAGTAAGTTCGGGCGGTACAATTACTGCAGGAACAAATACAAATAGCATTATTGTAAGTTGGACAACTAGTGGGGCTAAAACTGTCACGGTTAATTATACAAATTCAAATGGATGTGCAGCCGCAACTCCTTCAAGTTTTGCTGTTACAGTTAACGCAAATCCTGTATGTTCTATAACAGGAGGGTCAACTACAATTTGTTCGGGTAGCCCAACAACATGGACTGCTCCAGCAGGAATGACATCTTATTTATGGACTGGCCCAAGTGGTTTTACTGCTTCAACACAAGCTATTACCATCGGCACAGCAGGTACATACAGTTTAATTATTACGAATTCCAGTGGTTGTCAGAGTTCGTCGTGTTCCAGAACACTTACTGTTAATCCCGTACCCACTGTATCTATTAGTTCGAATTATTGTTTTGGTGGAGGAAAAGTGCAATTAACTGCCAATGCATCACCATCAACAGTAAACTATTTGTGGAGTACAGGTGCAACTACTCAATCTATCTTGGTTGATCAGGCAGGGAATTATACAGTAACAGCTACCATTCCTTCAACTGGTTGCTCCGCGACAGCTTTTAGTAATGTGGCGCAGGAGCTTGTTACCAATGGAAATTTTTCTGCAGGTAATACTGGGTTTACTGTAGGGGCCGGATATTCTTACCGGGCAGATGTTGCTGGCAATACTGAATTAAATCCTGAAGGCCTATATGGAGTAGGTTCAAATGCTAATAATTATCATTCCAATTTCTGGGGTTTTGATCATACCACGGGCAATGGCAATTTCATGATCGTGAATGGTTTCCCAGGAACACCTCAGCCAATTATTTGGCAACAGACTATAACAGTTGCCCCCAATACCACATATTATTTTTCAGCTTGGGCAATGAGCCTAAACAGCGCAGGAAATTATGCTAATCTACAATTTGCTGTTAACGGCGTTCCTATAGGAACTACTTTACCACTACCGCCAGGTGTTAACAATAGCAGTAATAATGGATGGGGAAGATTTTATGGAACCTGGAACTCGGGAGCTGCCACGTCTGTAGTAATTTCAATAATAGATTTACAGAATGCTGCCGGCGGAAACGACTTCGGTTTGGATGATATTTCCTTTGGAACACTTTCACCCGTTACTTTTGCGGCTGCTCCCTCTGGAGTCGCCTGTGAAGGAGGCCCTCTTAATTTGCTTGCAAATATAACAGGAGGATCTAGCCCGTTTACATATTCTTGGACTGGACCTAATGGATTTTCTTCTAATTTACAAAATCCAGTTATCCCAAATGCCACTGCAGCATTACACAATGGTACTTATACTTTATCAGTAACAGACGGTTATGGATGCCCAATATCAGCAAGTACTTCTGTTGCTGTAAATCCAGTGCCGAATATTGCTAGTCAAATTACCACTATTTGTAGCGGCTCAACATTTACATTAACACCACCAGGTGTTCCTGCCGGAACAACATATACATGGACCGCTCCAACAGGTACTGGATTTACAGGAGGATCTGCCCAATCAACAGGCCAATCTTCTATTAGTCAGACATTGACCAACACCACATCTAGTCCGGTAACAGCAACTTACACAGTAACACCTGTAGCAGCGGGATGTCAAGGAAATCCATTTACAGTTGTTGTTACAGTGGATCCGATTGCAACAGTAAATGCTGGAACATCACAAACCCTGTGTGCAGGCGGTTCTATAAACCTGAATGGTACTATTGGTGGAGCTGCAACGGGTGCTACCTGGAGTGCACCTAGTGGTACTTTCTCCAATCCAAACTCTCTAACATCAACCTATACTCCATCAATTGCCAGTGGAAACGTAACTCTTACTTTAACGACAAATGATCCCGCGGGATTATGTCCGCCAGCAATTTCCACAGTGGTAATTACTATAAACCAGGCTGCAACTGTAAGTGCGGGAAGCCCTATTACTGTTTGTCAATCTGGCTCTCCTACTGCAATTACATTATCAGGAGCGAGTGTTGGAGGCAGCGCATCAACTGGTGCATGGTCGATTACAAGTGGCGGAGGCTCACTTAGCAGTACATCGCAAACTTCGAATCCCCAGAACGTAACTTATACACCTGCTGTTAATTACACAGGAACAGTTACTTTAACCTTAACTACCATTGATCCTTCAGGACCTTGCCCGGCAGTAAGTGCAACAAGAACAATTATTGTTAATCCGGCAGCAATTGTAAATGCCGGAACTCCACAGTCCGTATGTACAGGAGGCACAATTACTTTAGCCGGTGTCATTGGTGGTGGTGCAACAGGTGCAACCTGGAGTGCGTCAAGTGGTACCTTCTCCAATCCCAACTCATTAACTTCAACTTATACTCCAACAATAACAAGTGGAACAGTAACTCTGACCTTAACTACAAATGATCCAGACGGTGCAGGGCCGTGTCCAGCAGTAAGTTCTACCGTTGTGATCACCGTTAATCCCCTTCCAGTAACAGCCGGAGCTACCATTTGTCAGGGAGGTAGTGGTAGTTTGACAGCAACATCTCCATGCGGGTCCCCTCAAACAGTAGTTGAATTTAATTCTAGTCAAGTATTTACAGTACCTGCTGGCGTTACAAGTATAACTGTTCAAGCTTGGGGGGCAGGTGGCGGCGGTGGAAATGGCAATAGTGGTGACAATTCCAGAGGTGGTGGAGGTGGAGGGGCTTATTCGAGCAGTACACTAACAGTTACACCAGGTTCTAACATTAACGTCGTTGTCGGTATTGGAGGAACGCCGGGTGTAAATGGAACAAGTTCAACTTTTGGATCGACTTTGGTGGTTGCGGCCGGTGGTGCGACTCCATCCTCCTCTGGTGGTTCTGGTGTTGGCGGAACAGTTGGTGCAAGTACCGGAACGATAAGATTTGCTGGTGGGAGTGGAGGAACAAGAAATGATGGTAATGGTGGCGGCGGCGGAGGAGGATCTGCATTTACCACTGTAATTGGAAATAGTGGACAATCAAACCCTCCCGGAACTGCCGGAGGAATAGGAGGGACAGGAACAGGTAATGGCGGAAATGGGGGTGCTGATGGCGGAAATGGTCAAAATGGATTTGCACCTGGTGGTGGCGGTGGAGGAAAAGGTGATAATGGTTCGAGTTCAGGAACCGGTGCAAATGGGCGTGTTATTGTTACTTATAGTTCTCCCGGTGCTTTCCAGTGGTACAGTCAAGCCACAGGGGGAGCTTTGTTGTTTACGGGGTCATCGTTTAATCCTGCTGCATTTTTACCTGGTGGAAACACTAATAGCCCTGGAATATATACCTTCTATGCTGAATGTTCAAATGCCCCTGGGTGTCGTACTGCTACTAATTTTACTATTAACCCTGCCGCATTTGTAAATGCAGGCACAGCACAATCTATCTGCGCCGGAGGTGCAGTGACTTTAGCGGGAACCATCGGAGGATCGGCAAGTAATGCTACGTGGAATGCACCGAGTGGAGCATTCTCCAATGCAAGTTCACTTACGTCAACTTACACTCCAAGCATAGCAAGTGGAACGGTTATACTCACTCTTACAACTAATGATCCAGATGGTGCAGGCCCATGTTCAGCTGTAACATCAACAGTTGTGATTACGGTTGATCCATTGCCAACGGTAACGGTGAACTCACCGGCCGTCTGTGCAGGCAGCCCAGCAACGATTACCGCCACTCCAGGTGCAGCGGGCACCTATGA